>JAHQVM010000009.1 GCA_019634365.1 Flavobacteriaceae bacterium | reverse complement strand
CTATTAATTTGGGGCATCACTCGTTGGAAGAGACAATCCACATGATGACATTTCTGCTATAGGTACGATGTATGCCAAAGAGCATATTCATTTAAGTACCTATTAGTCATGAAAAAAATTTTACTAACCACCTTTTTAAGTTGTTTTGCCCTTTCCCTTTGGGCACAAGGAATTCCTGCTCGGCAGGAAGCCAATCTAGATGATGTTTATTCCCAATATGGACTCACAGGCGAGAATGTCGTAGTGGTGATCATAGACCGGGGAATCGATTACCGCCATCCCGATTTTTTGGATGAAAACGGAAACACCCGCTTAGCCTACTCTTATGATATGATCGATCCATCAGGATCTGGAGATCCCGATAACCCCTACGGTATCGGCACCATCTTTGATCGTGCCGAGATCGACCAAGCATTGGACAATGGCGATCCGCCTCTTTCTACAGACCGAGGTGGCCACGGAACTGCGACCACTGGAATTGCTGCAGGGAATGGAACCGGAACAGGTTCCGGAGAATTTCAGGGCGTGGCTCCCATGGCGACCATTATTAGCATAAAAATTACCCATGATGCCTTCCCTCCTTTCGATGGAGAACCTGGACAAGCTGGCTTTTTTAATCCAGCTTATGTTCCGGTTGCCCTTCAATTTGCAGAGGATAAAATCGCCGAATTGGGACTTCCTGCGGTCACCCTTATGAACTTAGGTTCCATTGGCGGCCCCACCGATGGCACCAGTACCGTTTGCCAAGCCATTGATAATTTCGTCGCGAGCGGAAACACTTTTGTGTGTGGTGTTGGCGATGATGGTGGAAACGATAATCACGCTGCCAGTAACATTAGCCAAGGAGAAACGATCGAAATTGAAATCCAAAAAGGGGAAGCAAGTTTTCTTCGTTTCGACCTTTGGTACAGTGAAGACGATCGCTTTAGCGTAAGTATAGAACGCCCCAACGGAACCACAGAAGGTCCTTTTGCGGCCCCCGCAGGACCCAGTGGTGCCGTGGACATGAATTTTGGTGACATCAGCATGTTCCATCGTGGTGCCAACGTGGAATTCTTTGGGGCTACTTCCAACCGAAGGGAATTGCTTATCGATTTTACAGGCGATACGGGAACATATAAAGTAATTTTGGAAGGCACCCAAAGTAACGATGGCGACTTTCATGCAACCCTCAATCCATCGACCTATGCAAACAATAACCGCTTCTTAAATTTCGTCGTGCCCGGTTATAGCATTAACGATTATGCCAGTGCCAATGAGGTGATTACCCCAACCGATTATGTGGTAGATCCCACCTGGACGGATATCGACGGAATCCCACGCGGGATTACCGGACAAGGGGATCCCGGGGAACTGTGGATCGGTTCCAGTAGCAGCCCAACGCACGACGATCGTTTGGGAGTAGACTTCGCTTCTACTGGAGAAGTATGTCATGCTGCCTACGCCGAAAATACCTACTATGCCAGTTTTTCTTTCAATGTATTACAAAACAGTAATGGTCTTTATGGCATTCAAAACGCCGTGAGTGGTGCCGCGCCTTTAGCTACGGGTGTGATCGCTTTGATGTTGGAAGTAAATCCCAACCTTACGCCCGATCAGGTGCGAACACTACTGCACAATTCCAGCCAGGAGGATGCTTTTACAGGTCCCGTTCCCAACGACGATTGGGGATATGGTAAATTGGATGCTTTGCAACTCATTGAAGATACTTTCGAAACCCTGGACAGTCCCGATTTCAGTTCCAATGAATTTATAGCCTATCCCAATCCGACCCAAGGGAAGCTCACCATTGCCACATCCCAAATTTCGAGTGATATTTCTGTTACCGTTTCTAATGTAGCTGGACAGGTGATCCTAACACAAGAAGCGCAACAAACGAGGAGGTTGGAGCTCAACTTCGATGTGCCCCGAGGAATGTACTTCGTTTCTGTAAGCACGCCCCAAGGGCAGCAAACGTTGAAGGTTTTGAAAGACTAGTTTTAGGTACATTAGACTCTTGCGAGCTCCAGCATTTTGGTGAGTGTTCGGTAATTCCTAGCGGTTGCCGACACTCCCAATTTCTTTTCGAACCAATTGTTACTCAGTTTGGCCTTGCCATATCCTGTCGCACAATAGAAGTAGATACAAGAATCGGTAATGTGGAATTCCTCATCGGGATAGGAAATCGCAGAAGCTGCCTCCATATTTTCTGAAGTAGGTACCGCATGCAATAGACTGAAATAACTCTTTAGCTTCTTCTCTTCAGAAAAAGGACATTGCGCCAATACGGCTTCAATTTCTGAAGGTGCCTTTGCAAAAACAGGAACCTCCCAACCTAACGTATCCTTGATGCCCTTCTCAATGATCGTTCCCGGATCTGGTTCCGAAGTTTTCAACACCACATTGCCACTTTGAATGTAGGTTTGTACGGCTTCAAAGCCCAAGGAGACCAATAATTCCCTGAGATCGGCCATTTTAATTTTCTTATGGCCGCCTACATTAATTCCTCTTAGAAATATGATCCAGGTTTTCATAGGTCTTCGGTTAAGGCTTGGGCCGCGATATAACCGCCAGTCCAGGCATTCTGAAAATTGAAACCACCTGTTATGGCGTCGATATTGAGTATCTCTCCAGCGAAATACAGCTGTGGGTTCACCTTGCTTTGGAAGGTTTTAAAATTCACTTCCTTTAAGTCGATTCCGCCGGCAGTTACAAACTCTTCCTTAAAGGTACTCTTTCCATGTACTTGAAAGGTACCTTGGGTGATTTGTTTGGCCAACTGCTGTAGCTTCTTTTTGGAAACATCGGCCCAGATTTCGGTAGCATCGAGACCCGAAACCGTCACCAAGCGTTGCCAAAGGCGTTTGGGCAATTCGAAACGGGGATATTTGTAAATGGTTTGCTTGGGGAATTCCTGTTTCAGATTCATTAAGAGTTCCAACACCTCAACATCAGTATGGTGTGGCATCCAATTCACAACAATATTGAAATGATACTTTAGGGGTTCCAGTAAACGAGCGCCCCAAGCGGAAAGTTTTAAAATGGCAGGACCACTCATGCCCCAATGGGTAATGAGCAAAGGGCCTTCACTTTCCAACAAAACCTTGCCGTTCTCGTTCAGTACTTTTACTTCGGCTTCCTTACTCAGTCCTTGTAAATCGGTAATGCGCTCATCTTCAATATTGAAGGTGAACAAGGAAGGCACAGGAGCCACGATAGAATGTCCCAGCTTCTCCATCAACTTCCAGATTTTCGGGTTGCTCCCTGTGGCCATGACCAGCTTTTGGGCCGTAAATGTTTCGGTATTAGTGATCACCTGCCATCCTGCTTCCGTAGGGTTGACGTCCTTCACAGATTGATTCCGCAGTACTTCAATCCCCAACCGTAGGGTTTCCGTTAAAAAACAATCGATAATGGTCTGGGAGCTATCGGTAACGGGAAACATACGGCCGTCTTCTTCAATCTTCAACTGCACACCCCGCGCTTCAAACCAAGCGATCGTATCGCCGGTCATAAACGTATGGAAAGGCCCCAACAATTCTTTTTCCCCACGGGGGTAGTTTTGGGACAGCTCCTTAGGGATAAACTCCGCATGGGTGACATTGCAACGCCCACCACCGGAGACCTTTACCTTGGTGAGTACCTCCTTGCCCCTTTCCAGAATGGCGATCTTAAGATGGGGTGCCTTTTCGGCTGCATTAATGGCCGTAAAAAATCCGGCAGCACCGCCGCCAACCAGCAAAATATCGAAGTGGGTTTTCACGCCTCAAAAGTAGCCCTATTTTTTGGCGAAATCACTTACACGCAAATATTTTGTATTTTTCTGAGTACTAACAACTAAACCATTTTAATTATGTTTTCGAAAGCAAATCTTGTTGCTACCCTTCTAACGGCCATTTGGGGCCAGATGGGTGGATTCCTGTTATGGGGAATCATTGCCGAACCCTTGATGGCAGACAACATCCTTCTTGAAGGTTTGATTAAACCAGAACCCAATTTTGCATTCCTCGCTTTGGGATGCTTGGTACAGGCCTTTGGGTTTTGTTCCATCTACCGAAAATTTGGGATGAACGAGTATGGAGCCGCCAGTGGCCTTAATATGGGAATCCTTGTTGGGATCATGATCGGTCTGGGAGAAAAAATGATCGATTATGCCACGGCCAATATGATGGACCTACAGGGAACCCTGATCAACTTTGCGATCTATGTGATCTTCTTTGGCGTCACAGGACTCATTGCGGGACTCATTTACAAGAAATTGGCCTAAGCCTACCACAAAATACTTAGAAGGCCCTGATTTTCAGGGTCTTTTTTTATGCCCATTCGGCAATCTTTCCTTCAGTTTTAGTATCTTTAATTCGGTAAATCCCCATTCCAAAAACAAGCATTGCTAACCAATTTTGCTATCATGGAAGACTTTCTCATTTTTCTTGAAAAACATTCTACGGGGGTATTACTGCTCATCCTAATCCTATTCGCGGTCGTTCTTACGGTGCGATGGCTGTTTCAGGTATTTGCCATTGGGAAATACCGTACCTTTCATACCTATACCAACGAAAAGGGCGAAAAGAAGGTGGTGAAGGCCAAGGATAAGAACACTTCTACGAGTATTACGTATATCCTTACCCAATCGTTGATTAATATTGTGGACGATTTCCGTCATTTCCTAGCCTTGCTTATCGTGATCCTGTTTGTGATCCTTATTAGCATTTCCATGTGGGCGAGCAAGGATAATTTCGACAATATGATGGAGGCCATGCAACTGGTGATTGCCTCCCTGGGCGGACTGTTGGGTTCCATTATTGGGTATTACTATGGCGAATCGGCCGCGCGTAACAAAAGCGAGGGAATTACTACTGATGCAGGGGAAGTCTCCAATGCCGATGACAGCATCGTAGAACCGGAAGTAGGTGGTGGTGACAACGGAGATGGTGATGGTGGTGATGGTGGTGACATTGGAGGTGGCGAGGAAGATGATATTATTGAACCTGTAGGCGAATAAGACATATGAAATTAAAGACATACAACCTTAGGGTAAACGACACTTTGGTCGACTTTGACGAATCGAACGATGCGCAGCAAACGGTTTTTTACCGGGAAGCTTCGCGGAGCAAACGTAAATTGTACAAGGTGCGTATCTTTTTGGAAGGACGTGATTTGCCCTACGTAAAGCAGGTAAAGTATACCTTACACAGCACCTTTGGCAAGAACCGGGTCAAAGTGGTACGGCGCAGGCCTGCTAACCTCGATTGTGGTTTATTGATCTGGACCTGGGGTATCTTTACGGTACATGTGGAGATTGAAGATCTCAAAGGCCGTGTGACCGAGTTGGAGCACTACCTCACCTTTGGGGAACAATTGCAGGACCGAAGGGTGAGCATACAAAAGGCTTCTACGCAGTCTTAATTAATTCCAGAATTTACGTTTCATATCGGCTCCTAGGGTGACCTTACGGAACTCCTTGGGTTGTTTTTCGTTGAGCAGTTTTCGCTCGCCCCGTTCCTCAATTAATTTGCCAAAATAGGCTTCCCTATTGTCGTACTGGGCCTTATCGGCATAGGAAGTGATAAGGGTAATATAGCGGGGTTGGTCTTTTTCGGGCATACTGAGCAGGAGTTCATAGTCTGCAATGGCGTTGTCCTTTAGGGCTTGTTTACGGAGTTGCAACCAGTTGTTTTCGTAATAGTAAAGGGTTTCGTCCAATTGATTATCGATCACTTCTACAAAGTTTACAGTTACGATTTCTTTGTTTTCGGATTGTGCCAATACCGTGGTAAAGGAAACCAGTAAGGCGAGGGTTAGGAGATGTTTTTTCATGGAAAGCAATGATTGAATGAATTAATGATTGAATGAAATAATGACTTAATGTACTCTACTTACTGCACACTGTTTACTGCGCACTGTTTATCGACTATTGACTATTGACTATTGACTATTGACTATTGACTATTGACTATTGACTATTGACTAATAATCTAATAATCTAATAATCTAATAATCTAATAATCTAATAATCTAATAATCTAAATGTAGCAAAGCGAAATGAACCTGCCATGGGGTTTAGGGAAATGATAACAGTTTGACAATGATCAATGATTTAATGATGGAATGAATTAATGATCTAATGCTTCACTTTTCAAGCTACTCCTCGATACATTTTGCTGATCCCTGAGTGGGCCCGCATGTACCCTGAGTGTTTTGCAGAGCAAAACGTATCGAAGGGAGGCGTGGTTGTATGGAAGGGCAGCAAAATACTCGGAGTTCGGAGTTGTTTCTATAATTACCTTTTGCTTCTCACGCTCCAAAGACAACCTGTGTTGTTGAAATTCTACTCTCAATAAGTGCCCCTGCCAAGTTGCTCCATCGAGCGGCACGGTCCAATACCCACGCGTCACTACTTACCACTACCCTATCGGTTTCGGCCAAGAGTTTATCGGGGTTGTAATCCAGTTCCATGGTCCAATCGTAGTTTTTTTCTTGAGCCAGTTCGCCAAGTAGGGTTTTAAGGCGGCCGCTGTTGGAAACGGGCTGATCGAAGTACCACAATATATTTCCCGCTTGCAATTCCTTCAAGGTGTCTCCAACGAGCTGCAGGGCGCCCTCGGTTTGTTGTACGCGTTTATAGGTGCCGTGTACGCTGGAAAGATCGCGGTAGCAATCGTCCAGACCTTTAAAAACATAGGCTCCAGACAAAGCACTTTCTAGAATGATAAGCAGATTAAAACCATCGATAGCGATAAGTTGTCCTTTTAGATCCTCCACAGAAAGTTCGGTTTGTTTTCGTTGGGAGATCTGGGCTATGGAAGCACTCATCCCTTGTACGGCTTTTTGTTGTCGTACATTAAGACGATGACGATTTCCCACCAATTGCAGGGCCGACTTCTCAGCATAGCCACGAGAAAGGAGATAATGCATATCGGCCACGGCTTCTTTGAGGGTAGCTTGCGCCTTTTCGGTCCCAAACATGAGATCGTCCCGGCCTTCTTTGCCTCTGTTTCTAGGTGATGTCATAAGGTAAAACTGAAGGATCTAAAACAGCGTTAATCAAGGTTATTTAACATTGTATTTATTCGTTTCTCGGCTTCTTCCTTCGTTATTCCGTTGTAATAATCTCGAACAAACGGATGGTCATGGTCTTCATGAGGGATTATTTCTGGACGTTGATTACCAGTCCGCGTATTTACATTACAAGGAATCGACATTGTATCTTCATACTCGTTGATGTTACTGCATAACCAACCGAAATAGGTGGTTTCGTGGTTTTCGTTGTCGAAATTTTCCAGGTAATCGAAAAAGCTTTTTTCACTTAAGGAAACCCAAAGTCCATACTCTAAATTTTCGCAGTTATTATTTACTTTTTGGGTTAGGGTTACCCGTATAAATCGGTCCGTTTGACCGTCGTATTCTATAACGCAGAAATCTGTATTCAATGTTCCATGATTCTCTCGTTCTTCATCGGAGAGGTACGCATAATTCGCAGGGGAAGTAAATGCCAGTGCCGGCCATTCGCTATGGACTTGCCCACAATTGGCACATTTAAATTCGGTTGGCTTCTTTTTCTTTCTTTTCCAGAACACCCTATAAAAGTAGCATAAATCTTGCTACTTAGTAGTTTAGTGTGCTATAAGTGATGGCCCACTTTTAAGGAAGCACCCGTCTGGAGACCAGCATGCAGCAGGCATGCGAGCGCTAGCTGTGTCATCAAATGCATAAACATAGTCACAGACTTTAACCCACTTAGTATCGCATCACCTTTTTTGCCAAACTCCCGACGTTTGTCTCTACCACCAGTAAATAGATACCACTTGGCAACTTCGTGAGGCTAGCCGTTTCAGCTTCTCCCGATAAAAGTTCCCTTCCTTGCAAATCAAGAATACTCCACCCTTTTAGTTGAACACCGGATGGGAGTGAAATCTCAATACTTCCATTTGTTGGGTTTGGCGATACTAAGGAATTTTTTAGAAGGTATTCATTTGTTCCCAAAGAGCAATCATCGCTGAAAATAACACCATCATCAATTTCCCATTGATCATAGGGAAAGGTATCACCTGCTGTAGCGGCAGCGGGGTCATCTACCTGAATACAAACCAATGAAGGAACATTGGTAACTCTAAATATTTCAATAGCGAGATTGTTTCCATTGTCCACTATAATGCTCTGCAAATCCTGGCTATCTAATAAAAAGATCTGGTCAATGTTTGGATTATTACTAAGATCTATAGTGGTAAGGTGCGATCTAGGAATAAATACGCTTTCCAAGTTAACGTTCGCTGATAGATCAATACTAGTAAAGGTATTAGTATTTGGACATAAACCGGGGAGACAATTGGCAGCATCTATCGCCTCCAATAACAGATTATTTGAAACATCCAATGACTCCAAGGCATTAAACTTACAAACCAAGGTCTTAAGTTGAGTGTTTTGACTAAGATCAACATTGACTACGGCATTACTACCGAACCTAAGCGACTCAAGGGAAACAAAATCCTCTATCCCTGTTAAATCCTGTATCAAAGGATCCACTTCGGGAAAAACAGGGCTCATCTGAAGGCTAGTGATATGATCAATATCATCGGTCAATACCTGGCCGTCATGAATACCCTCCGTATCAATACCCAAGTTGATCAAGTACTGTTCAAACACCCCATCGGGTATCTGCGTATATTGCCCCCAGCATACTACTGGGAACAAAAGAAAAAACAAAAGTATTTTTTTCATAACACTTAATTAAAGGAAAGCATAGACACTAATATACCTCATTATAAATTATTCGTTCTCTTTTAGCAAATTTGTCTCTTCTACACTCCCATCCACTTTACTCTTCTTTATATTATAGAGTCCTGGATCAAGATCATTGATCAGGTTTACATCGTTCATCTGCAAGGAGTCCTTTTGGGTAATAGTGACATTCGCATTGTATATACCATCGTTAAACTTAGTAATCGTACCACCGATAATGGGCGGTGACAGCCAGTTGTCGAAGCAACGCCTTGGTTGTGGCCAGAATGCCTCATGTGGATGTTTAATTGCCATAGCAGTATGGTTAGGGTGGGTTATGGCACTGTAGTCAATCTCATCTGGCAAAATATGCAGCAAGGCGTTATTGGTATAAGTGAAATTGGTATCGTCGTAGGCCGAAGGCACGTTACAGGGCTGTTGTTCCGGACATTCACACTCGAAAAAATAGTACTCGAATCCAGGTTGAAATAATGGCGGGTCGCCATTTGGTTGGCCGGCATACTCCGTATACGCCCCCTGATAGGGTTCGTAAAGTTCCTTGCGGTGAATAGTGTCCCTCAGCGATTCCAAACCATTTAGAAACACCTCCCTAATGGTAAATCGCATCTTGGCTATTTGTACAGATTTGAACTCTCTATAGCAATCGGATCGCGTATAACTCATGAAATTCTTGAATTCTGGATTTATATAGAGTTCTCCCGTGCAATCAACTGCACTCCCAATATAGTTACAATCTCCATCAAGAACAACATCATCATAGTCAATGCTATATGGAGTAGCATAGGTTTCCACAAGTTTGTCTCCATGTGTATTGGCGTTAAAACCCAGATCCCCTGGATTCCTTGTCTGATGCTCACAATTGTGCGGGAAAGGATTATCTTGATCCCATAAGGGACCAAAGGTATGAGCCAGTCCATAGTTGTGCCCGATTTCATGGATGATTGCCCCATGCCTAATGAGTTGCCAATTTAGATTTATGGGCATGAAGTCATTCGTAGATTGACCACTACTTCCTCCTCCTGCATTATGGGTATAAATATTAAGTTGTCCCGGCACATAGAACCCATTCTGGTGAACATAGGCGTAGAAACCCGCTGTTAGCAGTTCATCTCTGTCCTCAATATCATAAAATATTGTATTTGGAACATTGGTAAGTCCATCCCACTTAAAAAAGATGTTGAATTGATTGTAGACTTTGTTTACAAAGGCTAGGGATTCCAAAAAGTCCTGTTCAGTTAATAAATTATCGCTCGTACCATCATCCCTTACAAGTTGCCAGTAGTGCAACTGAAACACATAAGGCCTATTATCATCTGCAGTTAAATCGTTTTCATCAAAATTGTTTAATAAAGGAGCAAGGAGCGGTGATTCCTCAAAGGAACAAGTAAATCCTGTTTGTGGGTATACCCAAAGTGAAATAAGCAGGAATACTGCAGTTAACATTTTTTTCGTCATGTGCTAAATCTTTAAATTGTTTAATATTTATCGTTCAAAATTCAGGCATATAAAAGCAATTAAAGAAACATGGAGTCTAATGTTTTTAATTATCATAAATTTTCAAATGACTATCCTAATTTCAGATAAAAAATGCTCATTCACATTTGATTCATCGAAAGTACAGTAGTCTCGAATTGATTAAAATAAATCTTATCTATATTGAAAATACGTATATCTAAACCAGTGTCATCTTCAGCCACAAAATCCCCTCCTAAAACACTGGAATAATATTAGGGAGAGTAATAAAGATAGGAAAAAAATAATAATGATGGAATGAGTTAATGATTTAATCAATGAAAGGTGAATAGTGAAGGGTTGAGAGGTTTAATTGTTTAGAATGTTGAACCGTTGAATTGTTTAACTGTCGAATCGAATCCCTTCTTATAGGGTTATTTATCCAATGAAATGCGTTGCGAGACCCTCTGGAGGGGTTTTGTACAGTGCTAGTTGGGTAATTTACTAAGCCAGAGGGGTTCCATACTAAGCTAAATGGGTTCATTACTCATCTTTTCTGGTTCATTACCCAACTTTTGGGGTTGTGAAGCATACTTTTCCGGTTCCGAACCGTACTTTTTAGGTCTTTGACCCCATTTTTGGGGTGCAGAATCTAGTAAGTAGGGTTCTGGATCTAATCAGTTCGCTATTTTAATGGTCGAGTTGATTTCGGAACCCTATGAGCTAGGTTCTGGACGTAGCTAATTAGGTTCGGAACCTATCTAGTTAGGTTAACAACCCCATGCAATGACAAAATAATTGTCATGTGTAAAAATTTTTGTCATTTATTCAAACCCAAACTGCTTTTTCTATGTTCTTTTTTCATTGCTAAAAAAGAACCAAAACCTGCCTGCCGTCAGGCAGGAATCTAGCCTGCTGATTCTTATTCACCCATAACGTGCTTAATACTAAACAAAATAAACTCGCCTGAGGCTCAAACAGCATTTTGTTCTTAACGCATTCGCGCACTATGGGTCCCGAAGTCGAATCGAAGGGCAAAAAGGATATAGGGAAAACTTACTAATCCTTTTATTCAGAATAGCCGTAGGCAAGCTCCGAGATTCAGGCCTTAAAGGCCGCGGAGTTGCCAAGGTGGTTTTTGGCGGAGCCGAAAAATTCCTAATAAAAGTGCCCTTTTCTTTGGTTCGTTTCTTTTGGGCATGCAAAAGAAATGAACATCAAATAGAACCATCCTATAATCCAAGTGCAGCCCTTAAGTACTGTAACCCTACCCCACTTTTATCATTTAAACCATCATTGATAAATTTGAACATATTGGCATAGGCATCGAAATTGGTATCCCCATCTATAGGAGCCGTTTCGGCCGTGGGATAGGCACAGGTAAAGGAATGCAAGGTACCCTTGGTGCCTCCAACAATTCCCAAAGTGGGATTGGCCTTGGTGGTAATCTGGTATTGGGTATAGACCAACTGATTGGACCCAGTTCCATAAGCCCACGTATGTTGGGTACTGGTTAAGGGAGCGGCTTCGAAAATCTGTAAGTTGGGCGTGGTGATACAGTATTTGGTGAGTTTTAAATTCACACAGAGTTGGTCTTTATAACCAAATAAACTGGCAATATCGATCCCCACATTGGCCGCCCCTTGTATGGTGGTAATATCCGATACGTTATCGAAAGCCACAATATTGAAACCATCGGCCTGCCCATTAAGTTGCAGGGAACGTACCAACTGGGCCACGGCAGAATTATCTGCGGCACCACCATCGGCCAAACGCACTACTTTTTTGTCGGCAAGATCGGTAAGGCTTAATCCTTTGGCGACTACATGATCTACCGAGCCTCCATTGAGGCCAAAGCTAATGGCATTGTCCTCGAAAACCCAGGAAAAATCGAAAGAGCCGGTAATGTGCTCGCTGGCTCCAAATCCCGCCGCGGCACTGGAAGCGGCTGCCGCTGTCATCACGGGAACGCCATCACTTTGCAAAGGCAGGGCCACGGATTTGGTAATCTTGGGAGCCGTTTCGAATTCGAAGTCGGCCGTATATCCCAGGTTTAATTTACTCGTTCCCAACTCTGCCAAGAAAGGAGAGGCTTGGTAACTGTTCCCTGAAGGTATGCTGGAAAACGTCGCCGCCGAAACATCTACGGGCCTTCCTTGGCTGCAATCGGACCCAGAATCACCATTAAGTACGGGCGTGCTGGGATCTACACAGGCTTGATAATATTGGTTGTTCTCATCATCTTTAGTGCTATTTAACACCACGGCATTGGTAAGAAGCGTAGAAGCCAACAGTAAAGGCTTGTCCTTGGCCCAGGATTGGTGCGGATCGCTCAAGGTGGTTGTGCCCAATGGATAACTTTTAAACACCAGGTTTTCGACCATCAATTTCCAATAGGTTCCGCCGGTGTAGGATTTGTTGGTGTAGTGATCGAACACACATTCCAGATAGATGCCGTCGGGCGCCAATCCGCAGGGAGCAGCGTCAAAAAGGGCTCTTTGCTTACCGATCCATCCGCCGGTGGAGTTCCATTGGGTCACGGCGTCCGCAGCTTGGATGTCGGAAACAAAACTGCTGGAATACATGAGCATGGTACTGAACCAACTCCCGCCCGAATTAGATGAAAATGTGCCTACATGGTCATATACATCTCCTAAGGAATAGGTTCCGTTTTCCAAGAGGGAAATGGTCCATGCCGAATGGCCGGTATGGGCGCGCCAACCACCACCGGCAAAGGCGACATGCACAGAGGGTGTAGAACCCATAGTGGTTAATAAGGTTTCTTTTTCGGAAGGGGTTTCTTTTTCGGAGGCCTTGTCCTTACATCCCAAAAATAGGATCGTGATAAGGAGTGTTGTAAAAAGGAATCTTACTGCTTGCGCAGTATATTGAAAAATGGATTGGGTTTTCATGGCTTTCACTTTTATAATGTTCATAATGAGTAGAACATACCGATATACAGAGTAAAAGCTGGGGAAGCGGTTTAAAGGTAGGGAAATATTATCAATGATATACTGATTTCATGTTACAATGATATAATACGTACTTAATTCCTTCATTATTTCTTGTGCAATGATCTTCAATTATTTGCCTAATTTTGAAGACAAGTAACCTTTTCACCCAAGACCCAGCATCCTGTGACATTCACCAACAAACGTAGGCTCAAGATCATCGCTACTTTTTCGGCCGGATGGACCCTCGCATTTATGTTTCTAACCATCGTGCGTGGCGTTGGTGCTACAGAAGATGGGGCGATCGATTTCGATCTTACAACCAGCTTCCTGTACAGCCTTACCATAGGACCCATTTTCGGTGCTATTTCGGGATGCGCCCAAATTGTTGCCGATGAACGCTATTATAAGCGTATCTCTGCGGGAAAACTCCTGCTCATTCGTTCCTTCTTGTCTATAGGGATCCTTTTATTGCTGGTTTTGGTTTCTTATGTTTTTGTTCCTGCACTGCTAGATGTAGAAATAAGTTTAAAAGAGTTCATCTTCGATGAGGGAAGTTGGGCCATCTATTTCTTTATCCTTACCACCGATTTCTTCATGGCCGCCCTTTGGCAGGTAAACCTCATGTTGGGCGGGAACAACCTTTGGAAAATTTTGATGGGAAAGTTTTACGAACCCCACGAAGAGGAACGTATTTTCATGTTCCTGGATTTAAAGGATTCTACCCAGCATGCCGAGAAACTGGGGCATTTAAAATACAGCCGATTCATACAGGATTGTTTTAACGATCTTGGGGTAGTGATAGAAAATGAAGCCGAGATTTATCAATATGTGGGCGATGAAGTGGTCCTTACTTGGAATTTTAAACATGGCATCAGAAATGGCAATTGCCTTCATGCGTTTTATAATTTCAAGCATCGATTGCAAAAACGACAGACCTACTATTCAGAAAAATACAACTGCATCCCTTTTTTTAAAGCTGGCGTGAATGGTGGGGTGGTCATTGCTACCGAAGTTGGGAAACACAAAAAGGAGATTGCCTATCACGGTGACACCATAAACACGGCTGCGAGAATCCAGAGCAAATGCAACGATTACAGCCAAGAGCTGCTCATTTCAGAGAACCTAAAAAACGCCCTGCCCAAAAATGATTTTAAATACGAAAAGTTGGGCAAAATACCACTTCGGGGCAAACAACACGATGTGGGTGTTTATGCGGTGCAATATCAATTGCTACCTATAAGAATTCCCTTAAATCGGAACTAACAAAAAAAAAGAAAGCGGTATCGATTCATTGGATTTTGGGTTGTGATTCCTTAGTATGCATATCAACGAAACACCGTTACCCAAACACTTCTTGAAAACAAAAATGCTCCCGAAAAATCGAGAGCTCTGTGCAGATGCAGGGAGTTCCCGCATTACTGCCGGACAGGCTTCTTCTCCCTTCATTTTGGATCATTCTGTTTTCATTGGAAAATCCAGGAAATAAAAAAACCTCCAGAAAACTCTGAAGGTTTGTGCGGATGAAGGGAGTCGAACCCCCACGCCTTGCGGCACTAGATCCTAAGTCTAGCGTGTCTACCAGTTCCACCACATCCGCTTAGGGAGGGCAAATATAAGGAAGATTTGTAATTTACAAACAAACTTTCCCTCAAATTTGCATCTTTTCGTACCTTCGTTAATCTATACCAATACTTCAATAAAATACCATCCATGGACAGTGCCAAAGCCTATGTAGATCAACACAAAGATCGATTCATAAATGAACTTATAGAATTACTCAAAATTCCATCTATCAGTGCCGATTCGGCCTACAAGGATGATGTGATTAAAACCGCCGATGCCATTAAGGAAAGCCTCGAAAAGGCAGGGTGTGACAAGGTTGAAATCTGTGAAACTCCTGGTTATCCCATTGTGTACGGTGAAAAAATAATCGATCCCGACCTACCCACCGTTCTGGTTTATGGTCATTACGACGTGCAACCGCCCGATCCATTGGATCTTTGGGACAGTCCACCATTTGAACCGGTGATCAAGGAAACTGAGCTTCATCCCGATGGTGCCATCTTTGCCCGGGGGAGCTGCGACGACAAGGGCCAGATGTACATGCATGTAAAGGCATTGGAATATATGACGAGTACGGGACAATTGCCTTGTAACGTAAAATTTATGATCGAAGGCGAGGAAGAGGTAGGAAGTGAAAGCTTGGGATGGTTCGTCACCCGCAATCAGGAAAAACTGGCCAATGATGTAATACTTATCAGTGATACGGGCATGATTGCAAACGACATTCCCTCAATTACCACAGGACTGCGTGGATTGAGTTATGTAGAAGTGGAAGTAACGGGGCCCAACCGTGACCTTCATAGCGGATTATACGGTGGTGCCGTGGCCAATCCCATTAATGTGTTGACCAAAATGATCGCTTCCCTTCACGATGAAAACAAGCATATTACCATTCCTGGATTCTATGATGAAGTTGAAGAACTGAGCCGCGAGGAGCGAGATAAGATGGCCGAAGCCCCTTTCAGTAAGGAAGCCTATACCAAAGCCTTGGACATTGAAGATGTGTATGGTGAGGAAGGTTATACCACCAACGAGCGCAATTCGATCCGTCCAACCTTGGATGTCAACGGAATTTGGGGTGGATATATAGGTGAAGGTGCAAAAACAGTGATCGCCAGTAAGGCCTACGCAAAAATCTCTATGCGATTGGTACCGGACCAGAATTGGGAACGCATTACGGAACTGTTCCAAAATCATTTTGAAAACATCGCTCCGAAAGGCGTTACGGTTAAAGTGAGTCCGCATCACGGCGGACAGGCCTATGTAACCCCGATCGATAGTATTGGATACCAAGCGGCTTCTAAAGCCTATGAAGCCACTTTTGGAAAAACACCCATCCCACAACGCAGTGGAGGAAGTATCCCGATTGTAGCTCTATTTGAAAAAGAACTTAAAAGCAAAACCATTTTGATGGGCTTTGGTTTGGACAGTGACGCCATCCACTCCCCGAACGAACATTTCGGAATCTGGAACTACCTAAAAGGAATTGAGACCATTCCCATGTTCTATCATTATTTTACTGAAATGAGCCAATAGAACTTATAGCTTCTTCACATATTTGGTCACAATAACTATGTGCTGGCCATCTACTTTGCCTTCAATATATTCGGCATTTTCGTGATCTAGGGATATGCGCCTAACAGCAGTTCCTTGCTTCGCAACCATGCTGGAACCTTTTACTTTAAGGTCTTTAATGAGGACTACACTATCGCCAGCTTGCAATATGGCGCCATTGGCATCCTTGTGAACGATAGCATCGGTTTTATCTTCGGCATCTCCAGCAGCAGCGGCCCATGCATGGGTCGCTTCATCCAAGTACATCATATCCAATAAATCCTGTGGCCAGCCTTCGGCTTTCAACCGATGTAGCATGCGCCAAGCCATCACCTGAACCGCAGGTACGGTACTCCACATACTATCGTTTAGACATCGCCAGTGATTGGCATCCCTAGTTTCTGTATCAAACTGAGACTCACAAGTCGAACACGTCAACACATGGCTTTCCAATCCACCATGAGGCGATTGGGGAACTTCATAAACGGTTAGGTTTTCATCGTTTCCGCACAATTCGCATCTTTCTTCGGCACGTTTTCTCAGGTCTCTTTCCAAGGTAACTGGGTTTGTAGTTCGGGCAAAGGTAACTGAATAAACCCAATATTTTTTTACTCTACGTTTGTAGAATTAAAATATTTATTCTACATTTGTAGAGTCAATTCTAAAAACGTAGAAGAAAATGCAATTATCGAACGCCGAAGAACAACTCATGCAAATCCTCTGGAGACAGAAGCGCGCTTTTATGAAAGACCTCATCGAAGCCTATCCAGAACCGCGCCCAGCCACCACAACGGTAGCCACCCTTTTAAAGCGTATGCAGGACAAAAAATTTGTGGACTACAAGCAATTGGGGCGTTCTCGGGAGTACTTTCCGTTGGTAAAGAAGAAGGATTATTTTTCGAAGCATATGAATGGGTTGATCAAGAATTTCTTCAACAATAATGCCTCCCAATTTGCATCGTTTTTTACAGAAACCACCGATTTGACCAAAGAGGAATTGGAAGATCTTCGCAGTTTGATTGACAAACAAATTAAAAAGAAATAGGTATGGAACTTTATTTGATAAAATCGGCCGCCTGTATGGCAATCCTCTATGCTTTTTACAAACTCTTTTTGGAGCGAGAAAACATGCATACCTTAAAGCGATTCTATTTATTGGGGATCGTTATCGTATCCTTTGCCATACCCTTTATCACTTTTACAGAATATATAGAAGTAGAGCCCGTTGTGGGAACCTTCATTACTACAGAGTATCCAGATATTACGATCGTGGAGGAAAGATCCCCCAATTATCTTGCAATCGCACTTTGGAGCGTATTTGGCCTTGGTATTCTGATTTTTGGAGGAAAGTTTGGAAAGAACCTGTTCTCAATGATCCAGAAAATACGGAAGAACCCTTATTTCAAAGACCGAAACATTTTTAAAGTACTATTACAGACCCCAACAACTCCTCACACTTTTTTGTCTTATGTTTTCCTGAATAAAAATGAATTTGAAGCCAATGAAATTCCAAAGGAAGTCATGGACCATGAAGAAGTCCACGCACGTGAAATGCACAGTTTGGACATCCTATTTATTGAATTATTACTGGTTGTCTTTTGGTTCAACCCAGTGTTGCACCTCATTAGACGCAGTATAAAATTGAATCACGAATTTTTGGCAGATCGTGCCGTGTTGAAATCCGGAATCGACGCAGCCACCTACCAGAATACCCTTTTGGCATACTCATCACATGCCTGTTCGCCTTCCTTAGCGAACCCTATTAATTATTCATTCATCAAAAAACGAATTAAAGTCATGAAAAAACAAACGTCCAGGACCAGTACCTGGGTCCGTAGCCTTATAGTACTGCCCTTATTGGCCATGCTTATCTACG
The DNA here is from genome assembly GCA_019634365.1 of Flavobacteriaceae bacterium. Classification (GTDB taxonomy): domain Bacteria; phylum Bacteroidota; class Bacteroidia; order Flavobacteriales; family Flavobacteriaceae; genus Aureisphaera. The sequence continues at coordinate 57,419 of JAHQVM010000009.1, read as the reverse complement.
GATTTAGTACTACACAGCAAGTCGTTCAAGACAACACCTCCTTCCCTCTAGAAAATACTGTAACCGACGGTTTAACTGCCCGAAGTATGGAGCTCACTATATTAGACAACGGCACCTATCTAGTAAATGGCGTGGAGGCGACAAAAAAGACCCTGGCCTCTGTAGCCGGATCCTTTCATCAAGATATCAATGCAGCCCAGCGCAACAGAATCTTGAACATCCACATCATGGAACCCAAGAATGCCCCAAGGGAAGAAGTCCAGTTTATTTTCGACGCACTTTGGGACTATGGATTTCACAGATTAGTAACGGGAGATCAAGAAGTAGTTCGCTCGAAGGGGAATACGCCCTTAGCGGTAGAAACCCCAAAGGCTCAAAAAACCTATGCGCAGGAATATCTAGAAGGTGCCGCAAGAAATGGCAAAAAGGCCTTTGTAGTAGAAATCATTAACAGTAAGATTAAATTCAATAACAAAAGTATTAAGTTAGGCGACCTGGCTCAGGCTATCGATGCTTTCACAAAAGACTGGGAAGAAACCGATTATACGGCTTCCTTCCCTTCTGTACGTATTAAAAACACACCAAAGAAATTCTTAGAAAAAGTAGAGCGAGAATTTGCCAAAACCCACTATTCCAAAGCCAATGGAGGCATGAAGCTCATTCCACCGCCTCCACCACCGCCACCTGCTCCTAGCAAGAATAACGGTCCGCAGAACAGTTGGGTTTCGGATCCAAACGAAACCAATACATGGACAAACGATCCCAATGAATCCACTGCACCCCCAATGGTGTATAAAGTAGATCTCACCAAAATCCCGAATGCAAAACGAAAAGCAATGCTGTCTAAATATCAGGATGACGGCGGTGAGTTTTATTTCAACAATCGTAAAATAACTTATTTCAAGGCAGTATCGCTCGTTGATAAATTGGAGTCCTATACCTTCGGAATGAGTAGAGGGCCCAACCAAAAGCCAAAAATTTATATTAATACAGACGGAAGTACTCCCAATTTCCCTGTACCTCCGCCACCGCCTCCACCATCTAAAGAGAATACTTGGGAGGAAGGTTCCCCCGGAAATGTATGGGAAGGAGAATCGGATCAAAACATTCCACCACCACCTCCACCACCAGCGCCAGAGGATCCCATTAAGCATATCGAAAAGATGGCCAAAAAAGGTGCCACCTTCTACTACGAAGGGAAAAAGATATCGGCCGCTAAGGCACTGGAAATCGTGGAAGCCGATAAACATGAAAAGCTGAACATTCAGTCCAGCGGATTGAATTCGAAGAACCCTACTGTGAAGATTTCAAAAGAACCTATCTATCTGAAAAAAGGGAAGTCTTCAGCATCCGCAGAACCGGTACAACTGAATATTCAAACCAAAAACCTTTCCCTGAGAACAGGTAATGTTGAGATTAATGGTAAGGAATATTTTTACGCTACGAAAAATGGTGAGACGAGTTATTTCGGTCAACAGGGAAATCCTGTAGACAAGGAAGGAAATCCGTTGAAATATGGATATAGAAAAACCCCTACCTTTTACCTTAATGGAGAGAAAATATCTTCGGATAAGGCTAACAAGCTTTTAACCTACAACACTTCCTTACAAGTTACCAACAAGGAACTCGCCAATGGTGAATACGCTGTCTACCTAACCGATTTGAATACCCACAATCCCAATCAGCAGGTTCAGGATCCGCTAATCGACCTAAAAGAGGTGATTTCGCAGGGAGCTATCTTTTATTTGAATGACAAAAGAATAAGTACCGAACAAGCCAAAGAACTTGTTAAGAAACCCGAGGCCATAGAAACTGTAAATGTTGTAAAAGGCAATAATGGCAAACCAAAGGTATATTTCTGGAACAAGGGACATAAAAGTACGATTAAAACCACAAAAACGTCCTATGGCCCTGAGGAGGATCCGGCAAAAGTAATCTTTGATTTAATGGAGAAAGGAGCCAAATTCTTCAATGGAGAAAAGGAGATAAGTGGCAACGAAGCCATAAAACTTATCCGAAACAATTTGCACAACGAAGCTGCTAGGATAGACATTCGAAAAAATGAGAGCGGACAAACCATAGTTCAACTCTTAGGTTGCTAAACTTTTCATAAATATGGAAGCCCCCTAGTTAATGGGGGTTTTTTTATGTAACAAATTAGGATAATCTGCGTTCTAACTAACTCATTCATCCCATATCCAACTAGTTATGTTACAACGATTTTTCATTTTTTGCTCCGGGGCCGATACCGATATTCTAGACGATTGCTCTCCCGGGGAACAGACCAAATATGCCGGTATTGGGGCTACGGTGTTCTTCACCGCAGTCATGGCGACCATTGCGGCATCTTATGCGCTTTATACGGTATTCGACACTTTCCTTCCTGCTATATTCTTCGGAATTATTTGGGGGATGCTCATTTTTAATCTGGACCGATTTATTGTTTCCACCATTAAAAAACGGGATAATTTTTTCGATGAACTCATTCAGGCTTCACCCAGAATTATACTCGCTATCATTATTGCCGTAGTCATTTCCAAACCCTTGGAATTGAAAATATTCGAAAAAGAGATTGATCAAGTGCTTCTGGAAGAAAAAAATCAGATGACCTTGGATAATAAAGAACAACTGGCTTTACAATATGTCCCTTCCATTGAAGCCTTGAACACCGAGATAGACAATCTTAAGAACGAGGTAACCACCAAGGAAACCGAAGTAAACACGTTATATGAAACCTATATCGCCGAGGCCGAAGGTCGCCAGGGAACTGAAATTGTAGGTAAAGGACCCGTATATAAAGAGAAGCGTGATAAGCATGATAGCGAATTGGCCGCCCTTCAGGAATTACGTACCGAAAACAAAGCCAAAATAGAAGCCGCCGAAGCACAAATAGCTCAACTTAGCACAGACTATGAAACCAAAGTGGCCGACACCCAACCGGTCATTGACGGATTCGATGGCCTTATGGCACGGGTAAATGCCCTTGGCAAACTGCCATGGTTACCTTCTTTTTTCATTTTCCTGTTGTTCCTAGCCATAGAAACCTCCCCTATTTTTGCCAAACTATTGTCCCCAAAAGGACCCTATGATCTTAAATTGGCAGAACAGGAAGGCGCCATTAAATCATGGACCACCCAACAGAAGACACAACGCGAAATTCTGGTTGCTACAGATCGCGATGTAAACAATAGGGTGTACGAGGACATTGCCGAAGAAAAAGAACTGTACGATTATAAGCGACGTATTGCAAGGCAATTGATGCAAGAGCAGGCCAATGCTTTCTATAAGAAACAGCAGGGTATTTTATAGCCTATCGAGTCGTATTTTTTTCGTTACTTGGTGCGTTCAATCTAACCAATGAACCACCACTTTGTCGAACATACCAACCCCAAACTCTCGCATTATGTGTTTGAAAGCGAGAAGGCATCCTTTAAAGTCTTTCCCAATCTAGGCGGGAGTCTGTTGCATTGGGAATCCAATGGCGTTCCGATATTGGCGCCTTTTCCCATTTCTGAAGCGGGCATTGACTACTACGAGACTTTTTACGCGAGCAGTCTGTTGTTTCCGTTTCCCAATCGGTTAAACGAGGGAAAGTTTTCACACGAAGGAAAACACTATGAATTGCCCATTAATGATGGAGCTAACGGCTGCGCCATTCACGGATGTATTAGTAAAGCAATCTTTGAAGTTGAAAGCCTCACCTCTCAAGAAATATGTCTGAAGTATGTCCATGATGCCAATGGGGAATTTCCGTTCGATTTTCAACTTAAAATATCCTATCGGTTTTCTAATGACGGTTTGGAACTTGGCTTCGAAATCCAAAACCTGGATAAGGAATCTTTTCCTTTCGGCTTGGGATGGCATCCTTATTTTGCTTTGGAAGACGATTCGAAAAGCGCCGTATCGTTTCAATCCAATATCACCTATCTGACCAACGATAACATGATTCCTTTGCAAGGGGAAACCATTCGGCGTAATAAAATACGCTTGAAAGATGCACAATTGGACACTGCCTTTGCACTTCAGGAACCGCGAATCGAACTTACTACGAACAACTACCGTCTTATGGCAACAACCCCGGGATTCGATTTTGTGCAATTGTTTATTCCCGAGGATCGAAAATCGATCGCCATAGAACCCATGACGTGTATTGCCAATAGTTTTAACAACGGAATTGGAAAACGCATTTTACAGCCAGGAGATACGCAGAACTTCTCCCTTCAATTAAACCTTGACCTATGAATTCGTTCGAACATTGGGCCCAACACCATCAAGTTTCCTTGCATGAATTATTCCCCACCCTAGATTTTGAAGGAATTTCGATCCCAAACATGGGAAAAGGAAGTACCTTCTTCGGAGATGATCCCCAGCATGAAAACCTGACTAAGGCGGAGCTGCGATTGAATGCTTTTCAGAAAGAACATCCCGAAACACTTATTGCCAATGGCTATTTAGAGCAACGTGAGTTCTATAATACCCCGAATTACGAACGTGTTACCAATGGCACCAAAGAATACCGAAACATACATCTAGGCACCGATTTCTGGGTGCCAGCCCTTACCCCATTACACTGCGTATTCGACGGCGTGGTGGTCATTAGCCACCACAATGATATACATAAGGACTATGGCCCTTTAATAGTGTTGGAACATGAATGGGAGCAGGGTGTATTTTATACTTTGTATGGCCACCTTAGTAAAGCATCCTTATCCCAATCCCCGAAAGGGAAAAAAGTGAAAAAAGGCATGCTGTTAGGATCTATAGGGACGGAAAAGGAGAACGGACATTGGGTACCGCATCTGCACTTCCAGCTCATCACCGACTTATTGGAAAATACCAAAAATTACAACGGAGTGGCCTATCCTTCGGAAATTGAACGTTGGAAACAGCTGTGCCCCAACCCAAACTTCATTTTCAAGGAAGCGTTAGACTAAATATCCGGCGATACTATCGGCGATATGCTCGGCCGATTCCGGTGCATTGCGTATCCAAATCTCAGGATCCAGAAATTCCATTTCAGATAGATAACAAGTCCCTTCCGTATCCCAAACAATATCCACGCGGCCATAGGCGGGTTTTTCCGGGCATTGGGCGTTGGCAAACTCGGCGAATTCAATTTCTTCTGGTGAAGGTTCATAATCATGAACGGTTCCACCAAAATCGTCCTGCACCCTAAAATCACCAGCTTTAGCACGTTTTAAAATGGCATGGGTGTACTTACCATTGAATACCATTAGGGAAGCCTCGCCAATAGTAGTAATGGTCTCCTGATATTCCAGTACCAGCAAATCCCGGGAAGACAGCAATTCCTGAAAGGTATGCTCCATGGTTTCGATTTCATCCTCCATGACCTTGTAGGTATGAAAAGCCGCAGCAGAAATAGCAGGTTTTATCACCAATCGGTTCCAGGATCTATTTGCTGAAATTTCCTTTAGTGAAATCTGGGTATTCTTCGCTACAAATTCCGTAGGAACAATCCGAACGCCATTTTTCTCAAGATCCCTCAAATAAAACTTATGACTGTTCCATTGCTGTAATCCCAACGGATTGATCAATTGTGTCAGCTTGGCCGCTTCCTCCATCCAATGGTTGAATGCTTCAAAACGTTCGAAATAATCCCAAACCGTTCTAATCACTGCAACTTTGGTAGTAGCCCAATCGAAGTCTGGATCATCCCAGTAGGTCCTGTGAACGGAAAACCCTCTTGCTGTAAGAGCGTTTTTAAGCAATTCGTATTCCTTAAAAATATTCTGAACATAAGGAGGACGATCCTTTGGATTATCATAGGCCTTGGCCGTTACAATGGTGATATCGATCATTTTGGCGATTTAATGAAGAACAAAGCTACAAAGCCATTATCTTTAAGACCATTAAATTTTCTTTTTTTATGAAAACGCTCGCCACTATTGTATGTTTATTCAGTTTCATGGTCTGTATAGCCCAAACCACAGAAGAACAAGATAAAAAAGCCATTTTGAAAGTCATGAAAATCCAAGAGAAGGCATGGTCACAAAATGACTTAGAAGGGTTTATGCAAGGGTATTGGAAGAGCGATTCCTTGAAATTCTATGGCAGTCGTGGCCTCACCAAAGGGTGGGACCAAACATTGGCCAATTATAAAAAAGGGTATCCTACCAAAGAGCACAGCGGCACTTTGAGCTTTGTAATTGACGACATTTCCAAAATTGAAGAGAACAGTTATTGGGTCATGGGGCAATACCATTTAAAAAGAAGTGTAGGAGATGCCAATGGTAATTTTCTCATTATCTTCAAGAAGATCGATGGGGAATGGAAGATTGTAGCCGATATGAGCAGTTAAACGAAAATTAAATTACCTAAATGGATACTACATCTTATCCTATTGTACGAAAAGCAACGCTTTTGGATATGGCTACGTTAAAGCAGTTCAAGCGGGGGCTTATTGCAGCAGAGATGCCCATGGATCCTACCATGAGAGAAGATACCACTAGCTATTATGACATTGAAGAATTAATTAAAAATTCTGATTCTGAAATTCTTGTGGTGGATTTGAATGGAGAAATTGTGGCCTCTGGGTATGCAAAAATTATGGACGACAAACCCTACCTTAAACATGAAAAGCAAGGATACTTGGGGTTTATGTATGTTCCACCCTTTCATAGAGGCAAGGGATATAACAGACTAATTGTAGATGGTCTGTTGGCATGGTGCAAGGAAAGAGGGGTTTTCGAAATTAAATTAGATGTCTATGATCAAAACCCAGCTGCCATTAGGGCTTATGAAAAAGCAGGTTTTGATAAATACCTAATTAACATGCGAATAAATATTGAACATCTAGATTTCTGAGCGGTATTAAAACCTTCTATCCGGATTAAAAGGAGTCAAATCCAAAGATAATTTCTTACCATCAATAATTTCTGAAATCAATTTTCCAGTGGCAGGACCCAAACTCCACCCCATCATGGCATGTCCCGTTGCAATGGTAAGATTGTCACACTTTGAAGAACGCCCGATATAAGGTAACCCGTCGGGAGTACAAGGCCGTAACCCGCAAGCAGCATCTTCCTTTTCTACCTGTGTAACTTCAAGGCCTTTGTAATATTGGGAAGCTGCCTTGGCAATGGCATTTACCCGAACGGGGTTGATGGTATGGTTAATTCCGCCAATTTCCATGGTTCCCGCAAAACGGGTAAATCCATTCATGGGCGTTACGGCTACTTTCGCCTCTACCAAAACCGCAGGGGTTTTAATTCCCGTATGTTGTTGCACATTAATACAGTATCCTTTGCCCGCTTGAAGTGGAATCTTCAACCCTAGCTTTTTCACCAATAATGGACTCCAGGAACCTGCTGCCAAGACGACCTCATCACAGGCTATATTTTGTTTCGTAGTAATCACTTCAGAAATTGAATTTCCTGAAACCACCATATCCTTTACTTCCTCCTCCTTATGAAAAACAACCCCATTTTCTTCCAAATGCCTTTTAATTTCACTCATAAATTCGGAAGGAGTCATGTGGGCATCACAATCGTAGTAAAGCGAACCTACAATGTCCAAATCTGTATCTGGCTCGTATTTTTTCGTCTGGGATGTATCTAATCGAACTACATTCAAGCCTTCCGAAATGGCTATCTTCCCTACCTTCCATTCTTCTTCCAAGCCTTTACTAGTCTTACACAAAAGCAGTAATCCATTGCGTTCGTAATGAAAATCGAAATCGGGTGAAGCTTTCATGTCTTCATACAATTCCCGACTCATCAAATTAATATCCTTAATAACTGGTATGGCCTTATCCACTTTACTTTGGGTAGCCGATTTCTTGAACGCCCAACCCCATTGTAAAAAGTCTTTTTCCAAACGGGGCTTTATATAAAACGGACTGGAGGGATTGAGCATCCATTTTAATCCTTTCGTAATGATTCCAGGAGCAGAAAGGGGAATGATATGGCTAGGGGTGATATAACCGGCATTGATATAAGAGGCCCCTCCGTTCATTTGCGATTTATCAACCACAATGACTTCGTGGCCTTCCTTTCGAAGGTAATACGCAGTACATAACCCGATGATCCCTCCTCCTATGATGATGACTTTTTTCAATGATTGAATGAGTTAATGATTGAATGAGTTAATGATTGAATGAGTTAATAAGAGCAAAAGATTTAATTATTTAATACTAGTATTCTTCCTGGCCACGGACATTACTTTAGCTATTTCCGTTGCTTCCTCTATTAATGGTGTCACTGCTTTGATCGGAACCAATTCACTTTCCTTTAATAGTTCCAACCAAAATAAAGTTTCATCTGCTTCCTCTACAACTATTGACATTTTTGAATAAAACTCTCTTCCTGATCTTGCAATACAAGCTGCCCTGTAATTTGCCGCTGTAGAAGTAACAGATCAAATAAGCTGTTTGCCTATTACTCTTGAAGAATCGGTTTTCCTCATGTTGTCATGAAACTTAATCACAGATATTGCCAGTCTTTTAGTCCTTCCTTTAAATTCTTCTACAAATTCAGCTTTCCCCATCTAATTATTCTTTTCAACATTCTTCATTGTTACATCTTAACACAAATTACATTAAATCATTATATCATTAAGCTGATTTGCCCATTAAATCACTTGAAACCCATACGCATAAGGATCGTCATCAGGGTCAATGACAATCGTGTTATATCCGTACACCTTGGCCCAACCTTTTATGGATGGGATAATGGCGTTCTTACCTCCAATTTCGGTTATTTCTTCGACACAACCTTCAAAAGTGGAACCAATAAAACTTTCATGAATGAAGGGTTCTCCTAATTTCAGTTTTCCCTTGGCATACAACTGTGCCATACGGGCAGAGGTTCCCGTGCCACATGGTGAACGATCTATCGCCTTATCTCCATAAAAAACTGCATTGCGTCCCGATGAAGTTTCATGCAAGGGCGTTCCCGTCCAAAGCATATGGCTCACATCGCGAATGGTTTCATCTTCTGGGTGAATAAAAAAATCGGGATACTTCTCGTTGATTCGCTTTCGAACCACCTGCGAATACTGAATCAATTTACTCGCGGTAAAATCTTGAACACCGCTAAAATTATTCTGTGGATCTACAATGGCGTAAAAATTTCCACCGTAGGCAACGTCAAATTCGATTTCGCCAAGTTCGGGACATTCAATAGTCAATCCTTCGACTGCCAAATAGGACGCCACATTCTTTAGTTTTACCCAAAGTACCTTACCCTCTTTTTCTTCGTATTCAATGGCAACCAAACCCGCTGGGGTTTCCATCCGGATTTTTCCTGGGACTTTGGGTGTAATCAATCTTTCTTCAATGGCGATGGTAATGGCACCAATAGTTCCATGTCCACACATGGGTAAACATCCAGAGGTTTCTATAAATAGAATTCCGAAGTCATTTTCGGGATGTTGCGGAGAGAAAAAGAAACTCCCGCTCATCATATCATGACCACGGGGTTCGAACATGAGACCCGTTCTAATCCAATCGTATTCCTTCAAAAAATGCTGTCGCTTTTCACTCATGGAAGCTCCCTGCAAAGGCGGATGCCCAGATGTGACCACCCGAACCGGGTTGCCGCAAGTGTGACCATCGATGCATTTATAAATGTGCTTCATTAACGCTGTAAAAAATCGGGTAGTAATTCAGGAGGGAAATTCTGAAAACTAAAGGGTCTTGCCCACCGTTTGATAGAATGATTCCCGACTGCTGTAAAGCGACTGTCGGTACTGGCGGGATACGGCCCTCCATGGGTCATGGCATCGCATACCTCAACTCCTGTTGGGACTCCGTTGAAAATGATACGCCCTACACGATCCTGCAAAGTGTCAATAACAGCATCCAACTTTCCATACTCTTCGGGTTCTGCTAGCAAAGTTCCTGTTAATTGACCTTCTAAACCGCGAATCACCTTTAAAAGTTCTTCTTCATCTTTGCATTGAACTACCATTGAAAATGGGCCGAAGACTTCCTGATGCAACTTTTTGTTTTCAAGAAATGCCGCACCAGATGTTGTAACGATTTTGGATTGAGCATAGTTGTCGGGTCGGATACCTTCATGTATTGCAACGACTTCGGTTCCGGGTTGACTGGAAACTTCCTCTCCATTCGAAACAAAGGCGTTATGAATGTTGGGATGCAGCATACATTGTGCATCTATAGCACTTGTTTTTTCTCCTAGATCTTTAACAAATTCTGAAAGTTCCGGACTTTCCATCCCCAAAATAAGCCCTGGATTGGTACAGAACTGTCCTGTTCCAAGGGTAATGGATCCGGCATAGCTGGAAGCAATTTCCGAAGCTCTATTTTTTAAGGCTCCTGAAGTAATAATGACAGGATTAATACTTCCCATCTCTGCGAATACAGGAATGGGTTCTTCACGTTGTCCGGCCAAATCGAACAAAGCCCGTCCTCCTCGAATGCTTCCCGTAAATCCAACCGCCTTCACCTTGGGATGCTGCACCAATTTCTGACCAACTTCGATTCCAGAACTGTTTATATTAGAAAAGACACCTTCGGGCATCCCTGTTTTCTCGGCTGCCTTCACAATCGCAGATGCAACTAATGCTCCGGTTCCTGCATGCATGGGATGCGACTTTACAATCACTGGGCATCCCGCTGCCAAGGCACTGGCCGTATCACCTCCAGCTGTGGAATAGGCTAACGGAAAATTACTGGCACCAAAAACCACCACAGGCCCCAACGGGATTAAAAACTGACGCAAATCGGGTTTGGGCATGGGCTGTCGATCGGGAATGGCATGATCGATGGTGGGTTGCCGCCAATCTTCGGTTTCAATGAGATCTGCAAACATCCGCAACTGTCCCACGGTTCGGCCCCGTTCTCCTTTGGCCCGCCCTTCGGGTAAGCCTGTTTCCGCACAATAGACTGCTACCAATGCATCATCCAATGCCAAAATTTCATCCGCAATGGTTCTCAAAAATTCAGCTCTTTTTTCTCCCGAAATATTTTTGAACTTGGGAAACGCCTCTTCCGCCAATCGAACGGCCTTTTCAATTTCCGTATCGGTGGCCTCAAAAAAAACGGTTGCGTTCTCAGTATTCGCTTTCGGATTGAAAGTGCGATAGGTTTTATTGCCTTCAGCACTTTGTTGAAATCCTATATAATTTTTTCCTGTCATTGCATATTTTTTATTCGTTCTTGATGAGCTTCCAAGTCTACGGGTTTATGTACCACTTTCTCAGAAACCGGGTATTTTTCCAACAATCGGGCGGGTCGTATGGGTCGTTTTTCGAAATTGCCGCCACAATTGGGACATACGCCCTGAAGGACATTTTCGGCACAATCGGCACAAAAAGTGCATTCGAAGGTGCAAATTCGAGCCTCTTCACTATCAAATGGAAGTGGTTTGTTACAGTGCTCACATGTGGGTCGAATTTCTAACATCACAAATTTTTATATTCAGGTAAATCGGGCCTTGTTTTCAACCCTTCTTCAATCACTTTGAGCACATGTTCCCTTTCCTTGCCAATCAATGGCAATCTTGGTGCTCGAACCGTTTCAGACCCCAGTCCAGTAGCCACTTCAGCCAGTTTAATGTTCTGTACTAATTTAGGGTTAATATCCAACTCCAACAAGGGCAGGAACCATCTGTAGATATCCACGGCTTCTTGTATTCTGCCTGCTCTTTGCAGTTCGTAAATCGCCACCGTTTCTTTTGGAAAAGCACACACCAAGCCGGCAATCCAACCGTCGGCACCCATGAGTAAACTTTCCAATGCCAGTGTATCCACACCGCACATAATTTTAAGACGGTCGCCAAAGTTGTTTTTAATTCGGGTTACGTTCGAAATATCACGCGTGGATTCTTTAACGGCTTCTATATTGTCGCACTTCAACAGTTCATCGAACATTTCCAGGGTGACTTCAATTTTGTAATCCACAGGGTTGTTATACACCATAATAGGAAGCGAAGTACTATCGGCAACCGCCTTAAAGTACGCTACCGTTTCGCGATCACCCGCTTTGTAGCGCATGGGTGGTAACATCATGAGTCCAGAGGCTCCATCTTCTTCCGCTTTTTGAGCGGCGGCAACCGCTCCTTTGGTACTTTGTTCTGCAATGTTGATCATTACGGGGACACTACCATCGACTTCACGAACCGTTTCACGGGTGAGAATGCGTTTCTCTTCATCTTCTAAGGTACTGGCTTCGCCTAAAGTACCTCCCAACACGATACCATGAACACCGGCATCTACTTGTGCCTTGATATTATGGAGAAACAAAGGGATGTCCAATGCATCGTCATTGGTAAACTTGGTCGTTACTGCAGGCATTACACCTTTCCATTCGAAATTCATAGGGTAAAATTTTAATCCAAAAGTATTTGAAATTGGAATGGCTTGATAATAGTGATTTATTCAATTATGATATTATTTTATCCTTATTTTAATTATTATTACGATATTCGAATAATATTTCAATATAATGAAGGTATTACCTTTTACCATCGTAAAGTCTGGGAAGGACACCATCTTCCTACAAGAAGATAAGGCAGACCAATTCTATGGCCTCCTCCATCAGCACGAGGAATTCCAAATTAGCTATGTGAAAGAAGGAAAAGGCTCCCTAATTGTTGGAGATTCTGCCAACCGTTTTGAAGAAGGGGAAATCATTGTTCTGGGTGGAAATCTTCCACATGTTTTCAAAAGTGCTGCGAAGGAAAACAAAGTGTGCCATATGCTTTCTGTGTTCTTTACTCCGGATTCGTTTGGGGAAGGGTTTTTTGGTATCGAGGAATTGAAAACATTGAATTCATTCTTCCGAAAGGCTGAAAACGGTTTTAAGATTTCCAAACCAAACCAGGGTATCGCAACCGTCTTCGAGCAATTGTCGAACGCAACTAAACTAGAGCGCTTTCTTCTTTTCATTCAGTTACTGAAACTGGTAAATACGGGGAAGTACGAAGTACTCTCTTCCTTTCACCATGGGGATTCTGCCACCAAGTATTCGGACAATGAAGGGCAGCGCATGAATGCGGTTTTTCAATATACCATGAACCATTTTCGGGAGAAAATCACCTTAGACACTGTTGCCCAGGAAGCAGCCATGACGCCCAACGCCTTTTGCAAATATTTTAAAAATCGAACCCGAAAGACCTATGTTGCATTCCTGAATGAAATTAGGATCGAGGAAGCCTGCAAACTCTTGAAGGATCACCCCGAAATGAACATTGCCGAAGTTGCCGAAAACAGCGGATACCGGAACATTTCCAACTTCAATAGAACTTTTAAGGAGCAAAAAGATGAAACGCCTTTTCAGTATCGGAACAAGATTTTGCGCTAGTCATCAACAATCCCCATATTCTTAAGCAGAAACGAAGCATTCATGTTCTGGCAAATTCCCTTCCTGAATGTATAATCGAAAAATAATTCGTCATTCTTAATCACCGCATCGAAGTAATAATTCTCCACCTGCTCCAAAGCATCTGCTGCCTCACATAGACTCAGGTCGTGTGTTGCAATGATTCCAGTGGATTTGGAACGCACCAACTTATCTACAAACTTACGAGAACCTATTGCCTTGTCGGTACTGTTGGTCCCTTTCAATATTTCGTCAAGGATGATAAAATACTCATCCTCTTGTATGTGGTCTACGATGTATTTAAGGCGTTTCAATTCACTGAAAAAATAAGACTCATCGTTGGTGAGACTATCAGTGGTTCGCATGCTCGTAATCAATTTTATGGGTGCATAGGCCGCTTCCTTTGCGCACACTGGTAATCCCACATTTGCCATAACAATTTGAAGGGCAACAGTCCTGAGAAAAGTACTTTTTCCTGCCATATTCGCACCGGTCACAATAAGAAACTGTTCCTTGGCAATATGAACATCATTGGCGACGGCTACCTCTTCCCGAATTAACGGATGTACCGCTTGCTGGCTTTTAAGTACCATGGCATCCCCAGCAATCGTTGGAAACGCATGATTGGGATGGTTAAATGCATAATTCCCCAAGCTATTGTACGCATCGAAAAAGGAAATGACCTCAAACCAATCATCAATTTTTGAACCGTGTTCCTTAATCCAAGTTTCGATATTTCGAGCCACCCATAAATCCCGCAATAAAAATCCATTGGCAAAAATTCCGACGAGCATATTGCTTCGTTGATCCAATGCATCCAGTAGTTTCGAAAAACGCTTTAGTATGGAGGAGGCTTTCTCTGCTTCATTTACGATTTTTTCCTTGTGCCCTTGAAGCACTTCTGAAGAAAAATCTTCTTCTTCTATTTTTGAAAGGAGCTGATAAAACTGCTCGAACGTCGATTGTATTTTCCCCGTATCGGAAACCAGTTTGTTGATTTTCTTCACAAATATCCCAACGATACCCAATCCCAGAAAAAACCAAGCCGCCACAATGATCCCGGCGAGGTAACCCGCAAAGAACAGGGATACCATGGCTAAGGAAATTACAGAAAAAACCACCGACAAAACGGTGAATCTGGCCGGTACAAAGCCCTGATATTCGTCCAACCATTGAACGACCCTTTCAGATTTTACTTCAACTTTCACCAAGGAGGCCAAGGCCGAAAATTGTTGCCTCCATTCAGGCATCTTTTGAAGTTCTTGTATGGCTTCCTGCTTCATATGAATATCGGAGCAATCATTCGCGGTTATGGTGGCTGCCAATCGCCTAGAACCACTATCCAAAGCGGTTCTATTCATGTATTGATAAAATGATCCACGACCGAAAAGATCGATATCCTGACTGTAAAAATGTTCCGGATCCTTGAATTCATTCCCTTGGGGAAGGTCAAAATATTCACCACCCAACACCTTCAATTCACGGGTGTTGATTGCTACAAGTGCTTTATGGAATAGATGCTCTTTTTTTAGCCGATCATGGCGTTTAATGAGCATGATAAAGGTGATGATTCCCGCAGCAACAATCCCTATCACAAGTTCGGTAAGATTCCAATAGAAATAGCATAATAGGGCCGCCAATGTAAAAATGATGAGTCGGAGCAAACTTGAATACAGCAATTTTTGCTTTAGCTGACCCGCCGCTGTGACGTTCTTTTGCCTTTCGGCTTCGTAAAACTCCCTTAACTTATGTTTCGACATATCCTAGAGGTTTTCCAGTGCTACCTTCACTTTTTTGGGAAGCTTGCTCACAATGAGATCGTAGGAGTGATCGATCAATTCGAAAATTAGTGCATGTGACAAATTGCTTTCCAACATTACGGTATTCCAATGGTGTTTGTTCATATGCCAGCCCGGGATAATCAAACCATCGAATTCGGCACGGAGTTCTTCAGATCGTTCTGGATCGCATTTTAAATTCGCCTGTGCTGGGGTTCGCTCCAAGCCGGAAACCGCAAACATTTTACCCATAACCTTAAATACCAAAGTATGCTCGTCGAAAGGAAAAGACTCGGTCACTCCCTTTTTGGCCAAACAGTAATCACGGAATTCTTCGATATGCATCTTATTTGATTTTGTAACCCAGTGCGGGCTTATCGTTAAAATAAATGAGGAGGTTTTCTCCCCCCAATTCAATCGGAACGGTAAATTCCAGGGTTTCTCCTCTCGCAACTTCTATATCCTTCACTTCCTTTCCCATGGAATACGAATAGGATACTTTATCCACGCCATCTACCGCTACACTAAAGGGAATCAAGCCATCTTCCTTCTGGGAAGAAATGACCCCTTCTTTTTGTCTCTGTATATGCTGCAATGTTACATTTTGTGCGATGATTAAAGGCATATCGGCAAAAACCTGTCGTGTGAAGGAAGGATCCAAAAACGTGTCTTCCCCTTGATGGGGATAATGGGTATTGCCAAACAATTCGGGGGGTGTCTTGTAGTAAAAATAAGAGGGTTCCTTAATAAACTTGCCGCGGTACTTCCCAGCACCCCAGGTAGCATCGAACAAAAAGGGTTGATTATCTATGAACACCACGTTCCACATATGCGTCTTCCGAAAGGGGCGACCGATATCGTCGAAATGCGTTTTTATGTCCCCTCGCACCAAATAATTGGAAATCCCCTGAAGTTCGCAAAGGCGCTCGAACAGCATGGCATAGCCTTCGCAAACCGCAATGCCCTCTTGAAGCGTTCTAGCAATCACCTTTTTTCGGGTCTTTTCTTCTTTTTGATTACGCTCCCTATAATTCTTGAAATTGAAATTGAACTTTTTGTATTCGTCGGGTTCGTAGGCTACATTGTGAATAATCCATGTGTACATCGCCCGAACCTTTTCTTCATCGGTCTGAAAATCCCTTGTGATAAATGCCGAAAGTTCTTCGGCACTATTAAATCTGTTTGGATAAAGTTCAATAGTCGCGTCTATCCGTTCATAATCCTGTGCTTGGAGGAAAGAAATACAAAACAATAAAAGCCATGCAATCGGGGCAAATCTCATAACTAATCCAATTTATAAAGCACCGGCTTGCTCGGTGTAGCATCATTCTCGAAAGGTGCAATCTGAAGGTTCAGCAAATAGGAACTGTCTTCCACCGCATTGGGCACATAAATAAACTCCGTAATGGTAGCATCATGCCTTGTTGCTTCGGGATGGTTCCAAAAGGCTTTGTGCGCCAGTAGCATCCCTTCATCTTTTTCTTTGTCTACCGAAGGAAGGTCGATCAATAGATGCTTTACGCCTAGTTCGCATAGAAATTGCGCCAATGTCTCTTCCATATAGGGCCAATTGCTGTGCGAATACTGCCGGCTCTTTTTAGATACTGGATTGGGCAGAGTCCTGATGACCAAGGCTTCTGGGGAAGCACCATGGAGTAAGGACTTTACGCTTTCCAATGTAATGACTTCATCTTGTCCTTTCTTTTCGGGTGTTACTGAAATGACCTCGGCTAAGAAGAAAAACCGGGTGAGTGCTTGGTTGACGGAATGAAAATCTTGGGTGATATGGCCCACACATTCGGTATGGGTTCCATGTGCATGCGGATTGAAATGAATAGTATTGAAATTCACTGATGCTCCCTCACTAACTTTCCCTACCCAGCCTTCCAATTCCACAGGTTCTATTTCGGGTGCGTCTACATACCATGCATTTGGATTTTCTGAAGACGCCTGAAGAGGAAGGGAAAGATCGATTGGATCGGAAAGATCGACCTCATACTTTTCAGTTCCTATATGGAGCGTTGTTTTCACTGCTGCAAAGTACAAATTAAAGTCGTAGCATGAATAAATCGCTGGCGATGCCGTCGCTCAAAAACTTCCCTTTTTTGGTTACGTGCAAGCTATCACCATCTAAAAAGAGTAGATTTTCTTTGAGATGTGCCTCGGCCTGTTCCAGTACATACATTTTATATTGAGGCCCAAAAGTATCCTGAACCTCATCCAACCGAATGCCATATTGGGTCCGTAAACGCGTCATGACATATTCATTGTATTTATCGTTTTTGGACAGGGATTCTTTTTCTTGAGGTAGATTGCCATTCTCAATTTCCTGAATGTATTTATGGTTGTTGGCTACATTCCAAGCTCGGGTATTTCCGTTGAAACTATGTGCGGAAGGACCAACACCCAAATAGGGTTTTCCCATCCAATACGCCATATTATTTTGGGATTCGAAGCCCGGTTTTCCAAAGTTGGAAAATTCGTAATTAATGAAACCTGATGCTTCTGTAATTTCGGTAAGCAAGGCATGATGCAATTGGGCTACTTCATCATCGACAGGAGCAACAATGCCTTTTTCAATAAAAGATTTCAATGCTGTTTTGGGCTCTACGGTAAGGGCATAGCAAGAGAGGTGGGGAATATCGAGATCGATCGCCTTGCGCAAATTTTTACTCCAGCGTTCTTTTGTCATTCCTGGGATTCCGTAAATAAGATCGATACTTATGTTTTCAAAAAACTCCAATGCATGCTGAATGCTTTGCAGGGCTTCTTCTGCATTATGGGCTCGGTTCATGAGATTAAGGTCTTCTTCAAAAAATGACTGCACTCCAATACTCAATCGGTTTACTATGCCTCGGGACAACTGTATGATATATTCTTTATTTAAATCATCGGGATTGGCCTCTAGGGTAATCTCGGCCGTTTCAGAAACAGCATAGTGATCGTAAATAGTTTTAAAAATCTTATTGAGTTCCTTCACAGTTAGTAAGGAAGGCGTTCCTCCTCCTAAATAAATGGTCTGTACGGTTTCTTCCAATTCATGTTTCCGTAGCACCAATTCACGGCACAATGCATGCACCAATTCTTCTTTTTTCTTGATGGAAGTCGAGAAATGGAAATCGCAATAGTGACAGGCCTGTTTGCAGAAAGGGATATGTAGGTAGATACCGGCCATGTTAGGTGAAATAAACGATTAATAATGCCAACCCAAAACCTAGGGCTACGTAAAACAATGTCCCTAGGGCATATACCAAGAGCGACTTGACTGCCACCAAAACCTTTCTTGTCTGAAAAAACGAAACCATGGCATACAAAAAATAAAGCAGCATGACCAGCATGGTAAGAAATTGCATCCCGGTATTGAGGAATACCAATAGAAAAAAATTAATCGTTCCCAACAGAATGTACACTCCTACCAGATAAAATGCGACAGCGATGTACTCAGCCCAACTGTATTTCTTGTAAAAAAACAATTTCATTAAAAGGGATAAAGTGAAGACAAAAATGAACAGTATATTATTAATGTTCTGTACCATGAATTGTCCGGCTTCACGGAACAGATTTACTGCGTAGTCCGATCCCTCCGGAGCCGCTGCCATGGGATCATAGTCCAATAGGGATCGGATGACAATATGTAAAGCGGTAAGAAGGATAAAAAAGGAAACAGGTTTAAAATACGTCTTCCGTTTTCCACCCAAATATTCCCGAAAAAGCTTGCCTGGATTCGTAAACAACAATCCCAAGGTTTTCCAGAATGGAGCTTCGAAGGAGAACAATCCCGAAGCGAGATCGCCAAAGGTTTCCTTGAATGTTACTGTACGTACAGAGGTGCGTTGCCCACAATTGGAACAATAGGAGTTTTCGGTTAGGGCTTCGCAGTTTTTGCAGTATGTTTTGGAGGTCTCCACTAATACAAGGTTTACTTCCCTACGCGATCTTCATTTTGCTTAACAAAGGCAGCCCAACCACTGTAGCTCTTACCTACGTTGACCCTGCCGGCATTGTAAAAATGACACACAGCCGCCGCCAATCCATCGGTGCTATCCAAATTTTTGGGTAGTTCTTTAATCCCCAATACGCTCTGAAGCATTTTAGCGACCTGCTCCTTACTGGCATTACCATTTCCGGTAATGGCCATTTTAATCTTTTTGGGGGAATATTCGGTAATGGGCACTTCCCGAGACAGACCTGCAGCCATAGCCACACCCTGTGCACGCCCCAATTTTAACATAGACTGGACATTTTTCCCAAAGAAGGGAGCTTCGATGGCAATTTCATCTGGGTGATAGGTATCGATAAGGTGAACCGTTCGTTCGAATATGTGTTTTAAGCGCACGTAATGATCGTCGTATTTCGAAAGTTGCAATTCGTGCAACTGAAGGAACTCCATGTTTTTCCCAATCACTTTAATAAGCCCAAAGCCCATGATTGTTGTCCCCGGGTCAATTCCTAATATGATTTTTTCTGAAGCCACTCAGTCTAAAACTTTCATTACTTTAGCCACACATGGTAGCCCTCTCCAACAAATCTAAGCAATATGGCTTGATTGCCCTAAAAGTTTTAATCATATGCCTAGCTTTTGCCTATATCTATGTAAGATTTTCAAGAAATGAGAGCCTATCACCAAGAGAGTTCGTTGAAATCCTATCGAACAAACCCTGGTGGCCCATACCGTTATTTTTTGCCCTTGCCACGTTAAACTGGATCGTGGAAATCCTAAAATGGCAGCATCTGGCCTCCAGTTTGGATAGACTTTCTTTTGGGCAGGCGGCAAAGCAAAGTCTTGCATCGCATACGGTTTCCTTGGCTACCCCCAATCGTATAGGCGAATATGGCGCCAAGGCGTTTTTCTTCGAAAAGAAAAAACGAAAACGGGTGCTCCTACTTAATTTGTATGCTAACCTTAACCAGATGTTG
This sequence comes from Flavobacteriaceae bacterium, assembly GCA_019634365.1. Taxonomy (GTDB): domain Bacteria; phylum Bacteroidota; class Bacteroidia; order Flavobacteriales; family Flavobacteriaceae; genus Aureisphaera. Next base: position 37,421 of record JAHQVM010000009.1, on the reverse strand, counting down.
GTAACGCTTGCTTTCGGCATTGTAGGACTAATCATACTCATACAGCGCAAGACCTTATCACTTTCGCTTACTAAAATATTACTCTTGCTTGGGATCACCGTTATTATGGTAATTTTGGGTTATGCCTTTAAGGAACGGGAATTGGTGCTCAAAGGCCTTACTTTTAGCAATGTTTCTAGATATTACAAGGGCCTTTCTACTTCCTTAAAAGTTAAGGTTTTCATTTTTTCGATCATACGATACCTTACTTTCAGCACGTTATTTTATGTGTTACTTAAATACTTTAATGCACCCTTGGAACTTACGACCGCATACCCATTATTGTTTGTCATGTACCTATTCGTTTCGGTGATTCCTTCCTTTTTGTTGGTAGATGTCATCATTCGCGGAGGGGTGGCACTTTGGCTGTTCGCCCATGTTGGGGTAAATGAGATTACAGTGGCATGCGCGGTTATGACCTCTTGGCTTTTAAATTTTGTATTTCCTGCCCTATGTGGCAGTCCATACGTTATAACCCAGAAAGCACCATGATACCGGTATTATCCATAGGATTGCTTATTTATTTAACCACCCTTTTGTGGTTGCTTCTGGGCTATTTTAAGTTAGCTACTTTTCGTCCCAAAAAAACACCCCCCGAAATTCGTTTTACGATTCTTATCCCCTTTCGGAATGAAGCCAAAAGCATCCCCGAATTATTGGGCAGTCTATCTCGACTTGCCTATCCCAAGGACTTTTATGAAGTCATTTTTATTAATGATGACTCCGATGACAACGGGGTGGAACTTCTCGAAGCCTCGCGCAGGGATGTGAAATTCAACTTTCGAATCCTTCAAAATGAAAGGGTATCCCAATCCCCCAAAAAGGATGCCCTTCGTTTGGGATTGCGAAAAGCCAAACACGAGTGGATACTCACTACCGATGCGGACTGTTTGATCCCCGTAAAGTGGTTGGAGTATTTTAACCAATGTATTGTAGAACAACATCCGGAAATGATTTGTGGTCCTGTATTGTACCGAAATGGTGCTTCTGTACTGGGTCAGTTTCAGGTATTGGACGGGTTGAGTCTTCAGTTGGTCGCCATGGGCAGTTTTGGATGGCATGCACCTTTGTTGAATAATGGTGCCAATTTGGCCTACAAAAAATCTGCATTCGAAGAAGTGGATGGTTACTCAGGCAACGATCATATCGCAAGTGGTGACGATGTTTTCCTCTTGGAAAAAATGAAAACCGCATTTCCCAAAGGGGTTTATTTTTTGAAGCATCCTGATGCAGCCGTTAAAACGGAGCCGGAAGGGACTTGGAGCCAAGCCATACAGCAAAGAATCCGTTGGGCCTCCAAAATATCGGAACAAAAAAACCCTTGGGTAAAATGGGTGGGAGCTGGAGTTTTTATCTCCAACCTCTTTTTTCTAGCCGCTTTGCTCGGGTTTTCATTCTTCCCAAGAAGCGGGGAATATTACCTTGCTTTTATCTTTATGAAGTTTTCTTTCGATGTACTGGCACTAACACTCATGGCAAGCTTTTTTAATAAACGCCTCCCCATTTTTACCACAGTGGTATCCATTTTGGCCTATCCCTTTATTGTCATGACGGTTATCTTCGGTAGTCTAAACGGCCCTTATCAATGGAAGGGAAGAACCCATAGCAAATAAAAGGGGTTTCAATTATTTTTATACCTTTAGCTAAACCAAATCTGTAGTTATGAAGCGCTTACTGGCACTCCTCGCCCTTTTCTGCACCCTGGGCCTCTTTGGTCAACAAGTATACGAAGTAGATGGCTCGGCTTATACCCTAAAAACAGAGGTTGAGGGAAATTTGACTCTATTGTGGAATATCATCGATGGAGAATACCGCTATTTCTCCAAAAAAGGAGACGACGTTCGCGAGCTAAAGAATACGCGCGTTAATAAAAAGTATCAAGAAGAATACAAAGAAGTTCTTCGAGAACAAACAGGGGACCACGCTACTTTGAGCGAGACCAAGGTGAATCTCAATCTTCCGAGTCTAAGGCGGTTTTTTATCCGTTACAACAAAGCCGTAGATCCTTCTTTCGATATGGAAGAGGAAAAGGTGGTATTGAAAACCCGTTTGGGTGGGTTTATTGGGATGACCAATTATCCGTATATCCCCAATCCAGACAATACCTTACTGCCACAAGCGGGAATCGACTTCGAATTGATCGATGAAGCCGGATTGAAAAGGCACAGTTTGGTATTTCAGTTTCGGCAGATTTTTGCTTCCAGCGACTACGATGTTAATTCCTCCCAATTGTCTTTCAACTACCGATTCAAGTTTGTGTATTCCAAAAGCGTGGACATCTTCATTAATACCAAGATTGCCGATTACGTATACCTTTCTCCCAACATTCCCGATCCTGATAGCAATCCGGCGACCCTGGATACCTTCAGTAATTCCGGTGGGGAATTTCAAGCGCCCTTCTCATTTGGTTTGGGGGCAGACATTCCATTGGGTCAAGGATTTATTACGCTGGCGTACTACGATATTGTTGCCCTTAACTTAAACGACAACGGGGAATTTCCCATGGATTTTGTGCTAGGGTATAAATTTAACCTTTAGGCACATCGGTTTTAATTACAACGGGTAGGCCAAAACGGGTTTCTACCGGCGTACTCCTTTTCTGTGCTGGAGCCAAGGTTGGCAGGGAATCGATGCTATTTATGATCCAGGATTCCAACAAGGGCAATTGGAGTCGCAACAGGCTATCCATTTCTGTTTTTACCTGCTTAAAATTTCCCTCTTTGGTTATGGTAAAATGCACCCAAACCGTATCATTTAGATCGTGATGGGCCACAATGTTTTTTGAAGATAGGGTCTTGTAAATAGGTGTGGTAATATGCGATTCGAAACAACGCTTCTTTTCCTCCTTTTCAATAAGATGATCGCAAGCACTAAATGAAGGATATTGATCCACGTCTTCCCAATCAATGGTCTTTAAATCTTCTTCGTAAAAGGTTTCCGATGAGATTTTTTCGGTTTCGAACCATTGACAGGAACTTAAAGTCACCAGTAGCATGCACAAAAAAGCCCGTCCCATATTTGTATTTCGCAATACCGAATGTACAAATTTTGGGGAAACGACGATTCAATAGCTATAATTAAAGGATATTTAAGATGGAATTGCCATTATTTGATGAAACTTTCTAACTTTAGGGAAGCATCTCCTCAAAACGAAATCGTTAAAAAAGATATTCATCATTTTATGACTGTTGTCGTTATTTAAATTCTTATGAATTCAAATCTAAAAGCAACACTACGCAACACCTTATTTCGCCATCTCGATGGTATCGTAATCTGTCCAACGGCTTATGCATTAAAAACATATGGCGTCACCGATTATTTACTTGAGCATAAAAAGGCAACCCTTAAAGAGATGGCCGAACAATTTAAAGCCAACGACGGTTATTTGAATGTGGCCCTTCGGGGGCTCTGCTCACAAGGATGGCTCGTACAGAATGTTGACAATGAAAATAACATCGTGAGTTATGAGACCAATGCAGCCTCCGAGATAGCCTTTAGTTATTTTCATTTGTACAAAGATGTGGTGGAACTTCTAAAAATGACCGAAGACTTCCATCCCCGGAAATTCGAGATCGAACCCTTCCGAAAACTGGAAGAAATCTATACCCAATATCGCGATAATTATGGCATCTCACTTTCCGAAAATGAACTGCACCGAAAAATCGAAGAACAAATCTTAACCCATATCGAAGGCATTATCGTGGGCCCCACCATTGTTCATCTAGGTATGAGCGGTATGTTTCATAAATACTTTATGGAATCGCGTTTCCGATCGGAAGAATTCCATGAAGATTATCAGGCCTTTGATCGTCTGCTAAAAATCCTAACCGAATTGGGATGGTTTTCCATAAAAAATGGGTCTTACGAATTTACCGATCTCGGATTGTTCTTCGCCAAAAGAGCCAGTGCCTATGGCGTTACGGTTTCCTATATCCCCACCTTGCGAAAATTGGATGCATTACTCTTCGGGGATCCTTTATTGCTGCCAAGCACCTCAGGTTCGGACGAAATTCACGTAGATCGGGAAATGAACATTTGGGGAAGTGGTGGTGCTCATAGTGCCTATTTTAAGGTGGTCGAGGAGATCATCATCGAGCTTTTCAACAAACCCATAAAAGAACAACCCAAAGGCATTCTGGATATGGGCTGTGGAAATGGAGCCTTCTTACAGCATTTGTTTTCCGTAATTGAAAATCAAACCCTACGAGGAACCTTATTAGATGAGTACCCTTTGCAAATCATTGGAGTAGATTACAATAAAGCCGCCTTGAAGGTAGCTAGAACCCGTCTGATCCAGTCCGATATATGGGCCAAAATTATTTGGGGTGATATTGGGAAACCCAAACTTTTGGCAAATGATCTGAAGAACCAATACGATATTGATTTGGAAGACCTGCTCAATGTGCGATCCTTTTTGGACCACAATCGGGTTTGGGAAGATCCCATAAGTTCTCCGTCCCATGTTACTGGATCCACAGGGGCCTATGCGTACCGTGGTAAAAAACTAGATAATAACCTAGTCGCTTTATCCCTAAAAGAGCATATGGAAAAGTGGTCCCCCTTTGTGGGCAAATTTGGATTGCTATTGATCGAATTGCATACCGTGGACCCCAGTTTGGTCGCTAGCCATTTGGGAGGAACTGCAGCAACGGCCTACGATCTTACCCATGGGTATTCCGATCAGTACATCATAGAATTGGAGGAATTCTTAACCTTGGTTCGGGAGGCGGGTCTAACCCCAGATATGAATGCCTTCCGAAAATTCCCCGATACCGACTTTGCCACCGTTTCCATAAGCTTGCTGAAGGCAAACTCAGTCTAAAATACTACAACTTCCAACTAAAGCCTAAGGCGGCATATTGATTCCTATAACCGCGGAAGGATCGGGCATCCAAATCGGTATAATTGGTCGTACGCACCCTACTATACACGTTTAAAGTTGCGTACAGATTCTGACCTATTGAATGCTCCAAAGAAAAATTGAAATCGGCGTACTCGTATTTTATCTTTTCCCCAATGAGGCCATCATTATTTCGTGCCTCCAAAGTGGTGTAATCGCGGGTAGAAAAAAGGAATGAACTACGAATTCGTGTTTTGGCCGTAGTAACCTTTAGGGCTAGTTTCGGGCCGTATTGGGTAAAACCAGAGCGCTGCTCCTGCACATCGATCCGCGTACTCACTTGAAAACTGGGCACCAATTCTATTGCTTTGCTGATGGGGAACTCATAAAAAACATTCCCTTTCAAATAACGCCAATCCCGCGTGCCATTGGGAATTTCATCAGAAGCATTGAACGTATCATACAATCGTTGTTTGTAGGTTCCCGTGAATCCGAATCGATGTTTCAATTCATTACTTTTGAAGGATTGAATACTACTCAGTGACACTCCTTTTTCGTCGAATTGCAAATCCCGAATACCGAAAGCATCGAAATTCCGGAAATTATAGAATCCTTCAATCTTGGTTTTATTATTCTTTAGCCAACGGCCTTCAACACCTACTGCAGCGCCATAGTTGGTATACCCTAACGGATTGATAAGTATATCCTGGGCCCCATCCAATCCTTCGCGATTCATCCTTTTAAAGGAGGCTTCGGCCAAAAGTTTCAGTTTCCGTGTCCATTTGTAGGTGTAATTGGCTCTAACGCGGGCTTGCCAATATGAATCTTCAGTCTGATCGTAGAAAATACGGGCTTGGGGTGTGGCTGAAATGGAGAGACCGTGATAACCCCATTCCTTTTTATAACGATACGCAGCCTTTACATCCTGAAAGGCACTGCTTGCTATAAGACTATCGGCCTCTAGCAAAGTACCCTCCCGAATCAATTGATCTGGACTCTTAAAATAATTATACTCATAACCTCCTTGGGTTTCTATCTCCAGTTGTTGTTCTGTTTGCGACATGGCTATCCATGGCAGTGCAAAAAAGAATATAAAAGTGATGGTATGTTTCATAGCTGTTGGTTTTAAGTTAAAACTGATCTTCGATCGCTTGCTGAAGCCCGCAGCGATTTACTAATTGGATCCCTAAACCGGGACGTACATTCACCTCCATGATCTGCGGGCCTTCAGTCGCATCAATCACAATATCAATTCCTAGGTAATCCAAGGGAAATACTTTGGCTGTCTTTTTGGATAAGGCGAGTATTTCTTTCCAACATGGAATCTTCTTTCCATTTATGGGTGTTGGATTGTCTGGATGGGTCATGGAATATCTTTTACCATCGTATACTTGGGTAAGGATCCCTTTATTCATATCGATGCCGATGCCCACTCCATTTTGGTGTAAATTCGCCTTACCATCGCTTTTTGAAGTGGGCATACGAAGCATCGCCATAATAGGAGTTCCCTTTAAAGTGATTACCCGAAAATCGGGCACTCCAGCATCATAGATTTCAGCAAAAAAAGGATGTGGAATGATACATTTTTCTATCAAACAACTATCGGACGAATTCATGGAAAAAAATCCAGAAACGATACTGGTAATATGCTTGTAAACCTTTGCATCGTCCCAAATCTTGCCGCCGGATCTAAAAGATCCTTCGTTGTCCTTTTTAAGAATTTTTATCCCATCTCCACCGCAACCATTGGCCGGCTTTATGGCTACAGCATCATAGGCCTTGCAATGTTCCCATTTGCTACGGGTGTTTCCGGTTTTCTTGATCACAGCGTAGGTTTTAGCAGTGGCAATACCGTTTTCCTCCAGCAACTCTTTGGTCAAAACCTTATCATCTGCCCACCGGTAATGCTTGGGATGATTGTATTTGTACACCAACTCCAGGTTTCGGCGATTGATCCCCATGACTCCCTTCGGGTTTTCTATTTTGAACAGTTTGGAGAACATGTTAAGCCGTTTTAAAATTCAATAAAGGTTTAAACCGAATAAGCTCTGTCCAGCGGAAGCCTACATAGCGACCCAGAAGAATAGAAAACAGGATAACCATTACTATGATCTCCGGAAAAATCATAAGAAGAGTACCCAAGGATTTCATCGATAGAATGAGGTAACAAAAACTTACGGCAATCAACGTTTGAAAAAGAATTCCACTGGCCTTTCCAAAACCATCTTCAACAATGAGATTGGAGAATTTCTCTGCGGAAATGGTCAATATGATTATAGGGAAAAATGTGAGGGCCGATAACCAAGGGATTTTGGCCGCCCATCCCAGATAACTTCCCACCAGCATAATGACGACCATAACACTTAAGGAAATGACCAGTTTTGGGGTATGGAGCAACCCGATGCTTTGAAAAGGCCGGGAAACGGCACCCACCAAAAATATCAGGAATAAAAATAACAATAGGCCAAGACCAAATCCTGTTTCAAAAAGTGAGAATGCAATCAGGACCGGCAGGAATACCCCGAAGGTTTTCAATCCTACCACGTTGCGTAAAAATGCCACGAAGAACCCTCCCAACGGAAGCATGAGTAGTAAGAAGAGATTCTTTTCAGAAATCAATTTATTCTGAACCAGATGTACCAACGAAAAAGAAGAAACCTGCTCTACATTTTGAAAGGTCATTCCCATAAAGTTAACGCTGGAAAGCTCTTCCATCTCATAGACATAGTCGAATTCCATTTTGGAAGAACGGGTTAAAAGGGATTCATCGCCTTGGTAAATTTCTAAATAATTGGCAGGAAGGAAAGCGAAATGATTATTGGTCGTATCGAATGGAATCCATTGTCCATTAATGAAGACCTCTACCCAGACATGGGAAGTACGCTTACTCGTAGATTCGAGAATGAGGCCTCCCTTGAGGCGTGAAGGCATTCCCAAATTGCGAACCAATGCCAAGAACAATCTACTTTTCCCATTGCATGAAGCACTTTTTCTGTCCAATACTGATACCGCGTCGGTACGGGTATGAATGGGGGCTGTAGGAATGCGGGTAACAAAGTTGTAAACATTTTCCAATACTTTTCGATCACTGGAAATAGCTTTGGATAGCTCTTGAGCGACTTCGGTAATGCGCGGATCGTTCACCTGAACATATTCTGAAGCCGTTAAAAACTGAGCCAACTCCTTGGTGGGGTTTTCAAAATGGGTGGGTACTGAAAATTGTTGCGACTTTCCAGAAAACGTATAGGAATATTCCAACTCCCCGTAGGAATGATTTTCGCTTGTGAGCCACTCTCCCAAAACATTTTCATTGTGAAGTTCCCGGGAGGCCAAAGCCTGCGTTGTTTTGGGGAGGGCTACTTGAGAAATATGTTGTCTGCCATTGTTCTGGGGAAGAAACCACTTTATTCTCCCTCCATTCTCTTGGGTTTTATAATAATATTTATGGGTTACGTTGTATAAGGTTTCTCCTGCAAAATCCACTTGGATTTTCGACAAGGAAATGATCTTGGAAATGGTAAATGTACATACCAAAAGTGCCGCGATGGTCAATGCGATTTGGAGGCGATGTTGTTTCATAGTCAGTATTTGAAACTAAAACAACCCATGGGCAAAACCTCCTGAAAATTTTTAAATTTTTAACACGACTCCTTTTCTAATCTTTTGAATTTCAGGAGATTTTACACCCAAAAAATCACCAACAAAAAAACCGAAGGATTTCCTTCGGCTTCTTTTATGAGATGTGCGTTCCGTATTATTCGACCGCAAAAATAATGGGCAGGGCATACCGAACAGTGACGGGTCTGCCATCTACTTTACCCGGTTGCATTTGCGGTAATTTAGTAATTACCTCTTGAACGATCTCCTCTAATTCTGGATGCGGTGCACGCACCTTCACGTCGGTGACATTTCCTTCTTTATCGATCTTAAAAATGGACGATATGCGCTGTCTTCCTTCCAGACCCAATTTGTCTGCAGATTTCACATTGAAATTAGCCATCACAAATTCCGTAATCTTTTGAGTGAAACACTTTTGTGCCTCTTGGTCTTGAAGTCCTTCACATCCGGGATAAACAGGAACCTGTTCAATTTCCTTGAAAGCGTACTCTTTATCTTTTTCAGAAGGATTTTCCCCTACCAAATGGCCTTCTACCACAGTTTCGGGCTCAGATTCCTGAGCATTACCTTCACTACAGGCCGTGTAGGTAAACATAATTCCCAATACGGGGAGCACCCATAGGTATTTCCATTTGGCACTGTTCTTCGATTTTGATTTTTGTAACATAACGATTCGATTTTTGATTATTGAATGATTAAAAAATGTATTGATAAATGATATGGATTCGGTTTGAAAAATGGTGGACAAAAGACTCTCATAATATTCTTTTTTGCCACTGTCACCTATGGCCTTTTCATCCGCGATATATTCCTGAAGTACCGTAATTCGCTTCTGGTATACATAGATTAAGGGGTTGAACCAAAACAGGATACGCAACAGTTCGAACCACAATAAATCCCAAGTATGCTTATCCCTAACATGAACCAACTCGTGTTTCAGGATACTCTTCCGCTGCTTTTGTGTTAAATCCTCCCCTAGAAATACATGCTTGAAAAAACTAAATGCAATGGAGGTTCCCGGGAGTTCCACCAAAGTGAAATCGGTTTGTTTTACTACGGTGCCGGAATTCTTCAACCTCAAGTATCGGAACCATTTGTAGCCAAAAAAACAGAGGCTACTTAAAGCGCCAAGAGCCCAGAAAATCAACAGATATTTCATCCAATCTGCATAAAAGGAAGATGCAACAATCTCAGATCCTCCTACTATGATTTCGGGAAGTTGCAGCTGATAGGCCTGCGGAATGCTTTGCGTTATTAGAGAAACTTCCATTAACGGAATAAGAAAGCTGAAGAGGGGCGTAAGAATTAAATAGGCCCTATTTAGACCAAAAAAGGTCTCCCTTTTTAGAAAGAGGTCGTAAACCACCAAAAAAAGCAATTGGCAAACGATTACCTGTATTATATAGTGTATCATTTTTTCTTAGTATTAATTTCCTTCATAATGGATTCCAGTTCCTGTATGCTGATATCATTTTTCTTCATGAAGAAGGACACCATACTTTTAAAAGAACCTTGAAAGTATCCATCGACCAGCTTGTTCATAGATTCATGGCTGTAATCGGACTTTGGGATCAAGGGAAAATAGATATGCCCCCTACCCTCTTTTCTGTAGCCAACAAACCCTTTGTTTTCCAGAATTCGCACAATGGTGGAAACTGTATTGTAGGCAGGTTTGGGATCCGGCAATCGATCTATGATGGATGCGACATTGCCTTCTTCCAATTCCCACAGGATTTTCATGATGTCTTCTTCGGCTTTGGTAAGTTGTTTCATGCTCACAAGATTGTCAGGTCGAGCGCAGTCGAGACCCAATAATTGGACTACATTTGTAATGACCCCCCGACTGCGCTCGGGGAGACATTGGGATATATTCTGAAACAAATATAACTAAATATTTAGTTCTAACTAATTTTTTAGTTGAAAAATATGTAACAACCTCCTTTTAATTGCGTCTTACTGTTCGATTATGGATTTACTTTTTGTTTTCTTCGGGCTTGTTCTCATGTTGGTGGGAATTGCCGGAAGTATACTCCCCGTTATTCCGGGAACCCCGATTTCTTGGCTTGGATTGATTGTTTTATACCTATCGCCTTCTCTGGAATTCGACTGGGTATTTATCATCATTACCGGTGTGGTCGCCATTGCCATCTATATAATGGACTACCTCATCCCAGCCATGGGTACCAAGAAGTTTGGTGGCTCTAGGGCAGGTGCCTGGGGTACCACTATAGGATTGATCGTGGGTATTCTTGCGCCCATTCCTTTTGGTATTCTTATTGGTCCTTTTCTAGGGGCGCTTATTGGCGAATTGGTCTTTAACGAAACGGAAGGCCCTCAAGCCTTTAAAGCCGCCATTGGTTCCTTTTTTGGGTTCTTGGCCTCAACGTTTATGAAGTTTTTTGCCACCTGTGTATACTTTGGGATTTTTGTGTATCACGTTATCAAGAATTGGAGCTTGTTGGATTTCCCCTTCTAGGGAGTCATTTTTCTTAGGAAGGAATTTCTATAAGGGTCTGCACCCCTTTTCCATCTTTAATATTGGTCATCTCAAAAACAAAATTGTCTTCATACAGTGTGTCCAAGCGGGACAATATATTGCTTAATCCAATGCCAAAGTGATCTTTCTCCAGCGTTAACGGCTTACCATTGTTACTCACAATAATAATCAGTCGGTCCTTGTGGGTCGTTATATTTAAATCCACAATAAGATTGTCGTGATCGTACGAAAAACCGTGTTTTAGGGAATTCTCCACTATGGGCTGAAGTAATAATGGCGGCACATTCAACTTTAAGGTGCTATCCTCAATATGTTCGCGTACCTTCAATTTAGTGGCGTAGCGTATACTTTCGATCTCCAAATACTTCCTAAGTAACTCCAACTCCTCCTCCAAAGGAATGAATTTGGTATCCTTTAACTGAAGGGTCTTCCGTAGCATGTCACTTAAATCGGCTATACTATCTTGGGCTTTATCGGGACTTTGATCCACCAAAGCTGCGATGTCATTGAGGGCATTGAACAGGAAATGGGGCTGCAACTGACTCTGAAGGGAACGAATCTTCGAATCCAACAACTGTGTTTTCAATTGGGATTCTTGAAGTTCGTACTCTTTTTGTTTTTTGAAATAGTAGTACGCATATACGATAGCAACGGAACAGAAATAAAGGAAAAAGTTATAGTCTGTTCCCAAAACGGCCCTCGGGTAAATGTATTCCCACGTTACGGGGTCATCATAACCGTAAAAGACATTGCCAAAGATCACTTGAGTACTCACAGAATAGAAGGTGAGCAATACGCCAAAAACACCGTGCAAAAGAATTCCTACCCATTGTGAAATTCCCTTTCTCTCTTGCAGGTAGCGCACCAAGAGCAGTGCTAAAATAACGAACAACAATTTCGATGTATAGCGAAACGTAGTATTGAATAGCATTCCCGACCAACTGTACGTATTAAAAGCATTCCCTTGCCATTTGGCTACCACACCGCTTAGGGCAGAGACCAAAAATGCCACGAAATAGAAAAGTAAAAGATACTTCAGTAGTGTTTTATCTAAGATTCGGTTGCGCATCACTTACTTAATCCCCATCCTTTTAAGGAAGGTACTTTTATAGGTTTTTGAAAGGGGAAACGCAGTTTGGTCGGCCATAACGATACTAAAATCCCCCAAGCCTTCGCTTACCACTTCCTTGATAAAGGTTCGATTTACAATGGCAGATCGATTTACTCTCGAAAAAAACTTTGGATCCAATTTATCTATAAAATCGGTCATGGAAATTCTATAGATGTGCTTGTTTCCTTTCTGTGTAAATATTTCGGCGTAATAACCACAAGCTTTAATGTGACTCACGGATTCGGTTGGAATAAAAATATATTTCTTTTTCGATTTTAGAACGATTTTCTCCAAGTATCCATGGGAGAGATCATCCAGCATAGGACGCTCCCTAGAAATATACGCCATCAATTCCCCCACTTTCTCCCTAAAACTATGTTCTTGCGATTGCTGCACACGCGCTATCCCCCTCTCCAAAGCGGCTAAAAACCGTGCCTTTTTATAGGGCTTTAAAAGAAAATCCAGGGCTTGTACCTCAAATGCCTGTACAGCGAAGGTGTCGAAGGCGGTAACAAAAATGATCTCTGGAATGGATTCTTTAGGAACCTTCTGCAACACATCGAACCCCGTCATATCGGTCATTTTAATATCTAAAAAGACAAGATCTGGGGTTTCGTTTACGATCCTATCGATGGTTTGCTTTCCCGTCGAAGCTTGTAAAAAGGTAATCTCATATGGTGTTTCCTCCAAAAAAGTTTCAATTCTTTTTCGGGCGAGTGACTCATCGTCTGCAATGAGAATTTTTATGGGTGTGCTGTCTTCCAAACTTTTTATAAAATACTATAATAAAGAATTGTCCCTCAAAGTACCAAAAATTGATAGGAATGATACCATTCCAGATATGAAGGTCACGATTCTTGAAATTTCTCCCATTGCAATTCCTATCATTTTTTAACGGCCCTATATCATTTCAAACCCTTCATGTTCCATTTTGGGCCATTTTCGTTCGTATAAATCAGCACTCATGAAAGTTAGAAATACACTTAAAGCAATCCTTTTATCCTTCGTAACGAGCTACGCAGCCCAGGCGCAATCCTTTCAGGAAACTTCCATTCCAGATCTTACCACCATGCCGTCGGCATCCCGTAGTGCCAATTTTATCGATGTAAATGGCGATGGTTGGGACGACATATTTATTTCCAACGGACCATTTTCGGGACAGGATAATATGCTGTACATCAATAACCAGAACAATACGTTTACCACCGTTAGTACAGACGCTATTGTAAGTGATAATGACCGTTCGGATGGTGCGAGTTTTGCCGATGCCGACAATGACGGAGATCTGGACGCATTTGTGGTTACTTTTGGTGCCAGCGGTGTCGGAAAAAAGAACTATTTCTATCGTAACAACGGAGACGGTTCTTTTAATTACGAACCCGACATCGCCATGGGCATTCCCCTTACTTATTCCGAAATGGCAACATGGATCGATGCCAATAATGATCAAAACCTTGACCTGTACTTCACCAACAGTGTTGGGAGTCTTCAGAATATGTATTTCGAAAATCAGGGAGACGGTAGCTTTGAGCAAGTGCATTCACTGGCCATTACCAACGATGTGCTACCTTCACGATCCATCGATTGGATCGATTACGACAATGACGGGGATTGCGATCTGTTCATCACCAACGAAGAGGACAATACCAATTCCCTTTTCCGCAATGATGGTACGGATAATTTTACGCAGATCTTCGATTCGACCATCACCTTGAGTTTTCGGAATTCTGCCGGGAGTTCTTGGGGTGATATTGATAACGATGGAGACTTCGACCTCTTTGTGGCCAACTATGGGACTACGGGACAGGCGAATCAATTATACATAAACAACAATGGCGTTTTTACCGAAGATCTTTCGTCGGCGGTGGCGGTTCCCTCCACCAATTCGTTCGGTTCTTCCTTCGCAGATGTGGATAATGATGGGGATCTGGATCTGTTCGTTTGCAATGCCTTTTTAACGGGACAGAACACCAATTTCCTTTACGTAAACGACGGCAACGGAAACTTTACCCAAGATACTTCCAGTGACTTGGCCAACCACTTGGGTTGGACGTTTGGATGTGCCTTTGGGGACTATGATAATAACGGCTGGCTCGATATTGTCTTGGCAAACACTCTGAGTGAAAACCAGACCAATTCCTTATACAGAAATACGGGAAGTGGCAATAATTGGGTTAAGTTGAACTGCTCCGGTATCGTATCCAATGCGAATGCGGTAGGTGCCAAAGTAAAGGTATTGGCTACCATAAATGGAAACCAAGTATGGCAAACCCGAAAAATAGGAGCCTCTTCTGGATATTGCAGTCAAAACAGCTATAGGGTGCACTTTGGATTGGGCGACGCAACCACAATAGAAGATGTTCTGGTCGAATGGCCTGCAGGCACTACCGAAAGATTTGATGAAATCACCATTAATGCAACGCATGATATCGTTGAAGGCGAGGGCTCTTTGGGAAACGCAGAGAATAATGCTACTGTCTTTTCCATCTCCCCGAATCCAGCGACTCAGGAATTATACATACGATTGGATCAATTCAATCCTGAGATTTCGATACGACTCTTTTCCCAGAATGGCCAGCAAATAGATACTGAGATTCGCGATTACCTGGACGGATTCAAATTGAGTGTATCCTCCTTATCCCAAGGCATCTATTTTATCGAAATTCTAAGTCAAAATACCTCACAGGGCGTATTGAAGTTCATTAAAGAATAACATCAAAACCAAAGCGTTTTCTCCGAAACAGGGGATTTTCGGATCCCCTCGGGAAGATCGCCATCATATTTGCCCATGTATAAAAAGCCCAAGCATCTTTCCCCTTCTGCAAGGGGAATATGTTTGCCTAAATGATTCATGAGCGAAGGAGAGCTCCAATAACAACCGATATTAAAGGTACCTGCAGCGAGCCACATATTTTGTACTGCCATAGATGTGGCCGCGATTTCTTCCCATTCGGGAACGCTTTCCTTGGGGTCCCTTTGCATACAAATGGCTATGACACATCCCGATTGCAATGGCTTTTCCATAATTTTATGGTACTTGGTTTCTGAAAAGGGATCGGCAATCTCCTTATAGGTTTCACCTAAAAACTTACTAAGTCCCTTTCGGGCTTCTTCAGAATGAAAAACTTTGAATCGCCAAGGTTCTGTGCGCCTATGCGTAGGCGCCCAATTGGCGGCTTCCAATAACTGCATCAGTTCATCTTTGGAAATGGTGTCACTATTGTACTGAACCGGAAACACGGCTCTGCGATTGGCTATCGTATCTAAAATCATAATGGAAAAATACGAATTCCCCAGAAGGTTATTTGATCAATTCACGTTCATTTAACTTTTTCTCCGAAAAATCCCTTGGCAGATCCGAAGGAGGTGAAAATTCCTTGGTATCATTCAGGGATTCCATGAACGCAATGATATCGCTAATCTCCTTATCGGTAAGATTGAGAGGATCCGGAGCCAAGGTCTGATGGTCTATCCCCAAACCAAGACCGGCTCCTCCTCCCAAATTATAAAATTCCATTACCTCTTCCAAGGTTTTGTAAACCCCATTGTGCATATAGGGTCCTGTTTTTTCAATATTCCGAACGGTAGGTGTTTTAAATGCATTGCCATAAAAGTCGGCTACTTCTTGAGTAACTCCGTTCCCCAGCCTTCCTAAGTCATCGTCTAAGATCCAAGGTTCGCTATTGCTTTCTGGAACCCCTAGAACTTCTGCTTCGGTTTCCTTGTAAAGGGGCGGCACCAAACCCGAAAATGTGGGCAAAAAGTGGCAGGTCGCACAGTTGGCTTTTCCCGTAAAGAGATTGAACCCGTTTTTTACCTCTTCGGAAAGCGAAGTAGAAGTCTCTTGAAAATACGTATCCACAGGACTATCGAACGCAGTAAATTGCATGACATAGGCCGCCAAAGCATAATCGATATTATTGGGTTTTATAGGCTTATCGTAAGCGGGAAATGCTTTAGTGAACATTTCGGAGTACGTTGGACTGGTATTTAATTTTTGGACAATTTCGGGATAAGAGGAATCGAATTCATCCTTGCTTGTTACCACATGCTCAAACTGATCTTCCAACCGTTTCGTCCTCAAGTCATGGAAATAGGCCGAGGCATATACCGAATAATTTAAGGTCATGGAATTGCGTTTAAGCGGGCTCCCAGTATTGGAATTGCTGGTCGTAAGTCCATCGGTGAATGCTTTTTCGGGGGCATGGCAGCTGGAACAGGAAATCGAGTTGTTTTTGGAAAGTACAGGATCGTAAAAGAGTAATTTCCCCAAGGAGGCTATCTTGTTGAAATTTGTATCGTTAGCAATGCTTACATAGTAGAATTTGTTGAGGAAGTCTTTTTCAAAAAGATGATCGGCCTTATAATTCACCGCCAATGGATAACGGGATACTTCTTCAATGGTTTCATAGTCCAGGGCCAAATGAATGTCCTTAATTCCTTTGTATAGAGGATTTACCACTGTTTTAATAAAGGTAAGACGGTCGAAGTTTTCAAAACTCCCTTTTTGCGTTTGTGAAATGCCTTGATTGGATACACGGATAAAATCTTTGAGTAGTTTAGGGGCATTTACATTTTTAAGTTCCTTATTGTAGAACCGAAGGTATTCCTGTTGTGTTTGCAATACAACGGTGGCGTCTTCAATTCCCACTTGGGTTCCGGGAGTATCGAATCCAGTAATCCCAAGAGTAGTAAGACGTACCAAGGCTTGGCGTGAAGCCTCGAAAAACTGTCGATCTGTTAATCGACGAACCCCTAAAAACTGTTTGATCTTTTTAAGGTCGCTCTCCAACCTGTAGGCGTTGGAAACTAGGTCTTGTTTGTCCGTTACGGCGAATTCTGATGCCATGATCTCATCGATCACTTGCATTCCTTTGGGTTGAAGAACCCGGAGGTCGGCCACTTTTTTCTCCAACTTTGGAAGCGGGGCGCCGTTCATGGTTTTGTCGAATGCTTCTTTATCTAAATATTCGATAAAGAATTCTATTTTTTTGAAGGATTTGCGCAGTTGCGAGTATTCCTCCTTTAATTGATTTTCCGATGCTTTTCCTTCTTGAAAAGAACGAGCAGCCTCATGAAACTGAAGCGCAACATTATAACAATCTGAAAGGTCTTCGTGAAACTTATCGTTAATGCTACCAATGGCTTTGTCTACATAAGTTCTGGTTTTCTTAGGAGGTTTACTGGCAATGATGAGCAAACCGGCTAGTAAAAAACTGCCGAGAAAGAAAAAAGTATCGGTTTTCATAATGGGAGGGATCGCTATAAAATGGTAAAAAACCGGGCACTTTTACGTGCCCGATTTTGTTAACTGAAATGAAAAAAAATTACTTAACCAAAAGTTTTCTGGTTTCACCATCTACGGTTTTCAACAAGTAAGTTCCTTGTGCCAATCCAGCGATATCGATGGATTTTACGTCACGGTACACAGCAATACGCTTTCCAGTAATGTCGTATAATGCAACATCGGTTGCCTTGTTGAAGTATACAATGCGTTCCACTGGGTTTGGTGAGATCATGAAAGTATCGTCTGGAACACCCGTGAAATCTGGGGCGCTCAATACGTCGATAGCTCCGGAATCATCGAATCCAGTGATAGCGAAAGTTAAAGAGTTGTTGTATGGGAATGGGTTTGAACTGTCAGGGTGCTGAGAGTTAACCAAGACAGACTTCCCATCGGTAGTAGCACAAGCTCCAGTAATTTCAGCTCCTCTTGGAGTTTGAGTCAAACGGATCAAGTCATCCACGGTTGGGTTAGTCACTTCCATATCCAATAAGTACATCTCACACATTCTGTCGTCTGGATACTCGATAGGAGTACGTCCAAAAGAAGTCCCGTTCAAGTCTTCATTGATAAGCATGTACGTTCTGTCTTCTCCTGCAACATTCACATACAACATGTTCAATCCATCAGGATTGGAAAGGTGCTTAGCTGGGTAATCGTTCACACTTGGACTAGTTGGGAAGTAAGGTCCTGCCTCTACGAAGATGTTTATCTCTCCAGTTGCTGGATCGAATTCAAGGATTCTTCCGTAGTAGTCCCAATAGTTTTCATCGTCTGGTCCGGAGGCACCCTGATCGGCAGCTCTTTGAATGTGGTGAGGTGCGTATACCGCTCCTTCAGCAGCTTCGTCTGCCCAACGATCCCATGGGTTATCACGACCTGTTTCGGTCATGTATACCTTTCCTGTGTTCTTGTTAATGGTAACCCACTCCAAACGGTTGTACATAGTAGCACCAGCCGCCACAGCCTCATCTTTGAAGTTCAACATCTTTTCGAAATCTGTATTGTCTATTTCTACCCACGGCTCACCAGCAGCATCGTGCTTGTATACATAGGTAGTTCCTGAGGTGAAATCTCCTTCTACATCGGCTACGAACTTGGTAAAGAAACCAGGAGTGGCATCGGCACCTAGGTAAGCTGTTTTGTTATCGGCAGCAATGGTTCCACCTTCGAATGGCTGGCGTCCCCAGTTGTACTGCTTGCGTACTGCTTTGGATTCTCTTGGATCGATCTCTACCATCCAGTTAAAGTTTTGGTACTTAGGAATGGTTTCGAAGTTTGCCATTTCAAACTCTGTATACTTAATGGTGTAAGCCGTAGTATCGCGAACGCCGTTTCCGTCGACATAGATACTTGCGTTGTCACTTCTAAACCACTCCTCTGCAGTCCAGATACGACCGTCTACGATAGAATTGATTCCTCCACAATTCATTCCAGTTTCTCCTACGTTGGAAAAATCAACATTGAAGAAGTCACCTTCACGACCATCACTCAAGGTTTGAGGGATTACATATAATAGGTCATCACTGGGTTGTCTTCCCATCAAGAAAGTGGTCATCCCACCACCGTCACCGATTTTATCGTCGGCTTGGATTCTTTCGTGGTTAATAGACACCCACCCAATAGCGTTGGGATCATCCACACAGTCTTCGTCAGTTAGAGGAGTAAACCCGATGAAGTCATGCCATTGTTTGGCTGGCACTTCCTCGTTGGTTCCTGTTTGCACCATATCTTCTCCTCCAATGAAGAGGATTTGGTACTGAAAAGGAGAAGGTGGAATTACCACTTCTACCGCTTCCCAATCAACCTCTACAACACTAGAAGAGAATTCGTTCTGCGCTGTTACGGCCGTTCCCATAACAACACATAATAATAAGGTAAGTAATGTACGTTTCATTGTTTCGTTTTTTGGTTTTACGAGTTAATTTTTTAGACACCTAAAACTAGATTTCGAATGTTAGGAAACCTTAAACCGTACTTAAAAGAAATGTAAGGGAAATGTTACCGAGAATACCTCAACATTATCAAAAAACAGTTGGAATGACCATAATTTTAAAATTTGATAATATTCTCATTTATAGTATTTTACGCACAAAATAATTTTAAAATCTGCGAGCTACTGTCATTGAAGGCTTTGGATTACCTAGAAGGCGATGCCAAAGTTTTTTTAGGGGTTCAACAAAAGTCTTAAAGTAATTTATTTAGACTCCCTCTAAACTGCATTTTTAGAATTTTGTGTTCTCCAAAATGACAAAGGGTATTCCATCTTTTACCCATTGCTCAATATATCCCATTTTGGGAACCACTTCGAAGGCCAACGATCCCAGTATTAGATCCAAGTCACCGTCTTTATCGTAATCGGATGCATCCATCACGACCCAGCGACCTATGTTCACTTCTGGAAAAGTGAACATTAAGTACTCTCCTTCCCCATCGTTTTGGAAATACACAAAACTTTCTTCTGGTGTATTCACCCAATCGGGGAAAAAAGAGATAGCGGCTAGGTCTTTATCACCGTCAGCGTCGAAATCTTCCACCACTGCATTATAGGCGCCATTTAAGTGCCAAAACCTATGCTGCTCGAAGTTGTTTTCACCATCATTCAGAAAAACATACACCCCGTGCCATGGCTTCATGACCGGCTTGTAATCGGCATTATCCCCAGCGGTGTAGAGGATATCCAAAAAACCATCGTCGTTATAATCGATAAGCTTCATAAAACTGCCTCCCATCGACGGGGAAAAAGTCAACACTCTTTTCCTATCAAAATTTCCAACTCCATCGTTGTAGAAGATATCGATCCCTTCATCTCCTTGAGCGAAAAGGGCAACCACATCCTCAAACCCATCGCCATTCATATCTTTTACATAGGCCTTGATGGCTCCTGGTTGGGGATGCATGATCTCCTTGGTATAGGTGGCGCCTTCATTTCGGAAAAAAGAAAGGGAGCCAGTCCACTTACCAAATTCGCAGACGACAATATCTTCATCTCCATCGTTATCCAAATCGGCATAACTGCTATGCACGGGCCGCTGCAATCCGGTAATAGGAACTGAAGCAGGAACACCTGGATTTTTAGGGAGTTTGGCGATGAGTCCAAGCGGTGCATCGGTGGGTGCAAAACTACCCATAACGGTGAGCCAAAAAGTTTCGGAATCGTCATACAAACTCACAGCTCCTTCTTGCACATTGCCCGTACTCAATAATTCTAGGTCCCCTGAGAAAACTGAAAAGCTCTTGGTCATGGCATCCCCTAAATAAATCATTCCCTCTTCAGAAAAATAGGCCATTGTACTACTGGGTACTTGAACTTTTTGGTTCGGGATAATTACATTGAATTGATCCAAAGTCTTTGAAATATTCTTTTTCGGAAGACGAGGAAGACTATCTGGAGCATTTGAGAGATAGAAATGTTTGATGGCTTCCCAATCCAGGGAATCTATTTGCGGAGTTGGAGGAAATAAATTGCGTTCCTTTAAGATGCTTCCTCCTTCATTGTTTTCGAACAAGGCTTCCCTTTCCTCAGTGCTCTTATAAATGCCATACATGTATCCCATTCTCGGCAGCATATAATTCTCCCAAGTTTCCTTGTCTAAAAGGGAAGGTTCGGGATAGGCATGGCATGATATGCATAGATTCTTGGCCAAAGTTTCTCCATTGGGCTTCTTTTTTGGGGTCTCTTCGTGGGCCTCTTTACACGCAAAGAAAAAAAGGAACAATAAGAAGGGAAGTAATTTTTTCATGGACGTTCATTTGTCCAAAAATGAAGAATTGAAACGAAAAAATGTGGTTTTAAGGGATTATGATATTGTTATATCCTCAGAAAAAAACAAAAGCCCCCATAAGCAGGTTGCGAATGGAGGCTAAAAAACTAACCAATTTTTAAATATGAAAAAAAATCAATTATCTAACTTGTAATCAATTCTTTATCGAGACAAAAATAACCACACTTTTACTTCTGAAAAAATCTATGCATGCATAGAAAAAGGGTTTTCGTTCAAGTGCATGGGTTTTCTGTAAAATGTTCGAATTCTTAGGATTTCTACACTGTATTTTAACAAAGGCAATGGATAAGCCACTATTTTTTTGTACCTTAAAGGTGTTAATACCTTAGAAATCAACCTAAAAGATTTGTAACCATGAAGAGAATTAGTCTAATTTTTGGTTGTTTAATGGCGTTGCTTTTCCTCGGCGCGGCTACTACAAGCAACTCCCCACAAAACAATATCTCCCTGGAGGGAGTATGGGAACTCCAACACCAGTTCATTTATGAGGATAATCAAATTCAGGATACCCTATACAACCTGGAAGGATATCGACAGGTAAAGATGTATAGTAAGGGCAAGATTATGTGGACACGGTTTAACCCAAAAGACACCAACGAATGGTTTGGATACGGCACTTACAGAATCGTAGACGGTTATTTAGAAGAACAATTGGAATACGCCTCCAACGAAATGATGAAAATCGTGGATACGGTTCAGGTGTTCCGTTTCGAATTGGAGATTGGCCCAAATAGCTATAGCCAAATTTCATACGATGCCGATGGCAACAAGTACAACTCGGAGAACTATAAGAAAATAGAATAATCTAATCCTTAATTTACACGTCTTCTTTCTGCTTCCGATCCTGTTTCTCGGTTACGGGATGATTTCAGTTTGCTGTTACCAAAGTTTCTACTATAGGTCACGGAAATAGTCCTATTGCTAAAATCGAAGGTGTTTCTGGTCCTGATATTCTGATCGGGCAAATCCGTACCACCATTGAACTCAATAGAATCCAAAGCATCATTTAGAGATACCCTTAGTGTACCCCATTTTTCGCCAAATTGTTTTTGCAATCCAATATTAATCCCATATACTTCCTCGTAACGCGCCGAACCAAAAAATCCTGGCCCATTGTAGAACCCTGAGAGTTCCGCAGAGAAGCTATCAGATATTTTAAAGGAGTGTGTACTGTTCGCGGAAAAATTCCCCAATTCCTGTTCGATGGGGACTTCATTGTAAAAGGCCCTTACCTGCTGCCTAAAATAATTTACGTTGTTCTGGGTACGCCACCATGGGGCAATCTTTACGGGAATCCCTGCAATAATGGAAAAGGTACGGGTGTAATCCAAATTGGCCGCTTCAAAAATGAGGCGTCCCGTTTCCTCGTCTATGGACTCCTGAAAATTAGCAATCGATTCGTCCTGATCGGTATACTGAAAGGATAGGAAATAGGATTTATAATTGATATCGTATTTCACGGTGTTCGAAATCGCTGGTTGCAAAGACGCATTCCCCGACAGAAAAGTTTGCGGATCAAAAAAGATAACGAAAGGCGCCAAGTCGTTGAAGGTTGGTCTGGTGATTCGTTTTGAATAGGACAGGTTCATCCCAAGATCTTCGGTAATCTTACGTTGCAAGAATACACTGGGGAACCAAATTCCGTATTCTCGATCCACTACAGTTCCTTGGGTATCTGTATCCAGTTTCGAATCGGTATACTCATAACGCATACCTACTTTCACGCTGGTCTTCTCATTAATCGTATAATCTGCCGCAGCATATCCTGCTAAAATGGATTCATTCAAGTTACTCTTGTTGGTCAAGGTAGGATCTGGCAGCCAAACACCTTCAATTAGGTTATCTACGGAGACATCATTTTCGAAATCGGACTGGGTTCCCTTGGCACCCACCTCCAATTTAAAATCATCACTTATCTTTTTCGAATAATCCACTTTACCTACCCAGGTAGTAATAGGAGTTTCCTTCCCACTCCTAAGGAAATCGGTATTCAAGAAGACGCGATCTTCATCAAAGAAAGAATTGGCATAATTGGTAGGGTTATCGAATTCATAAAAGAGATAATCAACATCGAAACTTATGAATTCCTCTTCCTGAAAATTATGTTTTAAATTGAAATTCGCTCCAAAGTGCTTCAATTGGTTAATCTCATCATTTACGATATCGACAAAGCTTACCGGAGTACCATTTTCACTATTGAAACTTGCATTGAATGCATCCATGGACCATCTATTGTCGAATCCATTGACCAAAACCCCAACAATGGTTTTCTCA
Source organism: Flavobacteriaceae bacterium (assembly GCA_019634365.1). GTDB lineage: Bacteria > Bacteroidota > Bacteroidia > Flavobacteriales > Flavobacteriaceae > Aureisphaera. Next base: position 13,973 of record JAHQVM010000009.1, on the reverse strand, counting down.
GACACCTGATAATCCAACCCCAAGCGAGCATTATGATTCCGTTGTCTGGGATCCCTATCGGTACGGGTATTGGTGCCACGGAGGGTATCGTTCTCCACAAATTCACGACTCGTTTTAAATACTTGTTCCCTTTTATCCAATGAAAAAGAATAACTCCCGAACAGGTTGATCTTATTCTTTCGATAATTGAAGTTGATATTATTGGAAGTGGTTTCCCCACGACCGTAGCCGCCCGAGAAAGAATACGATCCATTTAATCCCAGATCAGGATTTTCCTTTAAAACAATATTGATAAAACCTGCATTTCCTTCTGCATCGAAATTGGCAGGGGGTGTGGTAATTAGTTCTATCGATTCAATATTATCGGAGCTCATCCCTTCTAAGAGTTGTACGATGGACGAGGTAGGGACATAGCTTGTTTTTCCATTAATCATCACCACAACCCCATCTTTTCCCACTACCGAAATATTGTTGTTTTGCCTATTGACAATTACCCCAGGCGATCGCTCCAAAACTTCCAAAGCAGAGCCTCCTGCCGATACAATACTACTCTCCACATTGATGACCAATCGGTCCACTTTTTGCGTAAACAGGGGTTTCTCAGCCGTTACTACCACTTCATCCAAAGATTCCCCTTCTGTAAGAACTAAAGTGGGTACGCGGTAGTCTCCAGATAATTGAAATGATGGGGAACTAGCAGATTGGTAGCCCAAAACAGTACTTTGTACATAGTAGTCCCCTTCCTCAACATTCTCGATGCTATAATTTCCATTATCTGAAGTAATCGCACCTTTGACCAAGGTGGAATCGGATGCAGTCAGCAAAAGTACATTCGCAAAGGGAATGCCTTCATCATTGGCATCTACAATTTCGCCAGATACTGAGTACGTTGATTGAGCATAGGTTATAACAGAAAATAAAAGGGCAAGGGTTAAGGTGAGGTTCCCGACTTTCATAGATAGAATTAGTTAGTTACGCCCATTCTTATTGCAAACCACTTGCAATTTAAAAATAGACAAAGACGAAGTTATTAAATAATGAACGCCACGATGTTAGCGTTTTCTTAAATGATACCCAAACGTAGTGATGAGATGGAATATTTTGTAATTAATCACTCTCATTAGTAAAGAGAATAACACCTAAAGCCACAATAATCGCCAGCGGCGAAAATGAAATGATATTGGACAAGGTTTTATCGTGTTCCTTAATCTCCACTATTTTACTGGTATCGATCACTTCTTCCGATCCTTGACTATATCGCTTGGGAATACCGCGATATTCTCCATCGATCAAATTGATCTTCTCATATTCTTTAGGTGTATCACTGTCTGAAGTAATAATTTTCACCTTCTTTTCTCCTTGAACCGCTTCGTCGAGTGAAACAGATCCTTTATAAACCGTACACCCATGCAGGAGAAAGACTACGGAAAGCAAAATACTGCATGCTCTAAGGGATCGATTGAAAGACTTCATAAAGGTAGATTTTGGGATTGTACCTCCTAAAGATACTACAATCCCAAAAAACGAAAGCCACGCCGCAGTCTAACGTATTGACCCCATACATTTCAACTGCGGATAACGTGGCATTTCATTCTCCTCACATTTCTGCTTTACTTAATTCCTTGCTATTGGGATTTGCCTAATTTTCGTTGCTCTATTTGAGCTCTCAGCAAATAATAAATGGAAATCCCTATACCGAAGGCAAGCAAGGAGAAAAACAAAGCATTTATAACTGAATTTAGCGATATATAAGTGGAGTAAAACATAACTATTGGGGATTGGGGTTTTTAACCAATTAATACATTGCGAATGTACCCTGAATAGCATCCATTTTAAATTTTTGAAGGGCTTCAAAACAGGGTACAAGCAGTCCAATCATGGGTGCAATTGCGGGTGCATTGGCGATATTTTCTTGATTTATAGAGCTATACATTCAATTCTTATTTAAACTTTTTCTTAGTTCGCTTAATTTGACTTCTATTTTCTTAAGATTATCCAATTGCCTTTCTAAATGATTTTCTTGATTCCTCAAATGATAACGACAGTCCTTTCGCAAGCCCCTAATGGAGGGCAACGAAAATTCACGATGGTGTTTTTCCTTTTTGTTTTTTCTTTCTGAAGGCATATTGAAATTCAACCTTTCTACGAATATAAGAGGCAGGATTAGGGGACAGAAAGAAACCAAGGGTGCAAATAAGGGTGCAACCCAAAAAACCCAAGTATTAGATCGAATTGATGTAATCGTCCAAAGAATCTTCCGCGGTTAGGGATAGTTTCTTCTTGAGTCGGAACCTAGAGGATTTAATAGCTGCAATGGAGGTGTTCCGCAGGGCGGCAATCTGTTTCCGGCTCAATCCAATTCGGATAAAGGAACAAATCTCAATATCGGTATTGGTTAGGTTTCGGTGCTTTTCCTTCAACCTCTTATTGAAACTGAAATTCACCTTTTCTATATTCTGTTTGATAAGAATGAGCTTGGTGTTGTCGGCTTTGGAAGCCTGTAGATCGACCATGATACTTTTCAGGGTAATTCCATCTTCCTCTTTGGATAATTTCTGAAGGTTTTCAGCAATTTTTTCCTTGCTTTTTATATGCTGAATGGTTTCGGTGAGCAACTCATTGATCTCCTCCGTTTTGGTGTCAACTTCGTCACTAAGGTATTCATTTCTAAGAGCGAATTCTGCCGACCTTTTCCTTTGTATGAGATAGTAGATGGTCACTAAGGAAAGTACGAACAAAAGAGCAGTGACTACGGCCCAGAATTTCGTGTTTGCCTTGCGTTTCAGCTCGCTTTCATCGATGAGTTTTTGTTGTACGAAATTGGTACTGTCCACTGCCTTTTTCAAATTGTACTCGTGCTTCAAAGCAATCTCAGCTCGCTCTCTAAAAGCCGAAGTATCCCTCCTTCTTTTATACTCATCGAAGTAGCGAACTTTGCTTTCGTAGGCTTTCCGGTAATCTTTTTTAAGGGCATAACTTTTTGTGAGACCATTGTAAAGTTCTATAAGCTCATCCCTTTGATTTGTTTTTTCGGCGTAATAAATTCCCTGTTCAAAATTTTCGATTGCTGCATCTGGATTTTTAAGGGCAAGCTGCATTTCTGCTTTGCTTAAATACGCAGAGGTAAAAAATATAGTGTCGTTATTAAATTTCAGTTGATCCAAAAATTGATTCAGGTAATCCAGGGATTCCTCTGTTTTGCCCTGATCCCTTAAAAAACGACTGTACATATCCAAAGCGGCATATCCAGGAATCTTTCCCGGAGCATCTTTGGCTTTTTCTACTGCTATTCGATAATAATGGTTCGCGCTGTCGATTTGCTCTGTAGCCCGGAAAAAAGATGCTTTTCCCCTGGCTGCTATACTTAAAAACTTTTTCGAATTGGTTTCAAGAGCAATTCGGTATGCAGAATCTGCTGCGATTCCTGCTTTTTCATAATCTCCGTTATTTCCCCAAAGACTTGACAAAGCCTGATAGTTCAGAATCTCCGATTCCCTTGCCCCAACCATTCTTTTGATGGCAAGGCTCTTCTCATGCATTTCTAAGGCGATAACGGGTTTGCTATTCATGGAACTGTAACCTGCCAACACCCTATATGCGTCTGCCTTTTTTAAAAGATATGGGCGTGTACTGTCAATTTTGGGAAGCAGTGCATCGATAAGCTCAATAGATTGTTCGTAATACTCTTTTGCCTTGGCGGGATCGGAGTGCTGATATTTCTTACCAAGATTATAAATGCTATCTACTAGCACCTTATTTACATTGGATGTGGTCTCCTGTGCCGATGCGCTAATAGAGATGATCAAAATGAAAATGAAGCGAAAAGCAAATCCGAAATGTATAACACAATACTGCATGGGGTCAAGATTGTTTTGCGGGCGCAAATAAAGAAATTTATTGGCAATAATCTAGGAAAGTAGGGGTGCAAAAAGGGTGCAACCCCAAAAATATTTAAAACCACTTGGAAAGAGCATTTGTGTCTCTCTTATGACGCATAAGACCTACATTTGATAAAATGAAAAAAGGGAGTGTAACCAAATCACACACTCCCTTTTATGAAAAGTGCATCGTCTTGAGTGACGAGGCACTACAAATTCAATTTCCATTCCCAGATTCGGAACCTAAACCCCCATTTTGGTTCCAGAAAGAAGAAAGAAGAACTAATGGGAAAGAAATCGAATTATTCCTTGGGGCATAACCCTTGACCCTACCGGCGATTATGTAACTACCCATAATCCGAATACTCCCCTTTGATTCGATGTTGGCAGGGTCAATTACATGGCGTACTGATATTGAGTTCGAATCTAAAAACAGTTGGGTTTGCGAAGATTGTTTTCCAATAACCAGACACACGAGATGGGTTATTATGCCGTATTTCAATGATCTTTATAAAACTTGGTGTAAAGAAAATTTAATTCTGCAGATCAATTGCATGCATTGTAACAGGCGTGCGTATTTTGTCATAAACGGGAGATTTTTAGGATTAAGTGGGAAATTGGGATTCCATTGTTACACAAAATTGAGGCGTCCAGATGGGATAGAATGGTAAAAATTAGATGCAAATAGGACATTGCATGGCACAAGAGGTCAAAAATATTCACTTTTAGGGTCTTAGGCGGCAGCCATGGTTTGTTGAATCCATATCTAAAATGTACCTTTAAATCAAACTACACCCATTTACCCTATGTCTTCGGTTCGACAATTGGCGGCTATTATGTTTACCGATATTGAAGGATATACGGCCGTTATGGGTAATGATGAGGAGCAAGCCATTTCTATACGCAATAAGCACCGAAGTATTTTTGATCACACTCACTCCGCTTTTGAAGGAAAGATAGTACAGTATTTCGGTGATGGAACCCTTAGTATTTTTACCAGTGCTGTACAAGCTGTAGAGTGCGCCCTCGAATTGCAGCTTGCATTTATCCAAGCAGAACTCCCAGTGCGCATAGGAATCCATATGGGCGATATCGTTTATTCCCAAGAAGACATTATCGGGGATGCTGTAAATATTGCTTCGCGTATCGAATCTTGCGCAATGGCAGGAAGTATTCTTATCTCGGATAAGGTGCACGATCAGATTAGGAATCAACCCCAGATAAAGACAGAATTTCTAGATGCCTTTGAGTTTAAGAATGTGGAAGGTACTATCCCTTTGTTCGCCATTACCAATGAAGGCCTTAAGGTTCCGGACCGGAAAACCATTAAAGGGAAACTTAAAGAGCCCCTCCAAACCAATTCCGTAAAACCATATCGTAGAAGACATTGGTTCGGAATAGGCGTTGCTTCGGCTTTATTGTTATTCTTCCTGTATTTTCAGTTTTTTTCGGGGCCAAATCCCCCAGACGATCTTTCCATTGCTGTTTTGCCCTTTGAAAATTTAAGTACAGATCCTGATTCGGACTTATTTAGGGATGGCATCACAGAAGATCTATTGACGCAACTTTCCAAATTAAGTACCCTTCGGGTTATTTCAAGGAAATCGGTAGATCGCTATAGGGATAGTAATGTTCCCATACAGGAAATTGCCAAAGAATTGAATGTTTCCCTCATTTTAGAGGGCAGTATCAGAAAGAAGGGGGACCAAGTACGGGTATCTGCGCATTTAATCAAAACCGAAAATGAAGAACAACTATGGGCAGACACCTATGATAAAACCTTAACCGATATTTTCACCATTCAGACCGAAATTTCGGAGGAAATTGTAAATTCATTAGAGATCAATCTCACTTCGAACGAACAATCGAAAATTTCTGAAATCCAGACACAGAATATTGAAGCCTACAAGCTATTCTTGATGGGTCGTAAGGAAGCAGACAAACGAAATAGGGAAAGTATTGCCAAGAGCATACAACTCTATGAGCAGGCTTTGGAGCTGGATCCTAATTATGCAGAAGCCATGGCAGAAATCGCCAACTCAATTTATCTTGAAACCTATTATGCCAACAGAGATCCAGAAGAAGCTGCTAATACGGCAAAAACATATTTAGAACGTGCAGAAAAAATTAATGATAAAGTGGTTCGGATTTACTCGGTGCTTGGCTTAATAAACAATATCGAAGGAAAATACGATCAGGCAAAAGCGGCTTTCGAAAGAGCCATCACCATTTCACCCAATGATGTAACAACAAGAAGGCAATATTCTACTTTCTTTTACTACAACCGACAATATGAAGAGCAGCTTGTTCAAGCCGAAATTGCCTATCGGCTCGATCCTCTGTCCTTTGTAACAGCGAATTCCTACTTCAACGCCTTGGTAGAAAATTATAAATTTGAAGAGGCCGAACGGCTCATGAAACAGGTTGAAAAAAGCAATGTTGAAAACAATGAATTTGTCATCAATAGATCCTTTTTTCGCCTTTACACTGCCATGGAAGATTATGAGCGTGTGATTCCTCATTTGGAGAAACTGTCCAGTGAAGAATATGCCTTCAATAGGTTCTTGGCCTACAGTTATGGGAAAATTGGGGATACGATCAACACATATCGCATCATTAACAGAATTAAGAATCTTAAGAAAGCAGACACAGGCGCCAAGAATTATCTGCAGGCTATGTCGTTCGCAGGAATCAAAGAGGTCGATAGCATTTTCTATTACCTGGATACGCTGCGCACCAAACAGTCCAGTTTGTTGAGAAGAGAACACAAAAGCTTCTTCGAATGTATTCATGAAGATCCGAGATATCCAGAATTACTGAAAGCCCATGGAATAGAATAGGTTCAGGCCAACTCCCACTCTTTTTTCAAAACATGGCCTAAAGATTCTTTTCTGAAACTTGCATACCTTCGCTGTATTCTTTGTTGTAGCTCTTCAATCAATCTTGGGTTAAATTTCTCTGATATTGGATCGCATATATCACGAAACCTTCCTTCCATGATCAAATAGTCCTCAACATTTATTGTAGGATCCTCAGAATCTAACTGCAATGGGACGGACTTTCGGGGGTCTCTCCTATAGAGCAACCATGCTCCTGAGTCCACCAATGCTTTATGATATGTATGAGGTTCCTTCATATGTATGCCATGCGCTTCACTATGACAATATCCCAATATGATGGATGGCCCGTTGTAAGAAGCTGCTTCCTGCATAGCCACCAATAATTGATCGGGATCAGCACCATAGGACACCGAAGCGACATACACATGATCATACGTCATTGCCATTTTCCCCAGATCTTTTTTGGGTCTCAAACCTGAACTAGCTTTTGGGGACGCCTTGGAAAACTGTCCTCCCGTATTTTCGTAGAGTTCATTATCCAATACCAAAATATTGACGTTGGCCTGGGATGAAAGCACGTGGTCCAAGCCCCCAAAGCCAATATCGTAGGCCCATCCATCACCCCCAACAATCCACACATCCTTGTTGACCAAAGCATCCAACTTTAATGATAATGAAGCATTGTCCTTTGAAGTATAAGAAAGCTGAGCATTCCATTCAGAAATTAGGGCTCTTTGTGCCTTCTTTGATTGGCGATCCATCTTTTCTTGTTCCCACATCCTGGACCATTCGGGATAAGAGTGCTTTAATTGCTTTTTCGCACGTTCTTTTTCCTGATCCATTTGTAGGCGGATACCCAATCCATATTCTGCATTGTTCTCAAATAGTGAATTGGACCATACAGGACCCCTGCCCAGATCATCCTTCTGCCAAGGAGAATACCCTTCGGTTCCTGCTATTATTGAGGACGAACCAGTTGCATTGGCAACCAACAAAGAATCGCCGAATAACTTGGATAGCAATTTTAAATACACCGAAGGTGCCGAGCCTCTATCGGAGATTGGATTGCGATAATAGGAGGGCATCAACTGCACTTGGGATACTGTTGCTTGATCCAGCTCGGGTTGGTTGGAAGCTGGGATTTTGGAAAAGAAATTCCAATGTTTCATGCGATCATCATTGCCCATGCCCAACGACTCAGTGGGACAAGAGGTCACACAATTCATACAACGATCGCATTCATTGGCATTAACCTGAATACTGAACATTTGTTCTTGCTTAAACCCTAAAGTTGGATGAGCCTCCATCATTGGAAAACCATTGGGTGCGATAGCCGCAAAAGACGGATCAAACGCCTTGACTTCAATTGCTCCCGAGGGGCATACCAAATTGCACAAACCACATTGGACACATGTTTCAGCTTGCCAGTCTGGAATATAGAAACCCTGTTTCTCTTCGAAAGCATCCTTTTGTTCTGAAGAATTATGGTCTTCCAGTAAGGATATTTTAGGGTCATTCGAATCGCTTCGAATACATGCTGAAAATGCAAAATCCAAATCCTCTTGAATGGTACTGCCTGTAGCAGGTAGTATCACCAACTCGCAATTCCTTTTATACAATTGGGTCTTTAGATGTTTCAGTTCTACTGAGTAGTCGTCGATTTGATGAGAGGCCAAGGTCACATAAATTTTGCCTCCATCAGAAAGGGAATCCAATTCCCCAATTAAATGAGGCATACTCTCGCCATCTGCAATAATAATTGAGGATTGTTGCAATAAATGGTTCTCTAAAATAGGTTTTTCAGACCAGCGCAACTGCACTTTCCCAAAAGGTACATTCTTCAAATAGGTAACATGCGCATTGCCCTGAACGTACTTACTACCGCCATTCAAAAGTGTACGCATGCTACCCCGAACATCAAAATCACGACATTTATTATGAATAAAAATGACGTTATCCATTGCTGAATTTCCCTCATGGATTTCTCTGGGCATGTCCAGATATGCTGGTAGTCCGAACTCCTGTTCGTTTATTTTTTGAAAGAACCCATAAACCATATCAGAACATAGTGGATTTCCAGATAGTCCGTAGTGAACGGATTTCATTTTGGGAAGTTCCAACTCCCTATGGGTATTGCTTGCCTGAAAATATGCTGCACTTACTTCTTTATAGATGGGGCCAGTGTTCATGGCGTTGTCCGAACCTGCCTCTAATGAGATGAGATGGGAACAAGTAACGGGTAGGGCTCCTATGAAATGCTCCATACTGAAAGGTTTGAACAAACGTATGACCATCACCCCAGTTTTATGACCTAATTGGTTGAGTCTTTCCACAGCCTCCTGCACTGGTCCAGCAGCAGAGGCCATGACCAGAAAAACATGGGATGCATCGGGCTGTCCGTAATAGTCGAAAAGGCGATAAGACCTTCCCGTTACTTTCATAAATTGGTCCATACATTGATCTACTATGCTGGGTAGGTTTTTGTATTGGCAGGCATGTGATTTTCGGGTTTCGAAGAACTCCTCCCCCATTTGTGCTGTACCAGTGTGCTTGGGGTTTTCGGGATTAAGTGCCTGGGCCCTGTGCGCTGCGACCTCATTATAGGGCCACAATTCCCGTAACTGCTCGTCGGTTAATTCGCTAATGTTTTCAATGGCATGAGATGTTTTAAAACCGTCGAAAAAATGAAGAAAGGGCACCTTCCCTTTCAAAGTTGCCATATGGGCAATGCAAGCCATATCCTGGGCTTCCTGTACATTGGTACTTCCTAAAAAAGCATACCCAGAATCCTGAACCGACATGATATCGGTGTGATCCGAAAAAATACTCAAGGAATGCTTGGCTACCGACCGTGTTGCCACATGAATTACATGGGGCAGCAAAGATCCCGCCATGCGATACATGGCTGGCAACATAAGAAGTAATCCTTGAGATGCCGTAAATGTGGTTCCCAACCCACCAGTTTCAAGGGATCCGTGTAAAGCACCGGCCACCCCCATTTCACTTTGCCAATTCGATTGCGTTGGAACCATCCCTTCCAAATTCAACTTTCCCTCAGCACACCATTGAGCAATCCAATCGATCATGGGTGTAGCCGGGGTAATGGGATAGGTTGGTATTGCATCGCTCATGCGATAAGCAACTTGGGCAACGGCTTGGTTGGCATCGGTGAGTATCATGGCAAATGGAAAAAGTTGGGCTATCTCAATGAAATAGCCCAATTAGAATTACTTTTCGAAAACGATATTTACCGGGGTAGGATTGGTAAGCATATCGAATACTGGAGAGAATTGAGACAGTGCTCTTAATTGATCTTCTGAGGCATCTGATTTAACCTTGAATTTCACTTCAATGCCATTGAATCCTTTTCGGATTTCAGGATTAAGCCCTAAAAAACCTTGAAGATCCACACCTCCTTTTAAAGAAGACTCCATACTCTCAATATCGATTCCTTGAGCAGCGGCATGATAGGTCATCGCAGCCGTTAAACAAGATCCTAGGGCATGCAGTACATACTCTGCTGGGTTCGCAGCAAGGTCTTCCCCCAAAAGTACTTCTGGGTGATCCGCTTCCATTGTGAACGTCTCTTTACGGGTCGCATCTTCCTGCCCTACTCCGTAGAAACCTTTAATACTGGATACGCAATGGCCTCCGGTTATCCAATTGTTTTTCGCACGGAATTCAAACTTGGCCAAAGAATTGTCATTCTGAACCGCCTCTACTGTAGCTCCTAATTGTTCTACATTTACTCCGTTTCTCATTTTGTCTGTTGCAATCATTTCAATAATTTTTAATAGTTAAATTTTTTGACATCTTTCATAACGCATTTTACATGCCAAACATTTTAACTATTTGTTTTTCAGTTATTTAAATGATTTTAGATTCAAAATAATAATTACGATATTTCACATATTAATTATATTTCGTAATTTTTTTAACGAAATATCGTAATTAAATGGGTCTTTGGATAGCAAGGGCTTTTATTCGAGACTGCAGGGTCGTAGGGATCATACCCAATAGCTCAGCAGCACCATTGGTGCCCGAGACTTTCCAATGGCACTGTTTTAAGGCCCTTATGATGTTTTCCCTTTCCAAGGCTTGAAGCTCCTTATGGGTAATCACTTTTTTCCCTTCGAAATTATTTTTCTTCGATACGGAGTTTTCGGTAAGAAGTAGGCTCCAATCTACCTTGCCTCGATCGGACAATATCACCGCACGTTCCAAAACATTCTGTAACTCCCTCACATTTCCTTTCCACTCCCACTGAATAAGGCGTGCTTTAATAGGGGAAGTTAATTTGATAACAGGTTTATTGAATTTGGCGGCCATGTTCTTCAGCATAAACTCTGCTATATGAATCACATCCTCACCGCGTTCCCGCAAAGGAGGAACATGAACGGGAAAAACATGAAGCCTATAATACAAGTCTTCCCTAAATTGTCCTTTTTTGGATTGCTCAAGAAGATCGCGGTGTGTCGCTGCCAAAATTCTAACGTCTACTTTTTGGGTTTCATTACTCCCCACTGGTTCAAATTCTCCTTCTTGAATCACTCGGAGTAGTTTGGGCTGAAGGGAAATGGGCAGCTCCCCAATCTCATCCAGAAACAATGTGCCGTTATGCGCTAATTGAAACCTTCCTTTCCGATCCTGGGCCGCACCCGTAAATGCACCTTTCACATGACCGAATAATTCACTTTCGATCAGGTTTTCGGGGATAGCCCCACAATTGATTCGGATTAGGGATCGATCCTTCCGATCGCTGGCATTATGAATGGCCCGCGCCACCAGTTCTTTTCCAGTTCCTGTTTCCCCGGTAATGAGTACCGTGGCCGATGTAGGCGCTACATGCTCAATTTGCCGAAGCAGCCCTTTCATTACCGGAGCGGTTGCAATGATACCATTCTGCGTAGTTAATTGATCTATTTCCGATTTGAGGTACTGTGCTTCTGAGGTTAATTGATCGATCGTTTTTTCTGCCAGCAAACGATCTTCAATATTCCTTAATATCAGTACAAAAAGTGTGGATTGATTGTGATCTATTCGACTCAGGGTAACCTCATGGCGGGTATTCTTACCTTCGGACCCTATCAATTCGATCCACTGCCCAAGAACCCCTTGAGCCAAAGGTATTTCGGATAACTTTTCTTCAACCAATTCCCTACTGGCATCCGACAGAAAAAGAAGAAAGTTCCTTCCCACAATATCGTCATTTTCCAAAATTTCTGAGCCTGCTGGATTAGCATGTATGATTCGCCCCTTTTCATTGATCATAAAAATGGGGTCCCGTGCCCCCTTGATGAGCACATCCAATTCGTCCTTGGTTTGCTGCAGATGTGTTTTGGAAACTGAGAGTTCTTCCTGCACAGCATCCAACATACGATGCCTATGAATAAGGTCCTTCATGATGGACTCCACATAATTGGCATCCTCACGCATCCATTCCAAAAAACGAACCGCAGAAATACCAATTAATTGCGTTGGCTCTAGAGTTCTTACTGAAGCTGATCGTTCTTGCTGATCGAACATGGAATACTCCCCAAAATAATCCCCTTGCGATAAGGTCGCAAAAACGTGCTTCCCTTGATGCACCTCGACACTTCCTTGAACAATAATATAGAGCGCATCCCCCTTACTCCCTTTTTCGAAGACTACTTCTCCCAAATGAAAACTGAGCAAATCGAGCCCTTCGCACAGGGACATCAATTGGTCATCACTTAAATTGGTGAAGAAGGATACTTTTTTAAGCGCCTCAAGTATGTGATCCATATTAAGGGAGTTACAAACGCAACTAAAGATAATGATTCCTAGGATTACCTCGCAAACCAAGCATTAAGTGGTCGTAAATAGATTATTTTCTTCTCAAGTTAGGCAAATAACACTATATATGTTAAGGAACATAATAAGTCGTGACCATACTATCTGCCCGCATCCCTTTTACCGGCAAGTACACTGGTTCTATCGTGGGGGATGAATTATATTGTAGAAAAAGATTTCCTTTATCGGTAACGTCTGTAGCCGATAGGATACCGTTGGTATAGTTCTTATACGATATTTGTATGGCGTCTATGGTTGCTCCCGGTATGACGGCATTTTTTGTCTTTCCATCTTTTTTAAAATAATAGGGCACTTCGTCCAACAAGGCCCAACAATCTCCGCCGAGTGAGACCGACAGACTTGTAGGGGATACATTTCCATCAAAGACCTTCCATTGTAAAGGCCCTTTAGCAGAACTGTAATGCAATACCGGGATACTCCCTTCTTTTAATGGTTTAAGCGCCCAAAAATATCCTCCACCACAGTCGATTTCATAAACTCCTGTATCCAGTTTGGTATATTCTTTCTTCTGGTTTAAAGCATACAACTCATAATCATTGGTAATGATCACACAATTCCCATCGCTGGTTCCAGCAATCTTGAATGCCCCTGGACCCTTACCATCGGCTTCTTGCCAATCGCTATTTCCGTCAGAAAAATAGATCTTTAACCCCCCTCCGCTTGCATCTGTTTCATAGCTTACTATCCAAACTGTACCATCATCACTTATTGCAATTTGCCTTGCAAATGTGGCTTTGGACTTTACATGGCGTGTTGCCATTGCATCGTAAGCGACTACGGTGCCGTCTACTTCAATTGCCCAAACGGGGTATCTATTTCCTTTGTAATTTGCCATATGATAAAATTTAATGGGTTGATTTTACAACCCAAGATATGGATTTAAATTTTTAGCGAAACATCCTTAAAAAAAGCCCTCCCCTTTTAGTCGCACAACGGTGCAACTAAATGGAAAGGGCTCTAGAATCTCAGCCATTCTTATTTATTCCGCCGCCGATCCGAACGTGCGCACACTTTTCTTGCCATTGGCTTTTACGACTACCGTATAACAGAATTCCAGAGGATGTCCAGGTTCGTACGTTACCTTCAACTTATTTCTTATTTGCTTGAATTTGGTATAATCCTCCCTTAGCTTTTGTTGAATTTCTTTGGGCAGGACAACGTTTTTATAGGTTTCTGATGTCGCAGTTATGGCACCTTTTGTATCGAAAAAGGCACGGATGGTACCAATATCACCTTTTACTAAAAGCATAAAATCTTCCTTTCTTCCATCGAACCCCTTTTCTCCGGCAACATCATAATTGGAGAGTTGCTTCTGTAAACTGGATACAGTAATTGGAAAATTCGAATTTTGCACTGTATTAAAATAGTCGGTGTGTACGACATAATTGCTACTTGGGCTATCTGTTGCAATCAATTCAGG
>JAHQVM010000102.1 GCA_019634365.1 Flavobacteriaceae bacterium | reverse complement strand
CCGACGACAGTTCTATGTTTCCAATATTATAGATGCCATGGATCGCGAGCATATTGAGAAGAATTTAAAAGCGATGGTTCGGTTATCAAATGTTCAATAATAGTTCACGCTTGCGCGTTAACTTTTTACCTTCAAGCCTAATTGCGTGAACGCAACAGTTTTTTCAGAAATAAAAAAAGTGATTTGCTTTCACAAATCACTTTTAATTGAGTCGGGATGACAGGATTTACAGAATCCCGATAAACCCTCGTTGCCAATTAAAAGTGAAGGCTGCCGCCCTCATCCTTTTTTGTTCCCCTCAGCTCAATTCAACTGCGTTTATTTCGCTTTCAGGAACAAAAAAGTGATTTGCTTTCACAAATCACTTTTTATTGAGTCGGGATGACAGGATTTGAACCTGCGACCCCACGCCCCCCAGGCGTGTGCGCTAACCGGGCTGCGCCACATCCCGTTTTAAGAAAAACGTCTGCAAAAATAATCATTTTATGGAGTTGCACAATGCATCATAGAACTTAAATAAAAAAAGAATCCGGCATGACACCGAATCCTTCCATACACTTCTCGTCTTGACTCATGAATAGAAGCGGATTAACCTATTCGTATTTACTATTTTTTCCCATTAGTTGAATGTGTTTTCATTTTATTACCGTTTAGTTTTTTCTTCATCGTCTTATTATGCTTTCCAATACCTATGAGCCAAAGTATCAGCCAAGTAATCAAGGCAAATTGTAAGCATATAAAAATGATCATCCACACCATAATGTAATCCTATCCGTAGGTTTTTTGGGCTCCAACATCGGTGAGGTTCAAAAGGAATGATATCCGAGCATTCAGTTCGAGGATCAATATCTATAGATAAAATGCAAAATGAATGGGCAAAATTTGTGTTTTCGATATGTTGCTACCTTTTCTTGTCCAAAGAATTTAGACCTAAAATCTATGGGTTCACTAGGGATTAATTATTCAGAAAAGGGTACACATTTTTATAATTTCACTTCCATAATTTTAGCTATTTTTGATCTTTCAAATTTTGACCCTTTGAAGAAGGACATCCTTTTTGTACTTGCCCAGTTTTTACTTTTTGCTGCCTATTTTGGTATGGAATGGCCCCTTTTTTCACCCGAAATCCCTAGTTGGATATGCTATATATTTATAGGGCTCACGGTTACGGGATTGCTGGTTGTATTGCTGGGAATATTGAATTTGAATGAAAACCTAACACCCTTTCCTTCCCCCAAATCCAACTCCACCCTAATATCTACTGGTATTTACAGGTATGTGCGTCATCCTATTTATGCAGGAATATTGTTGTCGATGCTGTCATACGCTCTCTACTCTTTATCAGTTTTCAAATTATCGGTTACGGCGGTGCTATGGATGGTCCTATATTTTAAAAGTAATTACGAAGAGCGCATGCTCCAGGATCGTTTTACCGAATACAAGGATTATATGGCCACTACAGGGCGTTTTTTCCCGAAGCGAGGGCAATAGTCATTATTAATAACCTCATTGTTTTTCTTAATAACTTTCGTGTAAGGTTTTACCTAAAGTTACTACTTTTACAGCATACTATTTTACTGAAGAATTTACAGTTATGTCAGAAACAATTGAAAGAATAAAATGTTTGATAATCGGGTCGGGACCTGCAGGATATACAGCGGCAATTTATGCTGCTAGAGCAGATCTTAAGCCCGTAATGTATACGGGAATGGAACCCGGAGGGCAGCTTACCACAACTACCGAGGTTGATAATTTCCCAGGATATCCAGAAGGGATCGATGGACCCACCATGATGGTGCAACTGCAGCAACAAGCCGAACGTTTTGGTACCGAAGTTAGAATCGGTATGGTAACCTCGGTGGACTTAAGTGACGAAATGGGTGGAATCCATAAGGTAACCGTGGATGGAACGACCGAAATCGAAGCCGAAACAGTAATCATTTCTACGGGAGCCACAGCAAAGTACCTTGGTCTTGAAAGTGAACAGCGATTGCGTGGAGGTGGAGTTTCTGCCTGTGCCGTTTGTGATGGTTTCTTCTATAAAGGACAGGATGTTGCTATTGTGGGTGGTGGAGATACCGCTGCTGAAGAGGCAACGTATTTGGCTAATATCTGTAACAAGGTTACCATGTTGGTACGCCGTGATGAGATGCGAGCTTCCAAAGCGATGCAGCATAGGGTGAATGCTGCCAAGAACATTGACCTGCGCTATAACACCGAAGTAGATGAAGTGTTAGGCGATATGGTAGTAGAAGGTCTACGCATGAAGAACAACCAGACGGGTGAGAAGGAGGAAATTGCAATCACTGGACTGTTTGTTGCCATTGGTCATAAACCAAATACAGACATCTTCAAAGGACAAATCGATATGGACGATACCGGTTATATCATTACCGAAGGAAAGTCCACAAAAACCAACAGGCCAGGTGTTTTTGCCAGTGGTGATGTACAGGATAAAGAATACCGTCAGGCAGTAACAGCGGCAGGAACGGGATGTATGGCGGCCTTGGATGCGGAGCGTTATCTAGCGGCGGTAGAAAGTAAGGAAACAGTAGAGGCATAATTACAGTCCTCTCTAGAAATAGGAAAGCCGAAGCAATTGCTTCGGCTTTTTTGTTAATTGGGACCGTGGTGATAACTATAGGCCCTTTTCAATAACCAGTCACCATCTTTTAAAATCCATAGGGAGGAAAATAGGGCAGAGCCTGTCTTTTTGAATTTGGTTTCGGTTTTTCCCTTGGCAAAAAATTCATGTTTTCCATGCTGAATCATACCGTAAAGGACACCATTGTTGTACAAGGGAAATAATTCTACACTTTCGGGAATCAACTTTCTTTGGTAGTCTTGATTTGGATTTCCGCATATGTTTTGCGCCATGGAATCCAAGAAACCTTGCTTGTCCGAGGGTCCACCCAAATCGTGATAGAATTCAAGGTCTTCGGTTAGTTGGGTTTCCAGTAGTTTTAGGTTACACCTATTGAAGCCTTCATCGAAAAGGATGCTGTCCTTTTTCATGAATACCTGTTGTAACTCCTCAGACACTTTATGTTGGGCCTGGAGGGAAATGCTACCCAAAAGAATAGCAAGGCCCATTAAAATATATTTTTTCATCATCTTGGGTTTTATAAAAGGAAAACCCCAAAGTGCTATGGACTCCACTAAGGGGTTTTATAAAGGGCGGTTAGTTCCCTATCTATTGGTTGGGTTGTTTACATTTTTCGAACACTTCCGGAAGCTCCGTCCTTAACCGAAACCGCTGTAGGGTTCCCGTAGTAGCGAATATCTCCACCACTGGATGCGCGTCCGTTAATGGCATCTCGTACGTTTACAACAATATCAGCGCCACTGGATGCTCGGGCATCACACGTCTTCACTTCAAGGTCTTTTGCTTTCAGGTCACTTCCACTAGAGGCTTCTGCCGTTAAACTGGTTGCACGTCCCGAAACTTTTAGGTCGGCGCCACTGCTAACATCAGCATATACTTCTTTCGCCAGTATTTCAACTTCCAAATCGGCACCACTACTGCTTCTCAATTGAAGTTTTTCATTCTTGATGACGGAATTTCCGATGACATCAGATCCGCTGGAAGCACTTACAGAAGTGAGTGTAGTGTAGGTTACGTGTACTTTTTTGGCTTTGGCCCGGCCGATATTCTGCCCGGAAACCACACCCACACGCAATTCTCCATTAACGACTTCGGTTTCTATAAGTTCCAATAGGTTCTCATCGGCCTCCACCACGATCTTAAGTTCATCGCCTTGTGTAAGGTATACGTCTAAACCTGCGCTTCCTTTTACTTCAGTAAAGTCACTGTCTACAGGGCGTTCTTCCACCTCTACATTTCCGTTTCCGTTGGTCTGCCCAAAGTTGATGTCGAAATTACATGCAGAGGCCAGTGCTACGATTCCCGCTAGGGCTATGATTTTGATTGATTTCATGTTATTCAATTTTTTAGTTTCCAATTTTTACTTTAAGTGTATCCTCGGCATCGGTGGTCTGAATATCGATACCATTTTTGTCGATAATGACCTTATCTCCATCACTATCTTTAATCTTAATGCCGTCACGATTCACTTTGATAAAGTCACCGTTCTCGTCTTTGATGTACAAACCATCTTCCTCATCCCACTCTTCTTCCCAGTCTTCTTTGGACTCGTCATTAGTGGAGGAATCGAATTCATCCTCCTCGGGGCAATCCAAACAGCGGGTTTGCCCATCTTCGATAATGAGATACTTTTCCTCATCCCCATTGTCTAGAATATCTCTGTAATACGAGTCGTTTCTATGGAAGGTATACGTATTGTCATCTGCATAGATAATCGTTCCTACGGGTAGATAAACAATTACTTCAATTTCTTGATCACGCAACTTGTTTTCCACATCGGTCGTGAGATAGGCATTCAATGCTAGGGTTTCTCCATCGAAGTTATAATCGTATTCAATGGCTTTAGCTCTTTCTTTAGCGGCTAGGTAATCCCTTCCTTCTGCGCGTTTCTCAATAACAATCCTTCCCACAGAATCATTGGTAGATCTTACAATTAGGCGTACGTCGGTAGAATAGATGACCTTTTCATCGTTTTCATTGTACTCAATCGTCAATCGTCCTCTTCTACGGGCATCATATTCGTAGTCGGAATTAGAAACCATTTTCATCTTTAAGGTGTCACCAGCCTTTACAGGCAGTGCATACTCCGAGGTAAATTCACCATCGAAGGCACGTTCGGTGGCTTGGCGGATTCCTAGGATTCCCAATCCTACTAAGGAGGCCATCCACACTACGAAGAGGATTACTTTGGCTGGAGTGCCGATCGATTTCAAATTCTTGATGAGCAATTTCAATCCTAGGATCAATAATCCGAAGAATGGAATTCCCACGGCCAATAGCCCCAGTAGGGATACCAACCATAAGGGTGCGTTCGAAGTACTGCCCAGATCATAGAACTCTACCAATTCTCCGTGTCCCCAGATATCGATGGATCCGGCAGAGAAAAAGGTAATGATCAAACTTACTAGGGTTACGATCGATACGAATACCAATATGGCCGCAAAGAACTTGACAAATATGTTGAAAAGTGTAAGAAGGACACTACCGAGTGTATCGAAAAAACCGGAGGTTCCGCTTTTTACTTTATTCCCGTATTTGTCATAGTCTACGTTTTTTACTTTTTCGGAGACGTTTTCATATCCTTCTTTAAACTTTTTTTCAATATTGGATATATTGATGGGTTCCCCGGTCATTTTAAGTTTTTCCGAAGTCGTTTGTGCAGCGGGCACAAGGATCCAGAAAAGAACGTATACGATGATGAAGAATCCACTGGAGAATAAGGTAAGCAATATCCAGATGAGTCTCACCCAAACGGCGTCCAGCCCTAAGTAATGGCTCAATCCAGAAGAAACCCCACCGATGAACTTATTGTCTTCATCACGGAACAGTTGTTTGTGCGAAGCAGTCGAGCGAGTACGGCTCTTTTGGGATCTTGGAGGTGCATCTTCGAAAATTTCGTCATCCACCATATAATCTTCGGGTTGTCCCATCACGGCAATAACCTCGTCCAGTTCTTTTAAGGTGACCACTTGCGTGCTGCGTTCCAGTTTTTCTGAAAATAGCTCTGCAATACGGGCTTCGATGTCCTTAATAATTTCATCGCTCCCTTGTGGATCACTCAGTGATTTGCGAATGGCTTCCAGGTAGCGTTTTAGTTTTCCAAAAGCATCTTCGTCGATGTGGAAAAAAGTACCTGCAAGGTTTATATTAACTGTTTTGTTCATTTTGTAGTGGTTGAGCTGGTTACACGATTTACTGCTTGTTGTAATTCACTCCAAGTAGTGTTTAATTCTTTCAAAAATAATTTCCCCGTTTCGGTGAGTTCGTAATATTTGCGAGGCGGTCCACTAGAGGACTCCTCCCAGCGGTAGTTGAGCAACCCGGCATTCTTGAGGCGGGTTAACAAGGGATAAATGGTTCCCTCTACCACGAGCATTTTTGCGTCCTTTAGGGTTTCCAGGATGTCGCTGGTGTATGCCTCCCCATCTTTTAGGATGGAAAGGATGCAGTACTCCAGTACTCCCTTTCGCATTTGTGCTTTTGTGTTTTCGATTTTCATACGTACTGTAGATTAGTTTAACTGAGACAACATTTCGTCTCTCGTAATAATGTAATGAGGGTTGAGTTGTTGTACAGTATACTTGCCCTCGATCTCCTGTGCGTGCACTGCCGTGTCCTGAGTAAGGTCGACATTGCCATGGGAGACAATATTGAGGACTAGGGCCATGATTAATTTAACTAACGTGCTCATTTTCTGATTGATTTATTGATGATTGTGATTCTTGTTCGTCTTTTGGTTCGCTTTCTTCCAAGCGGATGAATTGAATGCTTAACGGATACTTATATAGTTTCCCTTGATTGGCATGGAAGGTTCCTTGGATCACGCAATACAATTCGAATACAAAGATTCCGAAAAGTAAGACAGCCGCTACCAAGAATAGTGTTAGGTATCCTCCCAAGTTTCTCACATTACGAATGGTAACATCGTGAACGTGATCGTCGATGACTTCTACCAGTCCCGTAAAGTCTGAAGCGAAAATCACGAAAAACGGTAAGCAAAGGATTCCAATACCTATGGTATATAATAGAATACTTAACTGAAAGTTGATCGCCTGTCTTCCGTGTTCCCTTACAAAAGGTTTGTCCTTATTGGCAGTCCATAATAATAAGGGAGCCAAAAAATTTCCCAATGGAAATAGGTACTTGGTAAAGGTCGAAAGGTGCATGGCTGCAGCTACATTTTTTTGATTTTCGGTCGGAGTAGTTTCCATTGTCTATTATTTTCTTATGCAAATATATGTCTAAAGTCAGGTATTATGTTACGCATAGTACTATAATTTAACAAAATGTTAACAAATTGAAATACTTAAACCCTTGTTTTTCAAGGGTTGATTGGATAGTGGTTTTTTTTCTTCCATTACAGAGAATAAAGGAATATCTTCGTGTAAAGCCATTGTTTATGCCACTTAAACCCTCCCAAATAAATAAATTCACGATGTTTAAATTGCCTTCGGCCTACTTTACAGGAGTACGTGCCAAGGAGATCACGGATACCCATTGTGTGACTTCGGTAAAACACAAATGGATCAATCAGAATCCTTTTAAATCGATGTTCTGGGCCGTCCAGGGAATGGCCGCCGAACTCAGTACCGGGGCTTTGGTGATGTCCTGCATTCGTGAAAGCGGTGCTCGTGTTTCTATGTTGGTCGCCAATAACAAGGCCACGTTTACCAAAAAAGCGACTGGAAGGATTACCTTTTTGTGTGAAGATGGTTTAAAGATTAAAGAGGCCATTCAAAAAACAGTTGAGACGGGTGAAGGCGTTACTTGCTGGATGAAGGCCGTTGGGAAGAACCAAAACGGGGACGTGGTTTCCGAGTTTGAGTTCGAATGGACTGTAAAAAAGAAATCCTAGCTATGAAGATTAAATTGGTTTGCGCATTTGTCATTTGCTTGCTTTCAACAACGCTTTTTGGAGGAAATGATCCCATTAGAATAGGCGTTGTGGGGTTAACACATACCCATGTACATTGGATTTTCAATAGCGATTCCCGTCCGGAATTTGAAATTGTCGGTGTGGTAGAGCCCAATAGGGAACTGGCACAGCGGTATGCCGATCAATATCAATTTTCTATGGATAAGGTTTTCAATACGATTGAAGAACTCATCGAAGCGAAATCTCCAGACGCCGTGACGGCTTTCGGAACCATTTACGATCACCTAAAGATTGTTGAGGTGTGTGCACCCCTTGGTATTCATGTGATGGTAGAAAAGCCTTTGGCAGTGAGCCTAAAGCATGCCCGAAAAATGGAAAAGCTTGCGAAAACCCATGGCATCCATTTGTTGACCAATTATGAAACCACTTGGTATCCCACCAATCATAAAGCCTATGACATCATTAAAAATGATACGTTAATAGGAGATCTTCGCAAGATAATTGTTCGTGATGGACATAAAGGTCCAAAGAAAATTGGTGTAGACAAAGAGTTTTTGGAGTGGTTAACCGATCCCGATCTTAACGGAGGAGGAGCCATCACCGATTTTGGATGCTACGGGGCCAATTTGCTCACTTGGATCATGGATGGTAAAAAACCCAATAGCGTGATGGCGGTCACGGCACAACAACAACCCGAAAATAATCCTAAGGTAGACGATGAGGCTATTATCATTCTCAACTACGATAAGATGATCGGAATCATTCAGGCGTCATGGAATTGGCCCATAGGAAGAAAGGACATGGAGGTCTACGGTGTAAAGGGTGTAATTTATGCTGATAATCGCAATGATTTGCGCACCCGAGTCTCCATGGGGTATGATTCCTATGATGAAGAACAGTATCAAATGGAAGAAAGAGAAAGTCCGTATGATGATCCTTTTGTATACTTTGCGGCCATCATTAATAAAAAAATAGAAGTGCCTCCTTTCAGTTTATCTTCTTTGGAGAATAATACCATCGTAGTGGAAATTCTGGAGGCCGCCAAGAAAAGTGCCAAATCGGGGAAGTTGATCGCATTGAAAAAGTAGCGTCTCTTCAATTCAGCCGGATTTCATGTAACGTATGGGATTACATGACTACTCATTAGTTGTTTCAAACCTTAAAAAATCACAACCACATGACAGCACACGAAATCGACTACACCATTTACGGTGAAGAAATGCAATATGTAGAAATTGAACTGGATCCCAACGAGGGCGTTGTGGCCGAGGCCGGAAGTTTTATGATGATGGATAGCGGTATCCAAATGGAAACCATCTTTGGGGATGGCTCCAAAAAGGACTCCAGCATTATGGGTAAAATCTTCGGTGCAGGAAAACGCCTGCTCACAGGAGAGAGTCTTTTTATGACAGCATTTTATAATACCGGAATGGGGAAGAAGCATGTTAGTTTTGCTTCGCCTTATCCGGGGAAAATCATTGCGGTGGACCTCACCCAATTTGGAGGAAAGTTTGTATGCCAGAAGGATGCTTTTCTTTGTGCAGCCAAAGGGGTTTCTGTGGGAATAGAGTTTTCCAAAAAATTAGGACGCGGATTGTTTGGTGGTGAAGGTTTTATCATGCAGAAATTAGAAGGTGACGGAATGGCCTTCGTTCATGCAGGAGGAACCACAGCTGTAAAAGAGTTGGCAGCAGGGGAAACCTTGAAAGTCGATACCGGCTGTATTATTGGGTTCGATCAAACCGTAGATTACGATATAGAGTTTGTGGGTGGCATTAAGAACACGTTATTTGGAGGCGAGGGATTGTTCTTTGCCACGTTAACGGGTCCCGGAACGGTATATGTACAGTCCTTGCCCTTTAGCAGATTGGCAAAACGGGTATGGGCCGCGGCACCTCGAGGAGGAGGCAAAGACAAAGGAGAAGGTAGCATATTGGGTGGTTTGGGAGACCTTTTGGACGGGGACAACTTTTAACCATACTTTAACGTAGGATTTTTCATAAGCGTAAAATGTGTTTGATTTTTTTTAGTTATATTTAAACATCAAATTTAAAATCTCACGCTTATAGAAAACATTACGTAACCTAACTCTAATTAATTACTATGGCTAGAGCAATGTTTGATTACACCAAAGCCGTCCTCAAAAAAGTTAGCTTTGATGTTAATCTGTTCTGCAAGGAGTTGAAAAAAGCGCTGAATCGATTACTCCCCCATGAGATAGAGGAGTTAAAAATTTGGATCAACTCGCTAATCATGCAGAACCCCCAATTAAATCAATGTTTAATTTACCTAAAAGAATAAAAAAAGGCCTCCGTCGGGAGGCCTTTTTTATTTTACAGGGCTTATAATCTTCACGTCCTGAAAACGGATCGCGCCCCGAACAATTCCAGAGACCACATCGTATAACGCATTAATGATTTGCATTTTCAATTCACTTTGGTTGTAGATAAGGCTTACCTCACGTGCCGGGGAAGGCTCCTCAAAGAATTTTAGGTGCTTCTTCTGCTTGTCTGCTACGTCCAAGGTATGCAGGAAAGGCAAGAGGGTCATACCAAGACCTTCATGGGTGAGTTTGATTAACGTCTCGAAACTACCGCTTTCCAATTGAAAGGTGTCGTCTTTGGCCAATTTTGAGGCTTTGCAAAGGTTGATTACCCCATCCCTAAAGCAATGACCGTCTTCCAACAGCAGAATATCATCAATTTCCAGATCTTTACTTTCTATTTTGTCTTTGCTATACAATCGATGGCTTTCGGGTATGTAACCCACAAAAGGTTCGTAATATAACGGCCGTTCCTTTATTTTCTCCTGATAGAGAGGGGTGGCCGCTATGGCAGCATCTAAATGTCCGTCCAAAAGCTTTGTAATGATTTCATCGGTAGCCAACTCTTCTATTTTCAGTTGTACCTTCGGATAGCGCACGGTAAAGGTTTTTAAAAACATAGGAAGGAGTGTGGGCATGATAGTAGGAATGATCCCCAATTTAAACTCCCCACCAATAAATCCTTTTTCCTGATCTACCACATCCTGCATGCGTTCGGCCTCGTTTACGATACTCTTGGCTTGGCTCACGATCTTTTGCCCCACACCCGTAAGTTCGATGGGTTTTTTGCTTCGGTCGAAGATGAGGATATCCAACTCCTCTTCCAGTTTTTGAATCTGCATACTCAATGTTGGTTGCGTGACAAAAGTCTTTTGAGCTGCTTTGGTGAAGTTCTTGTGTTCTGCGACAGCTAAAACATATTTAAGTTGTGTAATGGTCATGGCTGCTAGGTTTTCCTCAAAGATAACTAAGTCTATCAATAAAATCTATTGGTGACAATAAATTTTTAAGATATATCTATAACAAAAAACAACCCCGGCGTTAGCGGGATTGTTTTGTAGGGTGTTGGTAAGTGGTAAGCGGGATTTTTTTACATTCTAATCTCCATAGTAATGGGTTCGTTAACCACTTCGAATTTGGCATCGCTCCATTGTGGTGGACCATAACTCATCACATTATTGGATACGCCATACATTTCTTTGGGCATACCATTGGGTTCGAAATCCATTCGCTTGTTGTCGTTTTTGTCATGGAATAAGGTGATTCCATATGTTCCAGGAGTGACATTGGTAAAGGTTACCGTCGCATTGCCATCAACAATATCGCTTTCCAATCCTGCAAGTGGGATTCTTTTTGCAAAACCACTTTCGTCGTATAGGCCCACAATTACTTTTCCTCCGGTTCCCGGAACGGGAACGTTAACAGTAATGGTGGTTCCCTCGCTTTCGGAAACTTCCGAAATGGCGGTTTCACTTTGCGCGTTTAAGAATAGACTTGAAATTAGTAGGGCTAGAGTAGTAACAATCGTTTTCATATTATGGTGTTTTAAAGTGTTTGTTTTTATTTTACACTTCAAAAGTGAAAAGAAATGCTATGTGTGGAAATTAAGAATGCCCCAATTGTCAAATTTTGAGTCTCAATTGTAATTATTGGAAATTCTTCCGGAAAATAGGCGAGTAACTCTTGGCATGCCAAAGCATTAGAAAGAGATTGCCCAATACCATGGCACTCGTTATTACCGGGGTTCCGCGCATATGTAAGGAGGCCGATACCAAAAAAATATTGAAGGTTACTGGAAATGCTAAAAGCGGCGATAGCCTTTTTAACCATGGTGTCATGAGTAATATTCCTACGGCAATTTGATAATATCCAATGAAGTTCCAATAAAATCCCGATTGGTACATGCCTTCAAAAAAAAGGCCAATCGGATTGTCAATTCCAATAGCGGTAAATTTTACCCCCGGCATTTTGCGAAATCCCGATAGTATAAAGCCCAGTCCCAAGAGTATTTTGGTGAACCAATAGAGCCATTTAAAGAGTCTTCGTTTCTTAATTTGGTCAATGAAAGTAATTATGCCCATATTTAATAAACGATAAAACGAAGGAATTGTAACAATCTAAAGCAAGCCCCTTGCCTTTACTTCCAAGTACTTATTGATCGTATTCACGGTAAGGTCCTCCGGGGAAGTGAGGATAGAGTAGATACCGTATTTCTTCAACTGATTCACAATTAGTCGTTTTTCAAAAGCAAATTTCTCAGCGATTACTTTGTCATAGACCTCCCTTAGACTCTCTGCCGGCTCATCTATTAACTTGGAAAGCTCTGTATTCTTAAAGAAAATTACGACCAACAAATGGTTTTTGGCCAAAGCCTTTAGGTAGGGCAGTTGGCGATCGAGGCCATCCATGGTTTCGAAATTCGTATAGAGCATCAATAAACTCCTTTGGGTAATATGTTGCTTTACATGGGTGTACAATCTACTGAAGTCCGTTTCGAAGAAATCGGTTTTTACATTGTAGAGCGATTCCAATATCATTTGCATCTGGTGACTTCTGCGGTCTGCCACCACAACATTTTCCACTTTTTTAGAAAAAGAAAGCATCCCCGCCTTGTCGTGTTTGCGCAATACAATGTTGCTAATCACCAATGAGGAATTAATCGCATAGTCTAACAGGCTTAGGCCGTTAAACGGCATTTTCATCGATCTACCTTTATCTATAAGACAATAAATGGGTTGAGATTTCTCATCCTGATACATATTAACCATCAGACTGTTCTTCTTGGCCGTAGCCTTCCAGTTGATGGTTCTTAGGTCATCCCCAATTACATACTCCTTGATCTGTTCGAACTCCATACTGTGCCCTAGACGCCTGATTTTTTTCAGGCCAATTTCATGAGAATTACGGTTAACATTAATAAGTTCGAAACGTTTCAATTGCTTGAAACTAGGATAGGTTTTTACCATGGCATCTCCGCTAAAGCGATATCGTTTAGCGACCAATCCAATTCTCGAAATGGCATATATATTGAGTGCGCCAAACCGATATTCTCCACGATCATTGGGTGTAAGACTATACTGTAGGCGTTTCCTTTCCTTAGGTGCAATACTGGTTTTAATATTGAAATCCCTTTTTTGAAACTGAACGGGGATTTCGTCGATGATTTCGAGGGACATTCTCGAAGGATAGTTGTTCTGCAATTCGAGGGTAATGCCATTAGAATCACCATTGGAAAATTTTTCGGGCAAGATCCTTTCCGCTTCCAAACGATTCCTTCCCAAGAACACAAACAGCACATCTATAAAGAAAATAAGCAATATGGCCACGATAGAAAGCTGTGCTATCCCAAACAAAACGGGCATGAAATAGCTCAGTACAAAAAGTACGATAACGCCCACATTGGCATAAAAGAAAAGGGGTTGTATGTAGAAAGACTTAAAAAACTTCAATCGTTTGTTTTACCTAGGTATTTCTGTTACTTCAATGATTTGCTTAATGATCGCATCACTCGTTAGCCCTTCCATCTCACGCTCTGGAGTAACAATTACCCTATGATGCAATACGGGTATGGCCGCCTTCTTGATATCTTCAGGGGTTACAAAATCCCTACCTCCCATGGCGGCAAATGCCTTACTCGCCTTTAAAATAGCAATAGAGGCCCTTGGTGAGGCTCCCAAATACAGAAATTGGTTATTTCGGGTGGCTACTATAATTTGAGCGATATAGGACAATAGGTTTTTTTCGATGTACACCTGCGACACCAGGTTTTGATAATTCGCGATCTGATCTGCCGTAAGGAAAGACGATATGGATTCGGTTTTGGCTCCACCTTCTAACTGATGCTCCCGGTTTAAAATTTCGATTTCCTCATCCAAATTGGGATAGGATACATTTATTTTGAAAAGAAATCGATCCAATTGCGCTTCGGGCAAGCGATAGGTACCTTCTTGTTCCACTGGATTCTGCGTGGCCAATACCATAAAGGGAGGTGCCAGTTCGTAGCGCTCACCATCCATAGTGATTTGCCTTTCTTCCATAACCTCGAACAAGGCGGCTTGGGTTTTTGCAGGAGCCCTGTTAATTTCATCGATGAGTATCATGTTCGAGAAAATGGGACCTTTTTTGAATTCAAATTCGGAATTTTTCAGATTGAAAACCGAAGTACCCAAAATATCACTGGGCATTAAATCGGGCGTAAATTGGATTCTACTAAAATCGACCGCTGCTGTTTTGGCCAAGAGTTTTGCTGAAACCGTCTTAGCAATTCCCGGTACTCCTT
Source organism: Flavobacteriaceae bacterium (assembly GCA_019634365.1). GTDB lineage: Bacteria > Bacteroidota > Bacteroidia > Flavobacteriales > Flavobacteriaceae > Aureisphaera. Next base: position 22,178 of record JAHQVM010000102.1, on the reverse strand, counting down.
CAATTAAGGAATGCCCTTTTGCAAGAAGGGAAGCGATGAGCATATCGATCATATCGTGCTGCCCCACAATCACTTTTCCGATTTCATCCCGTATTTTCTGAACGTTACTTCTTAATTCGGATAAATCTAACCGGCTTTTAAACTCCAAATTCCCATCGCTACTTTCTGTTGAAGCTGCGGTCTCCTCTGGTGCAGGAGTTTTTTCTAAACCCAAGATTTCATCCAACCCAGATGCCAGGTTAGAAGGTTCGGGTGAAGAAGGATTTGGCTGTCCCGATTCGTTTTGTGGTGTTTCCTCTTTATGTGATTCGTTTTCTTCCATAGTTATCTCGAATAAAATTCTTCAATGTATTTGTTGAGTGTAATGAGGTTGCTTTCAAAATACTGGCGCTTTCTGCGCAACCAGCTAATATAGTTAATTACCTGTGCCACCTGTTCTTTTTTGACGCCTGATTTCGAACTTAGTTTTTCTATAAATTCTTCATCCAATAGTTCAGTATCCAGATTGAAATCGATACGGATGCGCTCCAAGAAATAAGCAATCTTTTTCTCGATGAGATTTTGATGATCCTTGGTTTCGAAGTACAAATTGGAAATGGTCTTTACAAAGGCTAGGGTTGTATTCTGCAATGGCTTTACCACTTCGACTATGCGTTGCCGTCGTTTGGCATTGAAAATAACAAACAGCAGCGTAAGGAGAAGGGCAAAATACCAAGCCCATCGAAAGGCACGCTGTTGTAGGAACCAGCTCAGTTCCGATTCCTGCTCCACATCGCCACCATAAGCAGATTGATACTTTACAAAGGAGTCGTAATAGATATCATCTTCGGGAAGATAAGATAATACTGCTTCGGTGTATTGGTAGCGTTCTTCTTTCAGGATATTGTAATTGGTAAAAATCTTGGGTTGTAAATGGATGAAGATATTTCCTTTTTCGAAGGGTGCTTTAATAAAGTTGACCCGCTTCTTTTTATTGTCTGTATATCCGAGTATCGTATGACTTATGCTATCAAGATCTGTAAAGTAGAAGTCACCCAGATTTCTATCGATTAGGGTGTTGCTGGATTGTAATGATCGATTTTCAAAACTGAGTTGGGAAATGCTATCGGTTTCATTAACAACATAGTCTACTTCCAATCCGAGGGTGTCGGCCAGATTGCCAGGGAGGTAATAATCGGAAATAAAAACCGTGTTGCCTTCGGCAGCAAAACGAATCAATTCATCCACCGATTCGAAACTCAAATAGGTGCTATTGCCTATGCACATGTACGTTCCTTTCGCTACATGATCGCCGTATCCATCTTCCGAATTGGCATAGAAATAACTGGAAGGCTGGTGGTAGAGCGTTCTTATTTTTTTACCCTCAAAGAGACGGTCTAATTCTTTGTAAAGTACACTTAGCCCATACGGTTTATTACTCCGCTCATCATAGGTTTCTTCCCAATCGATGGTCCGGGTAATACCAAAATCCATAGTAGTTGCCAGGATAATGATGAGCCCAATGATAAGCGCTATGATGAGGTAGGACTTTTTCATCAGGCTACTTTATTGATTAGGGAATCGAAATCGCCTTTGGCTTTGTCATATTCCAATTCATTAATGGGAAACTCCCCGTACCAAATATAGTTATAGAGGTAGGAGGTATAGGAAAAACTTTGGCTAAAAGGCTGGGTTCTTATTTCGTTGAAATACTCTTCATTGGTTTTATCATCTTCGAGCTTGATGAAGTTTTTTATGCTGAGCGTTTTCAAGACTAAAATATAATAGTACCTGATAGCCAAACGAAAATCTCCAGATTGTTCGGCTTTCTTAATCAAGGACCTAATATCTATTTGTCCAATATTCTCGACGGTAAGTTCTTCTTCTTCCGCAATCTTTCGGTCCCGGTTCGAGGAAAAAAGTCCGGTTCCACCATCATTCAGTAAAACAAAAACCAGATACAAGAGCGCAATTACCAAAATACCCACCAAAAGCCATTGAAGAAATCCTAGATTAAACGGACTATCTACCTCTAATACAGTTTCATTGTTCTGTTCTTCAATCCTAGGGTTGTCATTGGGATCATAGTCTTTGAACTCTCCGTTGGAGCTTCGTGATCTTTTTGTTAGTTCCCTTCCTTCGTAATCGAAACGCCTGTCGGAATAACGCTCTTTAAAATCCTCATCGAATTGTCGTTGGGTGTCTATAGAACTGTCACCCTCATCTTGGCTTAAGACAGGAGAGGCTGCGAAAAGGCAGATAAAAAGCACGTATGAAACAAATCGGCTTAATGGCTTCATGCGGTCGCAGGGTTGAGTAATTCACGTTTCATTTCGCGCTGCACTTTAAAAGGGTAAATAAGGTAGTAATAGCTTATGAAACTTAAAGTGATCAATATAATTCCTACTGAAAGCCAGTTGGGCATACTGTCAGAATATCGGGTAACGAAACCTTCCAAAAATCCAGCGGAAAAGGTGAATGGAAAGGTACTAATGAGAATCTTGACTCCAACCTTAACACCGTTTTTGAAGGATTGCATCCTGGAGTAAGTTCCAGGAAACAAGATACTGGCTCCAAGGATAAGTCCTGCAGCTGCTTCTATTACGATAGCAAATATTTCCATGGCGCCATGAATCCATATACTTCGCACACTTTCCCAGAAGACATTTTTTTCGAAGAAAAAGTACTGAAAGGACCCCAACATGATACAGTTCTTGAACAATATCCAAAGGGTTCCCAATCCACCAAAGACTCCTGTAGCAAAGGCTAGAATGCCGACTCGAAGGTTATTGATGGTAATCCAAATGAATCCTCCCCAATTGCTCCCTTGTTTGTATACAGCCATGGGGTCTCCAGCCTCGATATTTTCCAATGTCATGTCCACATAGGCATCTCCCAAAATGGAACGTACAAATTCACCATCATTGGCTGCCGATATGGCGCCGATTGCCGTGAAAAGTGAAAAAACCGCAAAGGCGATATAGATGAATTTCCGGTATTGGTATGCTAATAAGGGAACTTCTGTCTTCCAAAAACGTACGAATCGATATGTGTCTTCCCGCTTGGTTTTGTAGATGTTTTGGAAGGCTTTTGCCGAAAGTTGGTTAAGGTAAACAACTACCTTGCTTTTAGGGTAGTACGTCTGAGCATAGGATAAGTCGTTGATAATCTGAACGTACTGCGAGGCTAACTGGTCCGAATCTTCGAAATCGTTATTAAAAATCGCCTTTTCAAAGCTGAGCCATTTTTCTTTATTTTGCTTGATAAATGCTACCTCCCTCATAAGCGAGTTAAATTAAGAAAGAATATGGCAGAGATACAAATTAACACCACCCAAAATGTGAAAATTAATTACACGGCAGCGGGAGCAGGGGAACGACTCTTGGCATTTGTAATAGATGGTGCCATAAAATGGGGATATTTAGTGGTAGTTGGAGCGGTATTTGGCGCCTTCGAAAACATGGACGAATGGTCTCAGATCGCCATTAATACCATTTTGGGATTGCCTGTGGTTTTCTACACCTTGGTACTCGAATTGTTATTGGGGGGGCAAACGATCGGTAAAAAAGCATTAAAGATTAGGGTCGTGAAAATCGACGGGTACCAAGCTACTTTGGCCGATTATGTGGTTCGGTGGTTTTTTAGGATCATCGATATTTGGATTTTCGGAATTGGGTTCTTCTTCATCGCTTTCAGTAAACAGTCACAGCGATTGGGGGATATGGCTACAGGTACCTCTGTGATTTCCTTGCGGGATAAAGTGAATATTAGTCATACCATACTCGAAAACCTGAAGGAAGGATTTAAGCCTACCTATCCTACCGTTATTAAACTTTCCGATAATGATGCTCGAATCATCAAGGAGACATTTACCAATGCAAGGGCGGCAAAGGATTATCCTACATTGATCAAACTCCGCGATAAGATCATGGAAGTTGCTGAGATCAAGGAGCGCAAGCATAGCAGTGATATCGAGTTTATAGATACCATTTTAAAGGATTACAACTACTATACCCAAGCAATGTGAGCCTTTTCCTCGTAATAGACATATTGGGAACCATTGCCTTTTCTGTTTCTGGCGCTCTAACCGCTATGAAGAAACGGCTGGATCTGTTTGGTATATTTATTATTGCCTTTGTCACAGCAGTGGGTGGAGGTACGTTAAGGGATATTCTAATCGATACGTCCATCACTTGGATGCGGGATTTGACCTTCGTTTATGTTATTGTCGGGGCAACTATTGTGGCGATAATCTTCAGGAAGAAGCTGAATTACGTTAGGAGATCCCTGTTTCTATTCGATACCATTGGGATTGCCCTATATACCATTGTGGGCGTTGAGAAAGGTATTGCTGCAGATCTACCGCCTTTGGTATGTATTGCATTGGGTACCATGTCGGCCTGTTTTGGTGGTGTGATTCGTGATATTTTGTGTAACGAAATCCCTATTATTTTTAGGAAAGAGGTGTATGCAACCGCCTGTATTTTGGGTGGCACTGTCTATTTTCTCTTATTGGAAACTACCCTTTCTCAAGATGTGGTTGTATTTATTTCCGGTGGAATAGTAATCGCCATTCGCCTATTAGCTGTGGTGTTCAACCTATCCTTACCCAGTATTTACGGAAAAACGGAATAAAAAAGCAACCTACCCGAAGGTAGATTGCTAGCTGGAAAGAGAATAGGAGGGAGTTATTCTTTAACCACTGTCTTGGTTACGATCTGTCCGTTTTCAAGAGTTACTTTTAGGAAATAAACTCCAGATGCATATCTGGAAATATCCAGACTATCAGTAGTAAATCCAATGGTATTATTTCTACTAATAATTGAAACATTTCCTAACTGATTTCTCAGTTCCCAAGAGATCATTTTTTGGTCACTTTCAATGCGGAAAATTCCATGGTTAGGATTAGGATACACATTAATAGTAGGGATATGTTCCATTCTATCCGGTTGTGAAAGAATCTTTTCTTGATTTTGGAGGGCATCGACAAGCATGTCGTAAACTTCATTATATACCTTCACTTGTTTATCCTCCTCTGCAAAAGCAAAACTAAGGCCGCAGTCTGCATTGGGGACCGTTATGGCTTCGAAAGAAGATCCCTGTTGCGCTTCGAACCCAGGAAACATTTCAATGTACTCTTGTGCTCTAAGTAATACGTCTCCGCCTGGATTAACAGTATATGTGTTGCTTCCTTCCGCTACGAGAATAGCAACAGGAGCATAGATGTCTTCGTTCTGTCCGTTAACCACGGTTCCTGCTAAGCTAACAACGTCCTTGTTGTACCAAGGTTCTCCGAATACGGGAAAGTTTCCATCATGGGCATAAAATATTATGCTGCTGTGCATAACCCCAATTTGTCCTGAATCCAATTCATCCCTGCAAGTACGTACATCGAGATAGGACATATAGTTAATCGTAGGGGGATCCCAAGTATCTCCCCAATTGTCCGTTCCTGTACCCGTATAATTGCAATTAGAATCCATGTCAATTCCACTATTCGCATCCGTATTTGGAGCGGCTGCGGTGGTGCAGAGATAATCACCATTTACCTCACATTTCTTTTTAAAAGCGGTACTCACACAAAATACCCCTTGCAAGCGAGTTCTGCTTACCGATTCTTGGTAACAGTTTCCTGCTTCACCATTCCAGATCCCATCGCGGGCTTCATGGGTATGCAATAAGCCTAATGTATGGCCAATCTCGTGTATGGTTGTACCAATTCTAGTTTCCACAGGATTACCACCTATATATAAGTTGCCATTAAACGGAGCCATGAAACTGAAATTGAATGGTTTCCATGGAAAGGTAGCAATGGCCCCAAAATCGGGGGATGCTGATGTTCTTACCAAATGCCAGTTTAAGGCTTTGTCATCGTAATAGGTCTGTTTCATTAGATCATACTCGGCTTCATCGTGAATTGTATTGAATTGAGTCGAGTTAATGGTCTGTACAGCGCATTTAAGGTAAAAACTTATTCCTGTTCCATTATCTTCAAAGCGTTGGTTTACGATGTCGATAAGATCGTATACATCACTCAGGGAAAGTGCTTGGTTACTACCGTTGTCATCTCGATAGCGCCAAACTTTAATTGGGATCCGAAATACGCTACTTGATTTGCCCGTAATTTTACCATTCTTAATCTCGACGTCTGGCATGGTTCGTTTTAAGACTTCTTCCAAGACTTTGTTGTTGCCATAATGAGGCATAAACTTGGTGTCAGCGTCATCCGATGTTACATTGCATTCCAACTCCTGGCCTTGAAGCACGTTTGATATACCCAGGAAGAGCAGCAAAATAAATATATAGTTTACTTTCTTCATGATTAGTCATTTTTTTGCGTCTTCAAAGTCTTCAATTCCCCTTCTAGAGAACCAATTCTTTTCTCCTGTTCAATGGTGTATAGTGTTAACTCTTCTATTTTCTGAAGCAGTAGGTTGGTCATTTCACTAAGCTCCATTCCAGCATCCTTTATTTCTTTGGAAGATGGGATATTGGGAAGGTGATGGTTCTCTTTTGTGAATTCCTCGACTTCCTGTAGGGTAGGCATTTCATATGCATCATTTAATGAAGATTTTCCCGTATAGTATTTCTGAAATACATAATCAGCTGGAACATCTACAATTACTTTGACCTTTTCAGCTAAGATTCCACCATTGACGGTTAGTTTGTCTGAAGGATTTGAAGTGCCGATACCCACGTTTCCATTGTTGTTTAAAACCAACATATTATAGACTGGTAGACTCGACACCGAACTTCCTACACCTAAGCTCATGGTACCGTTATTTGGGTTGGTTGAAATACCCGCGGCATATCCGGAAGCGTTTAAATCGGTATTTGGGCCTGGGGCATAACCGAAACCTATCACTTCATTACCTCCGTCGTGAAAGGAAATTGCATTTCCGATTTGCAATTTGTTTAAGGGATCTTGTGTGCCAATCCCCATATTTCCATCTACCGTGGTTTGAGTACCCTGTATTCGCACACCATCATCAAAATCACTACCATAGTTTATGGCCAATTGTGAAGTTTGATTGGATGTATCATACGTAGGGACAAGCGCTCTCTTCCAATTGGTATCACCACTACCGTTTCGCCTCATTAATAAATCTCCATAGGTAGAGGTAAGTCTTATTGATTGGTTTGAAATTGTTCCGGCAACATCCAAATCTGTTTCGGGAGTCGTTGTTCCAATCCCCACATTCCCGTTATTCGTAATCACCATTCTGCGAATTTCGCTACCCGTATCTCCATTACCCAAAATCAAATTCCCGGTACCTTGATTGGCAATGACCAAATCATTGGGTCCCGGTTTGGCGCGCATCACCACATCGCCATCGGTGGCCATTCCAGACCAGCAACCAGAGCAGTTGGCAATTCCCAAATCGACCCATCGTCCGTTGTTACTACTTTTAATCTTTACCGCTGGATTTTCATCTCTTACCACCTCCAATCGAACGGAAGGAGAAGAGGTTCCAATTCCCACGGCATCTTGAAAGTATGAGATTCCATTCACATGAAATTTGGTTAACGGAAGTGTGGTTCCTACGCCGAAATTCAATCCCCGCATGGTTAGTACATCAATGTAACTAGGATCCCCTCCCGGTTCACTGATGCCAAGTTTGGACTGAAAGTTTAGAGAACCCGCACTTCCAAAAGTATTGTTGTCGTTAATGAGTCGGTATCCTATGTTGGATGAATTGTTGAATTCAACATATTTACCATCTCCCGTATTTGAGGTTAATGTGTCGAACGTATCGTCTTGGGCATTTGCAAACCCTATGATTCCGACGGTTGCTACAAGGGAAAGAAAAACTTTTTTCATAATCTAAATTTTTATGGATTGAATTTGTTTTGAAATACCATTTTCTAGGTATTCGTTCTTAAAGATTTAGATTGTTTAGGATGTTAGCAATGGTAAATGTATAAGTGAGCTAGTCCATTTCAAATTAGTTAAAAAGGATTGTAAAATTGATTTCAGCAATTTGTTGTAAAAGGCCTATTATTGAAGTACTTCTACATCTATGTAAACATTCTGAAGTGGCCAATCCCCATCATCATGCGGAAGATTCGCAATCGTTTCCACCACCTTCATGCCCTTAGTAACACGACCGAATATGGTGTAATTGCCGTTGAGGTGCCCAGTAGAAGATTGTGGGCCCAGAAAAATGAAGAATTCATAGGGTGCCGTTCTATTATCCGGATTTTCACGGTATTCCTTCGAACCAGATACTGTACCATATTTATGTTTTCGGCCATTGTCGAGTTCTGCGGGAAGTAGGTAATCTTTTCCTAATTTGTGACGCTTTTGTGGGGTAGTTCTCAAATCACTATTCCCCCCTTGGATGATAAAGTTGGGAACGATTCTGTGGAAAAAAGTGTTTTCAAAATAATTCTGCTTCACTAGGTAAATAAAGTTGGCTCGGTGCAGCGGTGTATCTTTATACAATTCGATGTCGATATCGCCATGGGAGGTGGTAATACGAACTTTGGTTTCAGGGTTCTCTTTTCCATATGCGGTAAGGAATTCCACCACATTGTCTTCAGTGATCTTGGGCACGGAAGGATCGGTCACCAAAGATTTCTTTTTCTTCTTTACTGGAACTGAATCCTTTGGCTTGGCTACTACTTCTTCTTTAACAGTAGCCGCTTTTTCTTGGGAAGGCTTTTTGTTATCTTCACAACTTGCGAGCAGGAAAAAAGGGATTAATAATAAAGAAAACAAGGGTCTCATAAATGCAATTTTCAGAATTTTTCCAACAGATTGTAAATGTAAAAAAAATGGAGCTTCCGGGCGAAGAATTGCATCTTCGCATGGCTCCTATTCAGCGACTGTTGGAATTAAAGCGAAAAGCTAGGGAAGTGAAAACAGCGAAGAAGGCAGCAGTGCTATGCCTTTTTTATCCCAATGAAGTAGGAGAAACCTATTTCATGCTCATCCTTCGCAAGACGTATAAAGGCGTGCATTCTGCCCAAGTGGGATTTCCTGGGGGTAAAACGGAAAAAGAGGATGCTTCCATGGAGGCAACCGCTTTACGGGAAACCGAAGAAGAAATAGGGGTGCCTAGAAAACAGGTGACCGTTTTAAAACAACTCACGGAAATATACATTCCACCGAGCAACTTTTTCGTGCAACCCTTTTTAGGAATTACGCATTCAACTCCTGACTTTGTACCTCAGGAGGAAGAGGTGGAAGCCTTAATTGCGGTACCGCTTCATGAATTTTTGGACGACAAGATTAATATTACCAAAACTTTGACTACCAGTTATGCGAAGGAAATAGAGGTTCCTGCATTTAATTTGCAGGGGCATGTGGTTTGGGGAGCTACGGCAATGATGCTCAATGAAATACGTGAAATACTGAAAATACTGGCCTAAGAATGCTTTTTTAGTATCTTTACCGCCCGATTTTGTAATCTTTTGGGTGGTGATGTCGACAAAATCTAAATAGTTAAATTAATATGGGGCTATTCAAGAAGAACCCTTTTGGACATATTCTTTTCTTAAAACTATGGTTAATCCGACTCATGGGGGCCCTAACCCATAGACGATTTAAAGGCTTTAATCAATTACAGATCGAGGGGAGTGAAATCATAAAAACACTCCCCGAGAACAATGTCCTTTTTGTATCCAATCACCAAACCTACTTTGCTGACGTTGTGGCCATGTTCCATGTATTCAATGCAAGTTTGAGCGGTAGGGTAGATAGTATCAAGAATATTGGATACCTATGGCGACCCAAGCTCAACGTGTATTTTGTGGCTGCCAAGGAAACTATGAAAGCGGGTTTATTACCTAAAATATTGGCTTATGCAGGCTCTGTTAGTATTGAACGTACCTGGAGGGCCGAGGGAAAAGATGTGAACCGTCAGGTAAAAATGAGTGACGTTAGTAATATTGCCAAGGCATTACAAGATGGTTGGGTGATCACCTTTCCTCAAGGAACGACGAAGCCGTGGAAACCCATTCGAAGAGGAACGGCTCATATCATTAAGAAGAATAAGCCCATTGTAGTCCCTATTGTAATAGACGGATTTAGGCGTTCTTTCGATAGGAAGGGAATTCGAATCAAGAAAAGGGGAATTCTTCAATCCATGGAGATTAAGCCACCCTTGGAGATCGATTATGACAATGAAACGGTCGAACAGATCGTGGAAAAATTAGAGTATGCCATCGAGCAGCATCCTTCCTTCCTTAAAGTAATCCCACAGGAGGAATTACAGAAGGAAGAGGAATTGAACAAGACCCGCCAGTGGAGGTATTAAACCTCGATTTTTTTCAGTTCTTTATAATTCCTTTTCAATCTACGCAATAGCAATCCGTAGAGCAACCAGTAGAATACAATCAGCAATCCTATGATGAGGACCCCAGCTACAAATTGACCGATGAAAAAGGTCGAAAAGAAAGTTTCTGGAGGGATCACGGCATACAGATCATCCTGCCTTAAAATGTCGTATAATTTTTCCTTATTGAAATAGTAGAAGACATTAATACCAATCATGAGTAAGGCCGCCATCCCTATATTATAATAGACAAAGTAATGTACGGTTTTACGGGTACGCAGTATATTCCCCATCAACTCCTTCACAGAACCTGTAACCTGAATTTTCTGATAATTCCTATAAAAAAGGTATACAAAAATAGCGACTACCGAATAGTTTACCACATTGAGAATGGTATAGATGGTATTGAGTCCCATCTCATCATTAAACTCATTAATGGAATCGGGTATAAAGAATGCTAATATGGTCCAGAATGCGATTTCGAATAGGCTAATAATCACAATCCATTTCACTACCGATGAAGATTTCTTCAATAGCATTGGATAGATTTGATCGGCCGTAATTTTTGGAAACACCTGCTCCCTGGACTGCCACTCTTTTTTTAATGCTTCTAATTGATCCATGGTATTAAGGGTTCAATATCGTTCTTAACTTTTCTTTTATTCTATTCATTTTAACCCTCGCATTTACCTCGGTGATCCCTAAGGTAGCCGCTATTTCTCTATAATTCTTGTTCTCCAAATAGAGAAACACTAGGGCTTTGTCAATATCATTCAATGTCTTTACAGCATCGTACATCAACTTTAATTGATCTTCCACTGTGCTGTCATATTCCTCCGAAGTTATCTTAAAGCTGATCCCTTCAAAGTCTTGGGTCTGTACCTTCCTTTTATTCTTTCGGTAGAGCGTGATCGCTGTATTTAATGCTACCCGGTACATCCAAGTACTAAACTTGGAATCACCCCTGAATTTTGGAAAAGCACGCCAGAGCTGAATGGTTATTTCCTGAAACAAATCATTGTGCGATTCACTGTCGTGCGTATACAAACGACATATCTTATGCACAATGTTTTGGTTTTGCTCTAACTGGCTCACAAAACTATGTTCTAGTTCTTTGGTCAATGTTTTTTTGTTAGCTTGTCTAATTAGTGGAGGGAAGACAATAATTGTTACAAATTAGGATAAAAATAGCATTAAAAAATATCTTTTTAGACCGGCGGGTTGTAAATTTGTAGTACAACATTCCCTTATGAATATTCCTGAAACCTCATTACCCCGAATCGTCGTCATCGGGGGAGGATTTGCGGGCATTTCGTTGATCAAGAATTTACGAAATGCCGCGGTACAAATTATATTGTTCGATCGCCGCAATTACCACACCTTTCAACCCTTATTGTATCAAGTGTCTACAGCAGGATTAGAGCCCGATTCCATTGCTTATCCCTTGCGCAAGATTTTTCGAAAGCACTCCAATTTTCATTTTAGGATGGCGGGGGTTGAATCTGTAGACCTTCAGAAGCAGGAGGTGCAAACCAACATAGGAACTATTGCCTATGACTACTTGGTAATTGCTACAGGTACCCGCACTAATTTCTTCGGAAACGCGAGTATACGAAGCAATAGTATGCCCATGAAAAGTGTCCCACAGGCATTGGATATACGCAGTCTAATACTTCAGAATATCGAAAAGGCCGATATCTCGGAGGATGAGGTTGAAAAGAAACGCCTACTCAATTTTGTGATCGCAGGAGCGGGTCCTACTGGTGTAGAATTGGCGGGTGCCATAGCTGAATTCAGAAAGGGACTCCTTCAAAATGATTATCCTTGGCTTAAAAAGGAAGATATGGAAGTGCATTTGGTGGAAGGATCCGATAGGGTATTGTCTCCCATGCGTCCGAGATCCTCTAAAAATGCACAACGTTCCCTTGAACGGCTTGGGGTACAGGTTCATCTTAATACGTTTGTAAAGGATTACGATGGCACTATAGTAACCACTCAAGATGGAAAAACGTTCGACACCAAAACCTTTATCTGGGCAGCGGGTGTCACGGGAGCTCCAGTAAAAGGTGTTGAGGGAGATGCATTATTGGCACGTGCCAATCGATACAAAGTGAATCGTTTTAATCAAGTAGAAGGATACGAAAACTTGTTCGCTTTGGGCGATATCGCCTATATGGAGACCGAAGCCTATCCCAAAGGTCACCCACAGGTGGCTCAACCGGCCATTCAGCAGGGAAAACACTTAGCCAAAAACCTGAAGGCCTCTTGGAAAGGCAAAAGCATGAAACCCTTTACGTACTTCGATAAGGGTACCATGGCCACCATTGGGCGGAATAAAGCCGTATGTGATATCGGTAACCGTTCCTTTGGCGGCGCTTTCGCCTGGTTCCTGTGGATGTTTGTGCATCTATGGTTTCTGGTTGGATTCCGAAACCGAGTGGTGACCTTCTTTAATTGGACCTACAATTACATTAACTATGACAAGGCGGCACGGCTAATTATTAGACCTTTTAAAGGGAAATGATCACTGAATCGTCACTTCGAGCGCAGTCGAGAAGTATCAAAGAATGCGATATCATAATTAGGTCTCGACTGCGCTCGACCTGACAATAACGGGCGACTGCGCTCGACCAGATATAGTTATTGCCGGATAGTAACGGGAATCGGACTTCCATTAGAAACCCAACTTCCACCGATCTCGTCGATGTTTACATCCAATTCATCACTGGTATCGATACTCTTTACATTCACTTTCATTTCATCATAGGTATCCACACTTTTTATGTTTACGTTCAGTTCGTCGTAGGTGTTAATATCTACAATGCGAACGTCGATGGTTTCCAATGGAGCGGTAAGGTCGTTCGTTTCCACTTTATTTTCTGAAGCATATGCTTTGGGAACCAGGTCCAAGTCCTTGGCAACGTTAAAGCTTAGGCATACAGCAATGATGGTTAATAAGGTCTTGGTGTAAAGATCTGTTTTCATGTTGAAAGATTTAAAATGATGGAAATAGGGCATCAATTTTCGTTCCGAAAGGTCACCAAACCAATTTCGGAAGCCTTGCCCTTTAATTTTTGTTTACCAAGAGGTTCCCGTACAATTCCTTCGGGAAGGCTGGGAAGGACATTCGAAAATGCTTCTGAAGAGAGAATGGCAACCCCCAAATCGTTGCATTTGGCCTGTATACGGGCAGCCGTATTCAGCACATCACCAGAAAAGGCAATATCTCGTTTAATTTGGCCCAATTCGCCCACCATGACAGAGCCAAAATGATAGCCTACTTTGAATTCCGGAATCACTTGGTACTTCTTCTCATAGCGATCGGACTTTTTTTCGATGAGGGATTGCATTAAATAAAAGCAGCTAAGGGCATTGGCATTATGCAAACCTTGTTTCATTTTCCAGGTGATCACCACTTCGTCACCTACATACTGATAGATTTCACCTTGGGTTTGCACAATAGCAGGACCAATATCTTTGAAGAAATCCTTTAGCAGATGAAAGTATTTATCTTCCCCCAAGCCTTCGGCAATTCCTGTAGCATTCTTGATGTCTGCGAACATAAAAATTCGCCGTTCTCTTTTGGGATGAAAATATTTTCCCAACAGGTAATCCCTAAAAACACCGGGACCGTACTTATCATTGATCATGAGTACAATGAGCGTACAAAGGACAATAAATAGCCATATGATGAAATTCTTCAAGAACCGCCAATCGCCTAATATAAAAGTAGATTCCTCTAAAACCTCTTGATCCCAAACTGGAAGTTCAAAATTAACACTGGCTAGGTAGGCTGCTCCAATTAAACTTATCACTATGGAGGTGAGAGTATAAATAATAACAATAAGCAAAAGTGCTTTCCAGAAAGCATATTTCCGAAGCCAGTATTCCATGAGGTTTACGGTAAGCAACCCACCGATGATTCCGGCAGAAACAGCCACCACCAAATTGGCAAGAAAGGCAGATTTAAAGTCGAAGGTATTGTCTAAAGCGCCTGCATTGGACAATGAAATGATATCGTAAAAGAAAATGAGATTTGCAATAATCACCCAAGCGATCATGATCCAAAATGCCCGTTTGGCATAGAATCGAATCCTCCTATTGCTTAGGACTCCCATTCAGGATTAGCAGTTTTTGTATTTGTCGTGCAAACCAACACCTTCTAAAACCATTGGGGTAATCTTTTCCAAACGGCTCACTTTGGTGGCTTCCCGTTTTGCTTCGACGATGTAACCCGCATATTCGCGTTGTTTTCCGGGTGTAAGGGAATGAAATGCCTTTTTGAATGGATCATTCTTTTCAAAAGCAGCTTCCAATTCGGGAGGAATACGAACCCCTTTCTTTCGTTCAGGTTTTACTTCCTTTCCTGCCAAAGAATTCTCTATGGCTTCCTGAACGTATTCCATTAAAAGATCACCTTCTATTGCTTCACCCTTTTCCAATCGCCATTGCCTAAGGGCCTTGGTTTTACCCTCTTGGGCATTAACCAATTTGTTCTGAACGTCTTTTAAAAAGACACCTTGATGAAACCAAACGCCCAAATGATTTTTAAATGCACCAATTCCAATAATATTTTTACCGTTGAGTGTATAGGCTGGGGCACCCCATTTTATTTCTTCGTTCAATTCTGTTCTGGCCAGTAAGTCCCTTAGTTCCTGAAGTTCATCCTGCCAATTGGGATGTTTCGAGAGATACCCCTCGATGGTTTTTGCATATTCCATGGTGCGATTGTTTAGCGTAGTGAAGATACTATATTTTAGCTTTTTTACAGTTCGGTCTGGGAAAATTACAATTCAGCAAGATTCATTTAAGTGATGTAACATTGCTTTCGCATCTTTGACCCATCAATTAAAAATACGAACCATGAAACCCACCAAAAGACCTTCAATTTCATTCTCTATCTTTCTACTAATGGCCTTAATTCCCTTCGTTACGTTTGCACAAACGGAGGTTTCGGGGACTGTCCTTCAAAAAAATGGGACGCCAATCTTGGGCGCCAATGTGTATTTGGATGGAACCTATGACGGTGCTTCTACCGATGCCAATGGTAAGTTTTCTTTTACAACAGAGGAAACGGGGGTACAAACTCTTGTAATATCCTATGTTACCTATGAAACGTTTATGATGGCTGCCGATGTGAGTCAGTTGAAAGATATTTCTATCACCATGAAGGAGGATGTAAATTCCTTGGACACCGTGGTGATATCTGCAGGAACTTTTGAAGCAGGCGACAACAGTAAGGTGTCTGTGTTGAAGCCATTGGATGTGGTTACTACAGCCAGCGCATTGGGTGATTTTGTAGGAGCGCTTCAAACCCTCCCCGGAACCAATACGGTGGCGGAGGACGGACGCCTCTTTGTAAGGGGAGGAGATGCTGGGGAAACACAGATATTTATCGATGGTATCCGTGTGTTCACGCCTTACACACCCACCACCAATAATATACCGACTCGCGGGAGGTACAGTCCGTTTTTATTCGATGGGATTACTTTTTCAACGGGAGGATACTCGGCGGAATACGGTCAAGCTTTATCGTCGGTCTTACTTTTGAATACCATCGATGAACCCGATCAGGAGAAAACCGACATTGGCGCCATGAGTGTGGGCGC
Organism: Flavobacteriaceae bacterium; assembly: GCA_019634365.1. Taxonomy (GTDB): domain Bacteria; phylum Bacteroidota; class Bacteroidia; order Flavobacteriales; family Flavobacteriaceae; genus Aureisphaera. The sequence goes on along the minus strand of JAHQVM010000102.1, from coordinate 6,310 downwards.
CACCTTAGGAAATACGCAGAAATGGGAAAAGAGTTCGTTGAGTTTTAATGGTTCCTACATTAATCTGGCACCTTATATCGCTGCATTTCCCGACAGGAATGACTGGGAAAAGCCTTTCGAAGGGTATGCAGGAGAAACGGTTTTCAGAAGAAAATTCGATAAGGGCCTGTTTAAGCTTTATGCGGCATTCGATGGTACCAATTTCGAGTTGACCCAGGAGGATATAGATTTGCCGGAAGGATTAAACTTCAGATTGAAAAACAACAACTTTTATACCAACGCCAGTTACAGCGGGGATTTGGGAGAACGTTGGAAGATTCAGGGAGGTGGAAGTTTTACCCACAGCGCCAATGAAGTAGGAATTATGGACAGTAATATTGACAATTTTGAAAATTCTGTTCATTTGAAAGTGAAATTGAGAAAGCGCTTCAGCAATCGATTCAAACTCAATTTTGGGGCCGAACAGTTTTTAACCAATTTCGATGAGGATTTTGAAAATCCCTTTTCGCAAGCCCGTTATGGATTCGATAATAATATAACGGCAGCCTTTACGGAAGCAGATATTATTTTCTCCAAGAAATTTGCCATGAAATTGGGGGTTCGTGGGGAATATAGTGAGTTGTTCGATGATATTACCGTTTCACCCAGAGCTTCAATCGCTTACAAAACAGGCAAGTCGAGCCAGGTGTCTCTGGCATATGGTGACTTCTATCAGCAACCTTTCAACGATATCTTGAAGTTCAACCAGGATTTGGAACCTCAAAAAACACAACATTATATCTTGAATTATCAATACTCTGCCAAGAACCGGATATTTCGGGCAGAGGCCTATAGAAAGGAATACAAGAGTTTGATTACCTATGATACCCAAGATCCTTTCTTCAGTAGTAATTTCGCCAATGATGGCGATGGGTATGCACAGGGAATCGATATTTTCTGGCGGGACAACAACAGTATTAAAAATGTTGATTACTGGGTAAGCTATTCGTATTTGGACAGTGAGCGGAAATTCGCGAATTACCCAGAGCGAGTTCAACCTCCTTTTGCGAATTCACATAACCTTTCGGTAGTAGCCAAGTGGTTCATAAGCGATTGGAAAAGCCAGATAGGGTTCAGTCATATTTATGGAAGCGGAAGGTCGTATACCAACCCAAACCTTCCAGGGTTCCTTCAGGAACAAACCCGGGACTATAACAGTACGAGTGTGAATTGGGCCTATCTAATCTCACAACAGAAAATCTTGTATTTCTCCGTAAACAATGTCTTTGGATTCAACAATATCAATGGGTATCAATACTCCAGTGCACCAGATGCTAACGGAACCTTCAACAGAAGGGCGCTGTTGCCGGCTGCCGATCAGTTTTTCTTTGTTGGATTCTTCATGACCATTAGTGAAGATGGCACCGATAATCAGTTGGATAATCTATAAGTTGACAGTTCGGTATGGGATTTCTACAGTTGGGTAGTTTTCTTTTCCCAAACCGTTCCATTACATAGACTTTTGGATTACTAATATAAATCAAACCACATGCAAACTGTACTTACATACCTAGCTTTATTGATCACCGGATGGGTGGCACAAGCGCAGAATACGATTGAGGTGACCATTACCGATTTTAAGAACGACGATGGGAAGGTAATGGTAGGGTTGTACAACGATCAAGGAACATGGTTGGATAGTACCTATAAATCCCTTTCTTCAACCATTGAAAATAAAGAAGCGACTGTAATTTTTACGGATGTACCCGATGGGGAATATGCCATTTCCTGCTATCATGATAAAGATGATAATGGCCAGCTCAATATGTTCATGGGAACTTTTCCTTCAGAACCTTATGGTTGCTCGAATGGTGCGAGAGGATTTTTTGGTCCTCCGAAATGGGAAGACGCTCATTTTGAGGTAAGTGACGAAGAAACCCGGAAATTGGATATTCGATTATAAACTAAAATACCGCAAACCATGTTAGGAATCATTTTACGATTGTTGGGAAGGAACAAATCCCTCAAAATACTCACCATACTGAGTTTAACCCTGCTTTTTTGGGTGTGGGCGCTCAAGTCTTTTTATCTTAATTATTCTATCAACACTAAATAACTTAAATTGTCATCATGAAAAAATTACTTCTAATTACCGTTGCATTCCTATCGATTAGTGCTTTTGGACAAACGAAATACGAAAAAGGCATGACGAAAGCTTTCGATCTTTGGCAAAATGGCCAATCATGGGAAGCTGCCAATTTGTTTGAACGCATTGCACAAGCAGAGGCCGATGATTGGTTACCGCCGTTTTATGTAGCACAGATCAACATTTTTAACAGTTTTAATGAAAAGGATGAAGAAATACTTACAGCACAATTAAAAAAGGCCCAGGATTTTTTGAACGACGCCAAAGCCATTTCTAAGGACAATCCAGAGATTCTGGTGGCTCAAGCTCAATTGTACACGGCTTGGGTGGCTTTCGATGGACAACGCTTCGGGATGACCTATGCCCCACAAATAGCGCAATTGTACAACGATGCCTATAAACTGGAACCCGAGAATCCAAGGGTAGCTTTTGGAAAGGTAGATTGGGATTTAGGAACTGCACAGTTTTTCGGACAGGATACAGCGCCATTTTGTAAAGACATGGAAGCCGCAGTGGCTTTGTACGATGCGTACGAACCCAAAGGGCAGTTTCATCCAAGAGGAGGAGACGACTACGCCAAGCAGCGTCTTGCGCAGGTTTGTAAGAAAGAATAACCTAAGGGTATGAAGTTTTTCAAAGAACTAGGTAAGGCGTTTTTTGTAGGTGTCCTCATATTTGCGGTACTGGGTGTGATTCAGTTCCTTACCGGAAATTTCCATAAAAGTGGCCGTGATATCCTAGTCGCTTTTATGTACAATCAAGTCTACACATTGGTGCTGTACATGGTGAATGCCTATTTCTTTTATTTTTTACTGAAAAGATTTAGAGGGAGGTTGTATCAATTTAAACCATTGATGATCGCCCTTTTGGGCGCTACCAATCTTACCCTCATCTCCATATTTTTTATCAACCTAATAGTAAAAACGGGATTTCAGGATTTTACGGTTTCGGAGTATATGAGCTCCATCGAAACCGAAGATTATTATCTTAGCACTGTTATTGCACTTGTGGTTACAGCAATTTTTTATGCTGTCCATTATTACAGGAGCAAGCAGGAAAAAAAGGTTAAGGAACAGAAAATTATTGCTAAGACCGCCTCCGCTCAGTTTGATGCGCTTAAGAACCAATTAGATCCCCATTTCCTCTTTAACAGCCTTAATGTATTAACCAGCCTTATTGAGGAAAATCCCGATGCCGCTACTCGTTTTACCACTTCTCTTTCCAAAGTATATCGATATGTTTTGGAACAGAAGAACAAAGAATTGGTTACGGTAGAGGAAGAGCTGAAGTTTGCGAAAATTTATATGTCACTCATAAAAATGCGATTTGAGGACAGTATTGTTTTTACCCTGCCAGAGAAGGTGAATAATCCAGATGCCAAGGTAGTTCCACTTTCCTTGCAGTTATTACTGGAGAATGCGGTTAAACACAATCAGGTGACCCCCAATAAGAAACTTCATATTACTATTACAGAGGAGAATGGGAACCTGCTCATTCAGAATAACATTCAACCTAAAAATGTAGTCAAGGAGAGTAGTGGTGTGGGACTTCAAAATATTCGGCAGCGGTACTTCTTGGTTACCGACCGCCCTGTAAATATTAAGGAAGACGGAAGGATCTTTTCTGTATCCATTCCTATGCTTACCAAAAATGTATCCAGGGTAAAAGAAACCCAGGCTACTTACATTTCGGCCAAAAAATACGATCGGGCGAAAAAGAAGGTGGAGGAGCTCAAGGGATTCTATATTCACTTTGCGATTTATCTGATCATGGTACCCGTATTTATTTACTTGAATTATATCAGTACGGGCTTTCCTTGGGCTTTATTTCCCATCATTGGTTGGGGTGCTGGGGTAGGCGGACATGCCATGGAAGTGTTTGGCTATAACCCTCTTTTGGGGAAGAGTTGGGAGGAGCGTAAGATTAAGGAACTCATGGATAAGGACCGTCGGTAATGCCCTGCAACGGTTCATCCCAATCTTTCAACAGTTCGGTCTTTTTCATTGTTACAATTTCATAAGTCAAGCTACTTTTATAGTGTAATTATTAAACACTATTAATCATGAAACTTTTAGAAAATAACCCCCAGGAACGCTATTTGAGAGCCAAGAAACAGGTGGAAGAAATGAAAGGCTTTTATGCCCATTTATCCATTTACGTCATATTTGTGTTTATCTTTATTTGGATAAACTATAGAACAACTTCCTTCCCTTGGGCTTTGTTTCCAATCGTAGGATGGGGACTGGGTGTTTTGGGCCATGCCGCCAGCACCTTCAACTTCTTTCCCTTTTTCGGTAGGGATTGGGAACAACGCAAGATCAAGGAGATTATGGATAAGGAAGAATCTTCAATGAATTGGTAAACCTTTTAAAAACCAACTTCGCTATGGACTTTGATAATAAAGAGAATAAATACTTGAGAGCCAAAGAGCAGGTGGCAGAAATAAAGAAGTTCTACACCGGCCTCATGTTCTACGTTGTGTTTATTGGGTTTCTTGCTTACTTAAATTATTATACGAACCAATGGAGGTATATGTGGTTTCTTTGGGCCGCTTTGGGATGGGGAATTGGACTGGTGTTTCAAGCGCTAAAGGCCTTTCGATGGACTCCATTTATGAATAAGGATTGGGAAGAACGCAAGATCCGTGAATTTATGGAGCAGGAAGAAGAGAATGAAAATCGAGACCGATGGAGTTAATTAGAAAAACCATGGACCAAAAAAACTACGACAAATATGATCGCGCCAAAAAGAAGGTGAAGGAAATCAAAGGGTTTTACAATCATATCTGGTTATTCGTCTTTATTAATATAGCCGTTCTTGTGGTTCGATTTTATGTCTTCCCGAAGATTGGCTTCGTAAGCGATGATGAAGGATTTCAGAACTGGTTGGATTGGAACACTTATTTAATGCCTGTATTCTGGGCCATTGGAATTGCATGTCATGGAATTTGGGTGTTCCGGCACCGTTTTACCAAAATAAAAGATTGGGAGGAACGCAAGATCAAGGAATTTATGGATATAGAAGACGAAGAAAAAAAACGATGGAAATAACACACACGAACATGGAACATTTTGACAAAGATAAATACGAACGTGCCAAGAAGCAGATGGAAGAAATCAAGGGGTTTTATACTCACTTGGTAGTATACTTGGTCATTAATATTGCCCTCTTTTTAGTGAATATCGGTCTTTTTAACAAAGGCTGGATGGGCGTGGAATTCAATGGCTGGGCCATTTTTTCGACCCCATTTTTCTGGGGCATCGGATTAGTAGCCCACGGATTGTATGTTTTTCAGCATAAATTCCGATTCTTCAAGGATTGGGAGGAGCGCAAGATCAAGCAATACATGGATGAGGAAGAAGAAGAGTTTAAAAAGACCTCTCGGTGGGATTAATCATTAATTTTAACGGCTAAATTTATCGCAATGAACGTACTCATAATCGAAGACGAAAAACCCTCTGCAAGAAGATTGCAACGCATGTTGGAACGGCAAAATGTTATTGTAGATACCATGCTGCACAGTGTGGGAGAATCGGTAGAATGGTTTTCTAATAACCCACATCCCGACCTTATTTTTTTAGACATCCAATTGAGCGATGGCCTATCGTTCGAGATTTTTGATGAGGTGGAAGTGAGCAGTGCGATCATTTTTACGACTGCCTTCGATGAGTACGCGCTACAGGCATTTAAGCTGAACAGTATCGATTATTTACTGAAGCCCATAGATGAAGAAGAATTGGAAGGTGCAGTCGAAAAGTACAAGGCTCGGGCTCCCCAACAGCAAAATGTGCAACTTAATTTCGATGACATCAAAAAATTGCTCACCAATCCTGTGGAGCGCGAGTACAAAAAACGCTTTACTACCAAGATTGGGCAGCATATTAAAATGATTCCGGTGGATGAAATAGAATGTTTCTATTCTGAAAACAAAGGAACCTATGCACATACCATCGACGGCCGTGATTATTTATTGGATACCACTCTGGAAAATCTAGAAGGTGAAATTTCACCGGAGGTGTTTTTCAGAATCAATAGAAAATTCTATGTAAATATCAACGCCATCCGGGATATCATTAGCTACACCAACAGCCGATTACAATTAAAGCTGAATTCCTATAAAGAGCAGGAAGTGATTGTGGCCCGTGAAAAGGTGAAGGATTTTAAGTTGTGGTTGGAGTAGACAAT
>JAHQVM010000101.1 GCA_019634365.1 Flavobacteriaceae bacterium | reverse complement strand
GGACTAATACCGCCTTGAGCTCCATTTGCGTATTTCGGATTATAATCCTTACTAAAAATATATCTGCACTTGAATTCTCCCATGAATAATCGCTTGAAGGTTAACTAAACTTAAACAAAAATAATGTAATAAATCTTAAGAAGAATATAAATGTCAATATTCAAGGTTCGAATTATCTAAAAGCGCAAAGAATATCCAGCAGTGATAATAATCCCATGGAAATATTTTAAAAGAGAAATTTATGCCAATTTTTAGAGTGAAAATGTCCATAATTAGTTGTGTTGTTTCCATTACCTGAACTATAAAATTTTGTCCAAATCTCAATTGAAAAAGCTAAAGAATCTAATTAAGAAAACGTGTCAATTCCGTGTCAGTTTTTAGTAGTGAGAGCGAGAATTGCTCCTCGCGCAAAGCGCGACTCGCGAGTCTTTTGGGGAAGCTGTACAACACAAAACCCAACGCTTCGCGTTCTGGTCTTTTTCATTTCTCCTCGCTGGAAAACAAGTTTTCGCGATCCGAAATGAAAAAACCCGATACTCACGTATCGGGTTTTTGTTTTGTAGCGAGAGCGAGACTTGAACTCGCGACCTCCGGGTTATGAATCCGACGCTCTAACCAGCTGAGCTACCTCGCCATTTACTATGTTTTGGGAATTATCAGGTCTCGAACCCGACGCTCCCCGCCCGAACGTGCCGTTCGGTACGGGCGGGTAACCAGCTGACCTACCCGAATGAATCCATTCAGGCGGGGCTACCTCGCCTTTTTGCGGATGCAAAGATAGCAACTTAACCATCTTTTACAACATATTTAATCAATAAATTTAATTCCTCAAATCATTTTTTGGAATGCCTATGTATGGTCCCGCCAATGACTAAGGCCGCCGAAATAATCATCACGTTCTTAATGATGTATTGCCCTTCCATCGTAGGGAGATAAATCGCCCAAGGTTTTTGGTATACCACTTCTGGCAAGAATACCATGGGCATAAAGGTTCCCATCATCTGCAGTAGCAATAAGAAAATAGCAATTCGAGTGGTTCGTTGAAACAAAAACAACACTCCTATGGCCACTTCCCACCAACCAATAACATGCAGCCATACGTCTGGAGATCCAAAGGGAAGCCAAGCCACCGTGGCTTTCAGTAAAGGCGCTGCCGCCGAAACACCAAAAGGTTTCAATATTCCGAACCAAATAAAAATAATGGCAAAGGAAATGCGAAGGGCAGGAACCCCAATTTTTCGCATTCTGCCAGCTATGCCTTTATCCAGTTCCTCGAATTCGGTCATACTGTCTTATTGTAGTGCTTTGCTAAGAAATTCCAAGCTCAATGACTCTTGATCTCCCGTTCCCATATTCTTAAGGGTATAGGTACCCGCCTCCATTTCCTTATCACCTGCCAAAACCACAAAAGGGATTTGCCTACGGTCGGCATAGGTCATCTGTTTTTTGAACTTAGCCGCATCGGGATACAGCTCGGCCGATATCCCTTCCTTGCGCAATTGTGAAATGGCTTGCATCGCGTACAGCGCTTCTTGTTCACCAAAGTTCAAGAACAGGACTCGGGTCGTTGCAGAAACCGTGTCCGGGAACAAGCCCAACTCTTCGAGCACCAAATAAATACGGTCGAGACCAAATGAAATACCTACGCCACTCACGTCCTTCAAGCCAAAAATACCGGTCAAGTCGTCATAACGGCCTCCACCGCCTATACTACCCATAGAAACGCCTTCTGGCGCTGCCACTTCAAAAATGGCTCCTGTATAATAATTAAGGCCACGTGCCAAAGTAACATCGATCTCCAAATTGGCCGATCCCAAGCCCAAGGCACCTATAGAGTCCACGATAAACTCCAAATCGGTAATGCCTTCCAAGCCCATTTCGGAAGTGGCCAAAAGATCTTTCAACATATTCAATTTATCCGATGCGGATCCCGAAGCTTCAAACAGAGGTTGCACCTTTTCAATCGCGCTATCGGCAATACCTTTGGAACGCATCTCCTCCTTCACCTTCTCCGCTCCTATCTTGTCCAATTTGTCCAAGGCCACGGTGAAATCGATCAATTTGTCCGCTGCACCGATCACTTCAGCAATACCACTTAGGATTTTGCGATTGTTCATTTTAATGGTTACCCCTTTCAAACCCAAATTGGTAAAAACGGCATCGTACAACTGCACCAACTCCACTTCCTGCCAAAGGGACTTGCTTCCCACTACATCGGCATCACACTGATAAAACTCACGAAAACGTCCTTTCTGTGGGCGATCGGCTCGCCAAACGGGCTGCATTTGATAACGCTTAAATGGAAACACGATATCGTTTTGGTGCTGTACTACATAACGGGCAAAAGGAACGGTAGGGTCGTAGCGAAGTGCCTTTTCCGAAATTTTTGAGGTCATCTTCTGACTATTCTTTTCCCCATAAAGTCCATCATCCACCTTACTCAGGTAATCCCCGCTGTTCAGAATTTTGAAAATCAACCGATCCCCTTCCTCCCCATATTTCCCCATCAAGGTCTCACTGTTCTCAAAACTTGGGGTTTCTATGGGTTGGAAACCATAAGAGGTGAAGCACTTCTTAATGGTATTCATAATATACTGTCTTTTCACCACTTCAGAGGGCGAAAAGTCACGGGTTCCTTTGGGTATGGATGGTTTTTTGGACAAAATACGTTACCTATTGGGTGACTGAGTAATTCGCAAAGCGAATCGTAACGAAGTCACGATTTTTTTAGACCCTGCAAATATCTTAAAATAATAGGTAAATTGTAACTTTATCTCTGCACAATAGTCTAACAGAATAAAATCGACCACCTCCATGTTTGGATTGTTTCGGGAAAACGTACGCATCGCATTGGGATCCATTCGGAGTCAGCTCCTGAAAACCATCTTGACCATTTTCATTATCAGTTTTGGGATTTTGGCCTTGGTGGGTACCTTGAGTGGTGTGGATGCTATGGAGTCCGTTTTTGGAAACGACTTCGACACCATGGGCTCCAACACCTTTAATATACAGCGTTACGAATTCAACATTCAGCGGCAAGGTGGCGGACAAAGGGAAAAGATCAATCCCATTATTTCCTACAACGATATCCGTGGTTTTTTAGACAATTACGATTTCCCCCTAGCGCAAACCTCGGTTTCCTTTCGTGGAACGACCACTGCGGAAGTAAAATACGAAAGCAAAAAAACCGATCCAGAGGTACAGGTGTATGGTGCCAACGAGCATTACTTGGCGAATACCGGGAGCCAAATAGATTTAGGTCGGGGATTGAACTTTTTCGATGTTCAGAACAATTCCAAGGTTGCGGTGATCGGTTCCGATTTTTTAAAAAACCTTTTTACGGTAGAGAATCCCATTGGGAAAACCATCAATATTAGGGGATCTAAATTTAAAGTAATTGGTGTGTTGGAATCGAAGGGATCTTCCTTCGGGAACAATCAGGATTTAAAGGTGGTGGTTCCTATCCAAGTGGCACGCGGTATTTATACAGCACCCAATATTAACTACACCATTAGCGTGAAGGTGGATGAAAACTCCATGATACAGGCAGCGCAGGATGAGGCGATAAAAGTCTTTAGGAATGTACGTAGCCTGAAACCCATAGAGAAGAATAACTTCGGAATTCAGCGAAGTGAGGATCTTATCAACATCATAGCCGAAATCACCGGTGTTTTGGAAGTTTCTGCATGGGTCATCAGTATTATTACCATTTTAGGATCATCGATAGCCCTTATGAACATTATGCTCGTTACCGTTGCACAGCGTACCCGGGAAATCGGGATACGAAAAGCCATCGGAGCGAAAAGATCGACCATTTCGACCCAGTTCTTTATCGAATCGATTGTGATCGGCCAGTTTGGTTGTTTGTTGGGGGTTGTTTTTGGAGTCGCTGCCGGGTACGGAATTGCCAAATTGTTCGATGTGGAATTTGTGGTCCCTTGGATGGCTATGTTTTGGGCTGTGGTCATGAGTTTTTTGGTCGCATTGATCTCTGGGCTCTATCCTGCACAGAAGGCGGCCCGATTGGATCCTATTGAAAGCCTACGCTACGAATAAATGTCTGTTTACAATATAAATTCTTACCATATGATTATTTCAACTACGGAATCCATTCCCAATAGGGAGATTATAGAAACACTCGGAATTGCGCGAGGAAGCACGGTACGTGCCCGAAACATTGGACGTGATTTTTTTGCCGGACTCAAAAATATTGTCGGGGGAGAAATTGAGGAGTATACCAAGCTACAAGCGGAAGCCCGGGAACAAGCATTACAGCGTTTGATGGCCGATGCCAATAAATTAGGCGCCGATGCGGTAGTCAATATTCGGATCACAACCAGCATGATCTTGCAGGGAGCTTCAGAAATCTTGGCGTATGGAACTGCCGTTAAACTGAAATAATGTGGACAATACTCATTGTAATTGCGGTTCTATTGCTGTTGTGCGGCCTATTCTTCGTGGGCCGATTACTATACCTCATCCTTAGGCGAATACGATTGAAACAAGAGGAGAGTTTTGAAAAAAGGGACCACTAGCGTCCCAGGAACTTTGAAAATCCTTCAAAAAGGGATCCATTGTTGATGGTGGCTCCTTGTTGAATCAGATTGAAGATGTCTAAGTTCCGATCTTCTCCGTAAGGTTTTGAAGCCGTGAAAAGTTCGACCGCATCATCCTTAACATGTTCCTGAAGCCATTGCATACCTTTCTCTGAAGTGAGATCCATATCGGGATGGGAAACCTTAACCGCGATGAGCCGCATTTGAGCTTCTTCCAATTTGAAAAGGAACAATTGCTTTGCCGAAGCGTTTTGAAGGTATTCGGCCTTATTCAGAACCCCTTCCCATATCAAATCGCTGAAGACATCGATCTCATCTTCGGCAACCTGTGGTTGTTCCTGTTTAATTTTTGCCCATTCATCCCCAGTAATGGATTGCGAGGCCAAAAATTTAATGAACTCCGGATGGAGTTCTTCTAACTGTTCTTTGGTAAGTCTGGTATACTTCATAAAAAATGCGCCCCTTTTCAAGGGCGCAAAGTTAATTAATCCATGGTTTATTTTTAGAAAATATAGCGCAAACCAAACTGCATTTGCCATCTGGATAGCAAACTGGAGTCATACCCAAAGGTATCTACCAAATTCGGATCGAAAGTATAGGTAGGTACACTTGTTTCTGGATCTACGGTTACACCTACGGGTTGTACGTTATTGGGCTGTTGGATCAAGCCCCAATCGGAATTGATAAAGTTACCTACATTCAGCAAATCGATACTAAACTGAATCGTATTTGTCTTCCCATCACCTACATTAATATTGTAGTCCTGGAGTACTTTCAAGTCCCAACGACCACGCCATGGCGCCAAAGCTCCATAACGCTCCGTGTATTCCCCTCGGCGTTCGCTTAAATAATCATCTTGTTCAATATATGCATTGAACGCGGCTGCCTGTCCGGGTCCAGAGAATTGCATTTGGTCTATTTCACTGGCCGTAGGAACGTACAGCAAATCATTTAAATTGGAACCATCACCATTAATATCACCTCCGTAGGTATAGTTAAAACGTCCTCCTTGGGCATATTCGAAGAACGTCGTTACTGTAGTAGCCCATTTATCACTTCCGTATTTCCATTGCTTACTGGCAACACCCACAAAACGATGAGTATCTCCATATCGCGAATAACTCAACTGAGGATCATTTACATTGCCCGTAGCTGCGTTGAACGCAAAGGCATCTCCTGTAATTTCTGCTTCTATTGAGTTCACATCTTTAGAATTTAAATAACTGTACGCTAGGCTCGCGAAAAGTCCATTGGTGAAGTTCTTCTGGGCTTTTACAGCTACATTCCAAATACGACCTTCGTCAGAATTGGTAAATACAAAGGCACTGTTCCCCACATCATCACCCGTGTAAATAGGTCTGTTATCCACTCCTGATAGGGTTCCCGTTGGGTTTCGCAATCCCCAATTCTGTACATGTGGCCCATTGATATCCTTGGTATAGGAAATATCCCCAGTTAAAATAAGGCCGTCTTCAAATTTGTAGTCCGTTCCTATATTGGTTCTCCAAACCTGAGGGAATTGGTAATCGGGATCTACGTATTGTAAGAAGAAGAAATTGGGATTTCCAATTTGGTTCGAAATCCAAACAAAAGGGAAACGTCCCGTAAAAAGTCCAGATCCCCCGCGTACTTGGAACGTATTGTCGTCACGAACATCCCAATTGAATCCTACCCGAGGAGAAAACAGGAAATTGTCGTTGGGCAAATTGGTATTGTCGATAAAAACGGTTTCACCAGTATTCGGATTTACATAGGGAATCGACGGATCTACACAACAAGAAATATCGATGACATCCTGCGCTTTTTGGGCGGTATTAAAATACAATGGCTTATCCATTCGCAAGCCATAGGTTAGCTTAAAGGTATCGTTCACATTCCATTCATCCTGTGCATAAAAAGACAATTGTCCCACATCTACCTCTACCAAGGCAAAGCCTCCAGGTGTTCCCTCTTCATTAGAAGATAACGCTGCATGAGCGGCAGCGGCATTATCAAACAAAGCTTGTAAATCGCCAGATTCTGCTAAGGCTGGGAAATCCTCGATGGAAGAGGTTGGGAAAAATACCCCTTGAGCTCCATATACCCCAAGATTGAAGGAGTTATCGAATTGGAATTTTTCATAAGCGCCCCCAAATGTGAAGGTATGATCACCGGTTACGTAGTTTAGGTTATTGGAAATTTGATACACCTTCTGATCCAATTTATTATTGATGGAGAAAGGTTCATGTCCAGCAATGATGTAGTTAGAACCATCCTTTGTAATTGTAATGGAAGGTGCTGGCGTTGACCTCGGATTTCTGAAATCATCGAAATGACTGTATCCCGCTTGGAACTTATTGCTCACCGAATTGGAAATGGTCGAGTTTACTTCAAGCTGAAAGGAATTCAACTCATTATTAATTTCATATCCAGCATTCTCAAACTGCAAGGTTGCAGCACTCGGCCCACGAAAACCTAAAGCCGTTGGGTGCGCTGGCTTTTCCTTAGAAGCATCCAAGAAGTTATAAATTAAGGCAACACGGTGCTTTTCGTTTACGTTCCAGTCTAACTTAAAGATCCCTTTGGTCGATTTGGTGTCCAACGTATAGCCTTCATAGGCTCCTGGATCGTAGCCAACGCTTTGCAGAGCATTGCGCACCATAATAAGGTCCGATTCCAAAACGCGGGATTCATTCACCGATCCTGTTCCCCTATTGGGTAACCAAGCCTGTCCTAAGTCTTCACGGTCATCAGCTTCAAAATTGGCAAAGAAGAACAACTTATTCTTTATAATGGGACCGCCTACACTGAAGCCAAACTGACTTTGCGTTAGTTCTGGAACAAAAATATCTTCTCCCCTTACCTTGCTTCCAGTTAGATCGTCGTTTCGGAAGAAACCATAAACAGTTCCATGAAACTCATTGGTACCGCTCTTGGTCACCGCATTCACAGACGCTCCGGTAAATCCAGCCTGTGTTACATCGTACGGTGCAGTCGAAACCTGAATCTGATCGATCGCGTCCAAGGAGACGGGCTGTGCATCTGTTTGTCCACCGGGAGTAGCTGCATCCAATCCAAAAGGGTTGTTGAAAATGGCCCCATCTAATGAAAAATTATTGAACTGATCGTTTCGTCCCGCAAAGGATCCGTTACTGGCAGTGGGTTCCAGACGGGTAAAATCGGAAGCCGATCTTGTAATGGTAGGAAGACGTGTCAATTCCCTACGACCCACACTGGTTTCTGCACCCGTACGATCGTTGCCGAATACATTGTTATTGGTTCCAGTAATCACCACTGCTTCCAATTCTTGTGCATCCTCTACCATGGTTACCTTCATGTTTTCGGTTTTACCCAAGGTGAGGTAGACATCTTCATACGTTTGTCCTTTATACCCTACATAAGTAACCGTAATGGTATAAGGTCCACCCACACGCATATTAAGGAGGTTAAATCGTCCATCAAAGTTGGAGATTGCTCCGTAGGTTGTTCCAGAGGGCGTATGCACCGCTACGATATTGGCTCCATCGAAAGGTTGGCCATCGGCATCGGTGATAAGTCCTTTGATATTTGAGGTTGTAACTTGTGCCGATGCTACCCCCATACATAGGAATAACAACAACGCAAGAAGCGAGGTTGGGTTGGTTTTCATAATAGTTATCTTTTTGTTACCGTTATATTAAAAATAAAAAAAACCACTCGGTTAGGAGTGGTTTTTTTATCAACAGTAAGTTGATAACTAGGTTCTTGAGCTTATTTCGCTTCGGCAATTACGTCGAAGGAGAAATCTACTATTACATCTCTGTGGAAACGAATCTTAGCGTCGTATTTACCTGTACGCTTAATAGATCCTCCAGCGATGGAGATGAATTTCTTTTCAATAGAAACACCTTCCTTTTCAAGGGCATCTGCCAAATCTGCATTGGTAACAGAACCAAACAATTTGTCTGCTTCCCCTGCCTTAGCAGTGATCTTCATTTCAAGACCGTTCAACTTATCGGCCTCTTTCTGGGCGTCTTCTATTACTTTCTTTTCTTTGAATGCACGTTGTTTTAGCGTTTCTGCCAATACTTTCTTAGCAGATGGAGTTGCCAACACCGCATATCCTTGAGGGATTAAGAAGTTTCTTCCGTATCCGTTCTTTACAGTAACCAAGTCATCTGTAAAGCCAAGGTTCTCTACGTCTCTCTTTAATATTAGTTCCATAATATCTATCTGCTTTTTATTTCAACAAATCGGTTACGTATGGCATAAGTGCCAAGTGACGTGCTCTTTTAACAGCAACGGCAACCTTGCGTTGGTACTTTAATGACGTTCCGGTAAGACGACGAGGAAGGAGTTTCCCTTGCTCGTTTACAAATTTCATTAAGAAATCTGGATCTTTATAATCGATATACTTGATTCCGGATTTTTTGAAACGACAGTATTTCTTAGCTTTTGTAGTCTCAATATTCAAAGGCGTAAGATATCTGATCTCTCCGTCCTTCTTTCCTTTTGCTTGTTGTTCTATAGATGCCATACCTTATGCTTTTTGTTTGTTACGGTTTCTTCTTTTTTCGGCCCAAGCAACTGCGTACTTGTCCAAAGCTACAGTAAGGTAACGCATGATGCGTTCGTCCCTTCTAAACTCAACTTCCAAAGCGTTGATAGCGGCACCACCTACGGTGTACTCAAACAAGTGGTAAAAACCACTTTTCTTGTGTTGGATTGGGTAAGCCAATTTCTTCAGGCCCCAGTCCTCTTTCGATACCATCTTGGCACCGTTAGAAACGAGAAGATCTTCATACTTCTTTACTGTTTCCTTTATCTGTTCTTCAGATAAAACGGGATTCAAGATGAAAACAGTTTCGTAATGTTTCATGTAAATGAATTTAATTTTTGATTCTCAGCACTTTGCCAAGAGCGTGCAAAAGTACCACAATAAATCCAATAATCAAACAGGATGAATAACATTTCCGCTTTTCTTACAAGCTAGGATAAAAGGGTCGATTTATTCGTTAAAAGTTAAAAAATGTTGCATTTCATCGATTTTTTTTATTAATATTGTCATGAGCTAAACCTTACTACCGTGGATAAACCTATACTAAAATGTGCTATAGTAGATGACTCTACCCTGCAGCGGCTTTCCATCGTAAAATTGATTGAGAACCATCCTTCTTTGGATCTCGTTGCTGAGTACAATAACGCTATCGAGGCCAAGATGGGGCTGGCCACGACAGAGATCGACTTAATTTTCTTGGACATCGAAATGCCAATTCTTTCTGGGTTCGATCTTCTTGATGATTTAACGCACAAGCCACAGATTATTTTTGTCACTGGAAAGACCAAATACGCATTCAAGGCTTTCGATTACGATGCCGTGGATTACCTGCGTAAACCTATTTCCAAAGAACGTTTCCTGAACGCAGTTCACAAAGCCATTGTGAACTATAAAATGCGTAATGAGGACGGATTCGATGACGAAGATTTCATCTTTGTAAAGAGTAACCTTAAAAAACGTAAGGTATTCTTGAACGAATTGCGTTACATCGAAGCATTGGGAGACTACGTGAAATTGGTCACTGAGCACGATGCATTGGTGGTACTTTCTACCATGAAGGCTTTTGAGGCCCTATTGCCCAAAGAGCGCTTCCTCCGAATTCACAAATCGTACATTGTGAATCTGGATAAGGTAGAACGCTACAACAGCAAGGTGATCGAATTGGAGAACGAACAGCTCCCACTGAGCCGTAACCGTAAAGCCGATTTGGTAGAAGCCTTGGCCGCTTCCATGCGCAATTAATAATTATCTACATCCATTATTACCTTCACCCGGGAGAATTGTTTCTGGGCATTAAACCTTTGTTGGACCTTTAGGATAAATGTTTTTGTTTTCTGAAGGGACTGCTGCTTTGGGATTTTCACGAGGATATGCGAAATGAATTCATTGCGAATCCTTGAAATTGCAGGGCTTTCCGGCCCTAGCACCAACTCATGCAACTGAAGCCTAAGAACTTCTCCAAACCATACTGAAGCCTTTTGCATGGTATCGAAGTTCCTATGTTTGAAGGTTATCCGAATCGTTCGGTAATGCGGAGGATATTTGTATTGATAACGCTCTTCCGACTGCTCCTTGTACATTCCTTCATAATCATTGGTACTCACCTGCTGTAGGATTTGGTGCAAGGGATTATAACTCTGAATAATGACTTTTCCTCGTTTTTCGGTTCGGCCTGCCCTTCCCGAAACCTGCTGCAATAACTGAAAACTCCGTTCATGGGCCCGGAAATCTGGGAAATTTAAAAGGTTATCGGCATTCATCACACCCACCAAACTTACTTTTCTGAAATCCAATCCCTTGGCCAACATCTGGGTTCCGACCAGG
>JAHQVM010000100.1 GCA_019634365.1 Flavobacteriaceae bacterium | reverse complement strand
CGTATCTACATCGAGTAGGACAATTTCACCATAAAATGCCGCGCTGGCATTGGGATTTGACGATGGATAAATGTGCAAGGGGCGCTCCTTGGAAGTAAGTCTGTCAACATAGTTCAAAACCTCAGGAAACTCCTGAAGATCTACTTTTTGGGTGGTTAGGTGATGGTGACCATCCGCATGTTCTAACTGTGTATCATCATCATCTTGACAACCCACAAATACAGTGATGGCTGTCAATATCAAAACATAATGGAAGTGGATTTTTAATCTCCCCATAATAAAACTTTTAAAATGTTAGTACTGTTTTAGGCTTTGCTCAACCTTTTAAAAACCAAAGAATTGTTAGTATGTGGGCAAAGCGCTTGTGGGTCCTATGTACCCTATTCTGTAAAAGATTTCTTGATCGAAAAGAATAATATCACACTGCATTTCTAATACAAGAAAAACATGGGATTGCCTGATTTCAAATTATCTCAAATTTTTACTTCGTAAGGACAATAAAACCATAGAATACCTTCTTGAATTTTAAGGTAAACATGACTAAATTATTAAGAGGATTCCATAAAAAATGGGCAAGTGTAATAAGTGGGAAAATAGGGTCATAAAAGTCCCAAAAAGTGTTATAAGTGTTATAATACCTCATTGCTCAATTCGAAAATGTTTTAGGAATATCCATCATGAAAACCAAAAAAAGGGCAGCCCAATTTGGGCCGCCCTTCAGTGCATATTGATGTGAGCTATATCTACTCCTTAATAAACTTTCCGATCCATTTTGTGGATTCACTTTGTAATTCAACAAAATACAAACCAGAAGGTAATGCGGATACATCTAGGCTGCTGGATCCACTCAATTCCCCTACCCTGATCTGCTGACCATTCGCATTGTACAGCACAAAGTGGGCTGCTTGCTCTCCTTTCATATCAATGAAAAGGTCTCCATCCGCCACTGGATTTGGATAGAGCACAAACTCGCTGGTGGTATTCGTGTTACCCGAAAGTTGTAATTGCGTATCACCGTTTTTACCCACCAAAGAGGTTGGCACGATCACGGTATAATCCTCTACCTCCCCTGAGAAGAAGTCTTCGCAAGGACCCGGTATTCCGGCATGCTTGGCCGAAACCCGCATACGCGTAGGCCCAGGAATGGCAGAAAATGGTACGTTAATGGTAGCCTGAACAGGGAATAAACTAAATACCTGCGTGGAGTATGCCAGTTCAAAGAAATCATTGAAGTCCCCATCTTGGTTCCAGTCGATGTACACGGCATAACCAATATTAGGTCTTGCCCCAGGCCATACACTACTAATTTGCATGATGTTGCTCGAAACCAGAGGTGTGGACAGATTTGTGAAATCGGTGTATCCATTGCCATCTCCACTTGCATTGCTAATGCTTTGGATTCTCACACTGTTGATATATCCAACTCCATTATCTCCTCCGCTAGAGGGACAATATAATGGGCCAGAACCACTAGAAAGATTGATATTATCGATGGCTACATCGGCAACATCCGAACTTCCCAATCTACGATGGAAACGCAACGCAATCTCTCTACCGGTATACAATTGCAGGTCTACGTTAACCGTATTCCATTGGTTTCCCTGACTTGAGCCATTGTGCCAAAGTGTGGTCCATGTGGCACCATCGTCTGTAGTTACTTGCAACCCAAATCGACCTATATCAGACGAGTCTCCATTCATATGATAATCGAAACTGAAAAAGGCGGTCGTTGCCGTAATTAAATCGATACACGGAGAATTCAATATCGCATTGCGGAATAAGGGACCAATATCATTGGCTTCTACGTACAGATACCAAGTACTATTGGAACCACTGGATGGTCCGGTTCCGGCCGTAGGCGTTGAACCAGAATTGCGTGTCCAATCCAAGCTATCGCTATTGGATTGCTGCCATAAACCAAATCCGGTTTCAAAACCTTCACTGTAAGGAATGGTTACCGAAGTGCTACAATCCAAGCCCAATAAGGTGGTGGCAAATACTGTATTACTTGGATTCGATATATTACCTTCTGCATCGAAAGCTTCTATATAAAAACCATAGGTAGTATCTGAATCGAGTCCAGTTACATTAAACGAGGTACTCGCAGTACTGCCCACAAACACCCCATCTTGGTATACATTATATCCAGTGACTCCGACATTATCTGAAGATCCCGTCCAAACCAGGAATACGGAATCCGCGGTAACATTAAACACAGACAGTCCTATGGGCGTCGATGGAGGTGTGCTGTCCGGTAAGGTAGTGGGTGAAATGGTATTGCTAGGTGCAGATTCGTTTGCTTCCGCATCGAATGCAATCACATAGTAGTCATACGTCGTTTCTGGGAACAAGCCTGTAACATCCATTTGTGTGTTGGCTGTCGTGCCAATAGAAACACCATCTTGAAATACCTCATATCCTGTTACTGCAACATTATCGGTAGAAGCCGTCCATGTGAGCGTTAACGATGAATCGGTAATATTCGATGCCTGAAGATTCGTAGGTGCTGTTGGGGGTTGTGTATCGGCAACACAACCTGTTGTAAAGGATACTGTTTGATCATTATTGCCATTGAACCCTCCATTTGTATTTTCGACAGCATCGACCCCAACGCCGCGTGCGGCAAAGGTATCCCAAATGATGCAGTTGTATTGTCCGCCATATAAATCCTGATCGGCTTGTAGAATTCCGTCGCGCCCAGAAACAAATCCTGGGTTATTCGCTGTGTTCTTCAATCCTTCTATAACCAAAGCCATGGCAATGTTGTTTCCTCCGGTACCATTATAGAAATCTGAGTCAAATCCTTCTTGATCGATCAAAGCCCATGTCATATCCCATAAAATAGTAGCAAAGGCATAGCCGACGCCATGAGGAACCGCAAGACCATTAATGTCGGCATAGGTAGTTCCATTGATGGCTGTATTGGTTGAATACGGTGTTGGTCGAATTCCACCGCCCGCTGTGGTCTGTCCTAGGGCGTAATTCCCAATGCCGCGGGCATCGGTTCCCTGATCAGAGTTCACCATGGTTAACATGAGACCGAACCAATCACTCCAGCCTTCTCCCATTTGCTCTGCGCCTCCCAATACGTTGGTACTTGGACCTCCCACAAGACGAATGGAAATACCGTGTCCATACTCATGTGCTATGATCCCATTGTCTAGATCGCCATCCCGTTGTGGGTTGGTTAAATTCCACAGAAACATCTGCATTCTCGGATTGGCTCCTTCGGGTGGCGTAGCAAAATTCGCATTATTAATACCCGATCCATCCTGGGCATCTGCATTCACAGAGTCTCCTCCTACGCCTCCATTTCCATAATTATTTTCCTGAAAATTACCACTGGCCTCATCAAAACCGTACTGGTACCATACATCGTGCATAATATTGTTCCAATAGAAAAGGTTGGTGATGGCTGCCGGTTGATAGTCGCCGGGTTGATTGCTTAAATTAATTGGAAAGTTAAAATCCAATCCACTCCCACCATCTGGGGCGAATCCAATTCCATCATTGCCATTGGTATCTTCCTGTGCCCAAACATTGTTTCCTCGTGTATTGGTAAATTCGGCACCGGCAACTCCATTGGTGTCATGCCATCCAAATGGAGAGGCCGTTAAGTTTTGAGGTTCATTCACAACTGTTCTCCCGCCATAAAGTGGGCTTTCCACGGGCATTGCATAAACGGTATAACTCTCACCTGCCATAAAATTGGCTGGCCCCTCGACAACAGGAATCACCTCATTGAGACCCTCTCTGTCGTGCTTGTGATCTGCATGATCTCCTCCCCAGTTACATGTAATCACCCAATCTTCTGTTCTCAGTATTTTTCCAGTGACCGCATCTACATTTTCATTCCACCAATGGGTTCCGTCCTTCTGATAGTAACTGACATTCCAAACCAGTCGTAAACTGCCTTCATACAGGTAGTAATAGGGTTTCACCTTAATCGGCTCTAAGGATACCTTGTCATCATGAATTTCCAAAACTCCATCTACGGTTCTGGCATCTAGAAAAGAAGGTATGTCCAAGTTGTGTTTTGCAGCTGTTTTAGTCACTGCGCTTTGCGCTGAGATCGATGCGGTACGAACATTCACTTTTTCGGAAACCCCGCGTACAAACTGATCGATATGCCAGGTTACGTTGCCGTTTTTTACGGTAAGTTTGTAGGCCGCATATTGAATTGGAATTCCTTCGTGATACTGTTGGACATACACATGCTGAATTTCTGGATTCAGTGAAGGAACAACGTCTGTGATCTGCCATTGCGATAAATCGCCCGAGGCAAAGTCTGACCCAGCTTTTAATTCGTTGAAATAGGTCTGTACCAACCCATTCATTGCATCTTGCGATTGCATAGTTTGCCCAAACAAGGTGAGCATACAGATAAATGTCAAAATTTTTTTCATAATAAATCAATCTTAGTTTCCTACTCTATTGAAGGCTTTTCGGTTTCCGCCTGTCCAAGCCAGTCATGACTTTAGAAACCGTTCCCAGATTGATAGAATTGTTACCCACGCTTTTCACAATTATTCAAGTTTTTCGGGTAGTAGACACAATTCTACTTGAAACCCAGACCTAATAGGCAGTCTGTGATTAAAAATTAAATCGTAATTTAAAGGGTATTAAACTTTAAGATTATGAGAAACAACTACATTTTACTTTTATTGATGGCGTGTTACACGATTAGTGCAAGCGCCCAGATTAGTCCTTTTACGGATGATCTTGAACAATACTCCGACGGAGAAGAGGTGTGTTATCTACCTGGAAATGGCGACTGGTGGATCGACTGGTTTTCCGACTGTTCCTCTGCCGGAGAAGCTTCCAATCTTACAGCACATAGCGGTTTGATTTCTTTTCGAGTGCGTCCTTCAGACGCGGGTGCAGGCGATGTCGTAGACCCCGTTTTGGACTTAGGGAATAAAATCTTTGGTACCTGGTCCCTGAGCTTCTGGTTCTACGTACCACTGGATAGAGAGGCTTATTTCAACATTCAGGGGGTTACTCCCATAGCAGGGGGAGAATGGGTCGTTGGAAACATATTCTTTAATCAGGATGCACAGAACCCAGGTATAGGTTTAATCGATGATTCCGCCTTAGGTGCCGTAAACTTCGATTATCCCCCCCAGCAATGGTTCAGAATTTACATGGGATGGGACATCTCTGGTGGTATCGATAGCGCTACTTGGTTCATGGAAGTAGATGGAGTTTCTGTTATTCCTTGCGGAACGGCTTTTACAGATGCAGATGGTACCATTCCAACTGGATTGGGCGGACTTAATTTCTTTTCCATTTCGACCGATAATGAGTACTTTATTGACGATGTTTCCTATACCGATTCTGCGTTTTGCTCATTGGGTATTGATGACTTAAATGACCTTGGGGTTTCCATCTATCCCAATCCAGTAAGCGATAGATTGAACATCCAGGCACAAGAGGCGATCTCGAGTGTTACTATCTATAACATTATGGGACAACAAGTATATGTTTCGGATGTAGAGGCAGTCAGTACCAGTATTGATATGTCATTATTACCCCAAGGGACCTATTTCGTTGAGGTGGATATTGATGGCAAGAAAGCAGTTGATAAAATAATCAAATAACCAATGCCACAAACCATACAAAAAGGGATGTCGTTGGATGCCTCTTTTTTTGTGGAAAGATTTTCCTATGGTCACACCATTTTATTGGCCTAATGAATCTTTGAATCTGGTACAATTTATGCGGTTAGATTATTGATTAGACCAAACCTCTGAACTGTTTCGATTACCTATATTAAAATGAAGAAATCATATTTTTTAATAGCAATTATGTTGTTTCTAACCAATACAGTTTTCAGTCAAAATGTTCATGGTGCTTTTAATAGCAATAACGCCATTCCATATGCGATTGTCGAAATACCACCTGCTCCTCCAAATTGCAATCAAAATTCAGGTACGCATCATAAAATTTGCACATCAAAATTCATTCAGGAATATTTTGAAATAAAATTGGATCGGCAGGTTTTTCGGGATGCTGATGTTACCGACTTTGATATTACTATTGCATTCGTTATCAACCAAGAGGGCAACGTCGAGAATGTCCAAATGAACCATGAAAATGAGTTTTTAAAGAAGTACCTAAATGATATCACGAAAGCTCTACCCCAATTCACTCCGGGTAAACAGGGAGACACTATTGTTGATGTAGGCTATGTCATACCCATTTCTTATAAAGCATCGAAATAGAGTACACTCCCTCGCTAGCGCTCGTTTCCGAGCGAGTGCCTTCCTGAGCATAGCGAAGAATAGATTCTACACACTATATTACCCCAACCATCCCTCTCGATCCAAACTTCGGTATTGTATGGCTTCTGAAATATGATGTCCTTGGATATCCTTGGCATTGTCTAAATCTGCGATGGTTCTGGCCACCTCATCATACATATCGTATTTGTATACAACACCATTTTCTTCTCTCAAATAGCACGAAGCAGTACCATCTATGAACATCTGCTTATAATTCATTCCATTTATGGTAATGGTTTCCCCAAGGGTAAGCTGTTCAGTAATTGTATAGCAACATGGGTTTGGCGAAAGGGGTTCAAATATTTCATAGTAGATATCCACACTACGAGTATTCTCTTCATTGAGTATTGGAATATAGTCCTAAGCAATTAAGGTAGATGATAGCCCCGTGAGAAACATATATAACAATAGCTTATTCATCTCAATTTATGTGTAAGTATTTTTTATAATTATTTGCGTAATGCAATTAGAAACCAACTATTCCTTTACCAATTTTTTAATGGCAAAACCATTTTGAGACTCCAGTTTAATGAAGAGTAACCCATTGGGAAGGTTGGAAACAATTAGTTGGTTTGTGTTCCCTTGTTTTTTTAGGATTGGTTTTCCCAAAACATCATAAACAATAACACGTGTAATAGGTATTTGTGATTGTATATACAAAACATCTTTTACGGGATTAGGAACCAGTTCCACTTGCAGTATATTGTAATCTTCCAGTCCTGCAATAGTAGAGTTCTTGTACCATGTAAGCTTGTCGTCTATACGGAGCGTACCTACAACATCTTGGTCGTTGTCCCCGTCTAAATCGGCTGCAATCACCGAGCGGGATCCATTGGCTTCATTTTCCAATACCTGTTGGAAACCAAAGTTTCCATTACCGTCCAAATTCTCATACCAAGCGATCTTGCCATCCTCAGCTGATGCAGAAATTACATCCACATCATTATCGTTATCGAGATCAACAGCATATACTGAAATAGCAAAATCAGCACTATTGGTGATAACCTGTTGAGGGCCAAAATTACCTAGCCCATCTAAATTCTCGTGCCAAGCCACTCGATCATCGCCATTAGTAACAGTAACAACATCCATGTCTAGATCGCCATTTAGATCTGCAACAAATATTTCCGCAACACCAAGCGCACTTCCAGCAATGATTCTTTCTGAACCAAAAGTCCCATTGCCATCTACGTTTTCAAACCACGTAACCGTATAATCTCCTGAATCCGAACTTACAATATCCAAATCATCATCTCCGTCTAAGTCTGCAACAAAAATAGAACGAGCATTAGTGGCAGTATTAGTGATAAGCTGTGCCGAACCAAAACTTCCTAACCCATCCAGATTCTCAAACCAGAACAATTCATTGTTTCCAACACCATTTACTATTGCATCTTGATCCAAGTCACCATCCAAATCAGCAGTGACAATATCATTAGCTCCAAACACCTCACCAATAACATGCGGGGTGCTGAAATCCCCTTGTCCGTCTAGGTTTTCAATCCAACGCACCCATCCATGATCGAATGAGTTATACGCAATGTCTAAATCTAAATCTCCATCCAAATCAGCCAAGGTTAAAGAAAAAATTTGTGTTAATCCCGTTACCAAAGTCGTTGGAGTTCCGTAATTTCCTTGCCCATCTAGATTTTCATACCAAACCACGGTATCGAACAAGCAAGCAGCTAGATCGAGATCATCATCTCCGTCCAAGTCACCAGCACGTACCATAGTTATGGATTGTGCATCATCATCAATCACCTGTCTAGTGCCAAATTGAGCTAAAATAACCGTACTACTAAGTAAAGTAGTTGTTATTAAAAGTATCTTTTTCATAGGTTAAAGATACGGGCTTTCTCAAGAAAGCCCGTACATAGCGTTAATTATTCTCCTTCAGCACATTGGTCTCGTCCACACTTCCGTCAACCTTATTCTTCTTGATGTTATACAGTCCAGAATCAAGATCATTTATCAGGTTGGCATTGTTCATCTGTAAGGAGTCCTTTTCTGTTATGGTCACGTTAGTGTTGAAAATTCCATCATTAAATTTAGTTACTGTTCCACCTATTATGGGAGGTGTTTGCCAGTTATCGAAACATCTCCTTGGTTGTGGCCAAAAATCCTCGTGTGGGTGTTTTATGGCAATGGCACTATGGTTGGGATGGGTAATGCTTGAATAATTGGTCTCGTCTTTTAAAATATGCAGCAATTGAGTATTGGTGTAGGTAAAACTGGTATCATCATACGGAGCGGGATCGTTACAAGGGGTTTGTTCTTTACATTCACAGTCCCAAAAATAATACTCAAACCCAGGTTGGAACAGAGGCGGATCGGTATTGGGTTGACTTGCATACTCTATGTACTCACCTTTATAAGGTTCGTAAAGGGAGGCCAAAGTGGTAGTCACCGCATCCAATTCGTTATTAGGGTCTTCGGCTATGTACTCCCGCATACGGATAGCCTGACCCACTGAAAATTGGTCGTAACAGCCCGCAGAACGACTACCCATATAGTTACGAACATCAGATTCAAAAATTATGTAAAAATCTCCGTCACAACCCTGTTCATTTGCTTCATATTGACAAGTTTCAAGGTTGACATCCCCAACCTGCATTTCAGGAACGGCTGCCGTATCTATGCTACAGTCTCCATTGGTGTCAGCATTATAATTAGGGTCGGCGGAGTCACGGGTAACTCGTTCACAAGTTACTGGATTGCTATAGTTGTGACGGGTGTGATAGATATCGAAGTTGTGGGCAATCTCATGCAGGATGGTGGTTCGTTCAGGTGCTTGAAAACTCCAATGGTGCGTTCCAGACACAATGGAACCATGCCCCAAAGCCTGTCCGCTTCCAATAGCAAATGAATAGGGAACATAAAAATTTAACGATTCACTATCATACCAGCCATTGCTAAGCGCAGTATCCCATATGTTATTAATCATAGCCCCTGTATAACGATTTGTTGCTCTGTAACTCGTATTATCCCAACCCTTCAGTTTAAAGAAGATGTTGTATTGGTTAAACTCTATGTTCAGCTTTGCAATATTCATCAAGACGTGTTCCTCCGTAAAGGTGGGTGGGTTTAAGCCATCGTCCTCATTAATCCCCCAGAAAAAGATGTTGAACACGATCGGGTCAAAACCAGCGAGGTGTTCGGGATCTGCCGAATCTGAATAGTAAGTTTCTTCACATGGAGAAGGCACTGCTTCATCCACTATGCAATCCATTTCATCCCAAATGTCATCCTCAGATTCTTGTTGCGCAAATGCACTGAAAGAAAAAAAAGATAAGGTTGATACTAATACTAAGGTGAAGGAACGTAGCAAGGTTGTTGTTTTTAGCATTATTTAAATATTTAAAGTTCAACATTATAAAAAGAGACATTGATGACAAAATCGATTTTCATTCTATGGTGGGGAGATAAAATGAAATTACAAAACCCATCGAATACCAGTGTTACGCAGTAATCGGCGAGTATTATCTAGGGGAGTATGGTAATGATATAACTTAATTTTCAAATAGAATATACCGAAGTAACAAACGGTAGTTCTGTGTAACGAACGGGAACTTTTAGGGAATAAGTGGTCAGTTAGAGTTAGCTGATTTTATTAATTGAAGTAGTGACAAATTCAATAATTTCAATACCGTTGATGTAGTACTTCTGTACGCGAGTACCGCCACGGAGTTGGATTCTATCCCCCGATGGCGCTCATCTCCGAGGAGTGTCATCCTGAGCATAGAGAAGGATAAATCACACGCTACCCCAACCAACCATCTCGATCCAAGCTTCGGTATTGTATGGCTTCCGAAATGTGATGTCCTTGGATATCCTTGGCATTGTCTAAATCTGCGATGGTTCTGGCTACTTTAAGGATACGATCGTAGGCCCGGGCAGACAACTGAAGCCGTTCCATAGCGTTCTTGAGCAAATCCAATGAAGCCTTATCCAACTTGCAAAACGTTCGGATTTGCTTTACCCCCATTTGGGCATTGTAATGAATATGCCCTATTTCCTTAAATCGTTCTCCTTGCAACTTTCGAGCATCGGTCACCCGCCTCCTGATCGCTACACTCGATTCCCCTTTTCGGTCGTCGCTCAACTTTTCGAAGGGAACGGGGGTGACTTCAATATGAATATCGATGCGATCCAACAAGGGGCCCGAAATCTTGCTCAAATAACGTTGCATTTCGGCAGGAGATGAGGTCACCGGAGCATTGGGATCGTTAAAATAACCTCCTGGACTTGGGTTCATGCTCGCTACCAGCATAAAACTGGCTGGATAGGTTACCGTAAAACGTGCCCTGGAAATCGTAACATCCCGATCTTCCAAAGGTTGGCGCATTACCTCTAATACACTTCGTTTAAACTCGGGCAGCTCGTCCAAAAACAACACCCCATTGTGTGCCAAGGATATCTCTCCGGGTTGTGGGTATTGCCCACCTCCCACTAATGCGACATCGGAAATAGTATGATGTGGACTGCGAAACGGGCGGGAGGTCATAATGCCCCCTTTTTCCATCGTACGGCCCGCTACGCTATGAATTTTGGTCGTTTCGAGCGCTTCGATCAACGAAAGGGGTGGAAGGATGGAAGGAAGCCGTTTGGCCAACATGGTTTTACCCGATCCCGGTGGGCCAATAAGAATGATATTATGTCCCCCTGCTGCGGCAATTTCCATACAGCGCTTTATCCCCTCTTGGCCTTTTACATCTGCAAAATCGAACTCTGGGTGTTCAAGGTGCTCATAAAACTCAGCCTCCATATCGATTTGTACAGCTTCCAAGGAATCCCCCGCATCGAAAAAGGAAATCACATCTTGTATGGTCTGCACACCGTACACCTCCAATCCATCCACAATGGCAGCCTCCTTCGCATTTTGTTCTGGAAGTATGAATCCTTTAAACCCTTCTTCCTTCGCTTTTATGGCTATGGGCAAGGCTCCTTTTATGGGCTGAAGGGTGCCGTCCAACGACAATTCGCCCATTATAACATAATCCTTGAGCGGGTATATTTCTTGGATCTGTCCCGTGGAGATCAATATTCCCATCGCCAAGGTAAGATCGTAGGCCGAGCCTTCCTTACGCAGATCGGCGGGAGCCATATTCAGCGTGATTTTTTTTCCGGGGATTTTAAAGCCATTGTTCTGCAACGCAGCGGCAATCCTATAATTGCTTTCTTTAATGGCATTGTCGGGCAATCCGACCAAATGGTAACCGATTCCAATATCGGTGTTAACTTCAACAGTAATGGTTTGGGCTTCGACCCCAAACACAGCACTCCCATACACTTTGGTAAGCATATATTTTATAATTCATCATGTTAAGGGAGTGCTACGAAGTTAGGGATTTCCATTCGATATTTATGCCGTAGCATTAAATATGTGCTTCAATAGTTTTAGTAAAGTAGGCAAAAATGAGACTTCCTTCGAGGTGAACGTCCTGCCTAAATCATTTGCAATTATTGAATACCCTTGAACAGGGTGCTTAAATGTGCACCCTGTTTTATTATTTTACATGGAACATTTTTCTCAGAGAAACGGGTTTTCCGGATTGGGTAAACCCTTCGAGCGAAATTTCATAAATACCTGCGTTATCCGATGTGTAAAATTCCCATAGGCTTTCCCCTTCAATGATTTTCGCATCGGGTTCCCAAAGCAGCTGACTTCTGAAATCAGGTATGCGCTGTGCCTTGCTCGTTTCGTATTGCTGTTGGAAATAGGATTTCTTGGGTTGTGCCGTGAATAAATTTACCTTCGAAACATAACCTTCATTAAGGGACTCGTAGAAATCCCCAGTGAGCGTTTCAACTGTGATAACTCCCTGAAAAACATCTGCCCCCAAATAATATTTATCCCTAACGAT
>JAHQVM010000099.1 GCA_019634365.1 Flavobacteriaceae bacterium | reverse complement strand
CACCTATTGCGGTGTAGGTTGTAACTTGGACGTGGCTACCAGTAGTGGTGAAATCTTAAGTATTACGGCTCCCTATGATGCCGAGGTAAATCAAGGGCATACTTGTTTGAAAGGACGTTTTGCATTCAAATTTTACGATCATCCCGAACGCTTGGATTCGCCCATGATAAAGCGAAATGGAGAATTCGAAAAAGTAAGTTGGGACGAAGTCTACGATTATATCGCTTCAAAATTTACGGAATACAAGGATGAATTTGGGCCGGATTCTTTGGCTGGAATTTCGTCTTCCCGCTGTACCAACGAGGAGAATTATTTGATGCAGAAGTTCTTCCGTGCCGTGGTGCAGACTAATAATATTGACGGTTGTGCCCGAGTATGTCACTCCCCTACTGCATTGGGAATGCAACGCACCTTTGGTACCGGAGCAGCGACCAACTCCATAGAAGACTTGCAACATACCAACTGTATCATGGTGATCGGTGCCAATCCAACAGACGCACACCCCGTAACCGGAGCCAAATTGAAGCAGTTTGCGATGAAATCGGATAACGTTTCTATTGTCATCGACCCAAGACGTACTGAATTGGCCAAATACGCCACCCATCATCTCGCTTTACGTCCTGGAACCAATGTGGCGGTACTGAATATGATGATGTACTATATCATTACTGAAGGTTTGGTAGACAACAGCTTTATTGAAGGTAGAACCGAAGGATATGAGGCCTTTGAAAACGAACTATTGAGTATCGATCTAGATCACCTAGAGTCCGTTTCTGGAGTACCAAGGGAACAGGTTAAGGCTGCTGCCATTGCCTATGCCACGGCACCTAATGCCATGTCTTTCCATGGTCTTGGGGTTACCGAGCATTCGCAAGGAACCTTTACTGTGATGCAAATTGCCGACTTGGCATTACTAACTGGAAATATTGGAAGAAAAGGGGTAGGTGTAAATCCATTGAGAGGACAGAACAATGTACAGGGAAGTGCCGATATGGGCGTGCAACCACACCAAGGAGCGGGCTATTTGGATGTGACCAATGATAACGTTAACAAAAGATACAACGAGTTTTACGGAGTAACGGTGCCCAAGCATATTGGGTATAAAATTCCTGAAATGTTCGATGCAGCTTTGCAGGGTAACCTAAAGGCCATCTGGATCATTGGGGAAGACGTAGTACAAACCGATCCCAATACCCAAAAAGTGATTAAAGCGCTTCAAGCTACGGACTTGGTGATCGTTCAGGAATTGTTCATGACCGAAACGGCTAAATACGCAGATGTGATTTTACCGGGGGCTTCCTTCTTGGAAAAGAGCGGAACCTTTACCAATGGAGAACGCCGTGTGCAAGCGGTACGCCAAGTGGTAGCACCGATTGAAGGTTCCAAACCCGACGGGCAGATCATCGTAGATATGATGAACCGTATGGGGTATGCCCAACCCGATTATACCGCAGATGGTATGTTAGAGGAAATCTCACAGATCGTTCCTTTCTTTGCGGGGATTCGCTGGGATCGTTTGGGGCAAAACGGACTGCAATGGCCGGTTGCTGAAGATGGAACGGATACGCAAATACTCCATAAAACCGAATTCAAACGCGGAAAAGGCTATTTCGAATTCCATCCTTGGGAAGAAACCCAAGAACTTACTTCACATGGAAGGGAATATCCATACATTCTAACCACAAATCGCGAATTAGAGCACTATAATTGTGGTGCTATGACTCGAAGAACGGCCAATGAGCAGATCCTTTCGGATGATTATCTTATGATCAATCCAGAAGATGCCCAAGAACACCTCATCAACGAAGGGGATTATGTTTGTTTGGAATCGCCTCGTGGAAAAGTGGATGTTAAGGCGAGAATTACCGATGAGGTGAAGAAAGGAATCTTGAGTACGACCTTCCACTTTCCAGAGATTATGATCAACAACCTTACGGGTGATATTCACGATTCCGAAGCGATGTGTCCAGAATATAAGGTAGTTGCCGTTCGTATTAGAAAAAGTAAAGGGAAGTTCAAAAGTTTAGCAGGTTCCTAGCTTTCCAAGGACTCTCGTCCCAATAAAATTTTATAGGTAATATCCTTCTTAAATCTTAGGATATATAAAGCCCTCTTTTCTATTTAGGAATTCCTATTTATGGTTTATCCATAATATTATGATGCCCAAACCACAATTCTTCATGTGGCATTAAAAAAAATGTGAACTTATGGGGTAACAAAAGTACCTACTCGTCTCTTTGGATTGAATTGATTCGATTAAAGGCGGAATCTGAAAAGCCTTCAAAAGAGTAGGAAATAACCTCTGGGATCCATTAAAACGATATGCTAGGAACCCAAAAACCCCGAAAGGGGATTCTTAAAAATCAAATCCTAAACCTAATTTTTAAATCAATAATCATGAAAAAAGTAAGCTTTTTACTAGCAGTCCTATTCCTATGCCTTACGGCTTGCGAACAGGAGACCCTAATGACAGAAGACACTCAAAATAATGACAACTCAACCACCGCCGATGCTGTAATCGCTCAAGCGATTGCACCGGGAGAAGTGGTGATAAAATACGATGAATCCCTTACAGAAGCACAAAAACAAAGCATCAGGGATTCCTATGGAGTTCAAAATTATAAGAACTGCACCTGTGCAGACCCAACCCTTGAACTTTGGATATTCGAATTGGATTCGAATGGGAATATCATTGGTGGAGGTACCATCGAAGGAGTGGTAGAATCTTCTAAAGACGATTCCGGCGTAGAAGGTTCTGAAATTAATCCTATCATTAAACAGGATGGACACAAATTGAGTTCCCCTTTTGGCAGCGAGGATATAACTTCCGGCCTTAGTATAAGAGCCACTCAAAATTCAGGCGTTACCATTGCTATTTTGGATACGGGGATCGATTATAATTATTTCGGCTTCGACGAACCCTTTCTATACAACAGCGAATTGGGAAATTCCTGTGAGGAAAACGGAATGAACGATTACCTAGGTTGGGACTTTGTAGATGGGGACAATAATCCGTTCGACTGGCACGGTCACGGTACTCAAATAAGTTCTATGATCTTCGATAAGCTTACCGCCCAAAATGTCGATTTTCAAGTCTTACCTGTTCGGGTATTCGATCACAATGGAGATGCCAGATACTTCGATATTCTTTGTGGTTTTAAGTATGCCATTAACAACCAAGATGTGGATTTGATCAATATGAGTTTTGGATGGTACCAAACAGAATATCAGATACTGGGTGAATTTATTCATGCATCTAATACCGATAAAGTGGTAGTGACCTCAGCAGGGAATCTTACCAACAACAATGACCTTTTACCGCACTATCCTTCGTCATACCAAGGGGATCATTTGCTCTCTATTGCATCTTGGAATGGCAACATGGCGCAACCCCACCTATCCAGATTTTCTAATTATGGGCAAAGTTCTGTAGATATTGCGGCGTTGGGTGAGCACATTCCCTTTTACCTCACCCCAGATGACTATGTTTCCCTTATGGGAACTTCGTATTCGGCAGCCACAGTAACGGCATTCGGAGCCTCTATTTATACCGAAGGTATGAGCCCTCAAGAACATATTCAGTTTATTTTATCTGCAGCGAATAGCAATGACAATCTACAGGCCATTAAATATCAATCTTATATATACTATTAGTGAGGTTTGAATAATTAGGTTTAGGTACAACAATTATTTGGACCAAAGGGGAAGGGATTTCCAATTCCTTCCCCCAATATAGTATCTTTAACCTACCAAAAACGTTTTACTGATGGGGGAAATAAGAAAAACGATACTTGGGATCTGTTGGCTATTAACCATAGTCCACGCCCAATCTCAGGAAACCGCAAAGCAATTCGTAGATTCGATATTGGTGCAGGAGATGTCACATTCGGACAAAGTCATATTAATTGAAAACTATTTCGATGATTTGCCCGTAGACGCGCCTACCTTGGAAGATGCCTACTACGCATTCGCCAAGTGGTGTAAAGTCCGCAACAATGACTACCAAAGGGCCCGCTTTTACGGAAAAAAAGAAAGGGGGCTGCGCTTGCGGAAGTATCCTCCTACAGATGACAAAACCAAGAGGAACCTATACAATCTGGGCTACTTTTATTACTATGCCGAAGCGCCAGATCTTTGGGCCGCGAAGGCCTATTACGATACCTTAATTGCCGTATCTGAAGATCATGAAATACGGTCGGGCAAGGCCTACAGGGAATTGGGCAATATTTACAACCATTGGGGGGACTTTCAGAATGCATTGGAGCATTATCAACAATCGGAACAAATCCTCCGAAAAGGTGGTGAGCAGCGACAAGAATGGACAACCCTCAATAACACACTGGCCAATTACGTAGACCTCAGCGATCCTAATTACCTAGAAGACTTTATCGATGCACGAAATAAAATAAATGCATTGGGGGAAGTCGAAATTAGCACCTATAAAAAAGCGAAAATTCTGTACAACACAGCTGCCATGTATCAAATCGCAGACCGACTCGATGAAGCCGAAGAAAATGCTTTAAAAGCCCTTCCCGTATTCGAACAAGCCCATGATACTTCCAACGCCTTTAATTCTCTAAGTCTATTGGGTGTAATAGAAATAAAAAGAAATCAATTAGAAAAGGCACGGTATTATTTTGATAAGGCTCATGCGTTTGCCAATAAAAATACCATTAGGTTGAGCAATATTTCGAATAATTTAGGGGATTTAGAACTCCGCTCCAGTAATTTTGAGAAAGCACTCGACCATTATCACGATGCCATCTCTTGGGTCGTAAACGGAGGGGTTAACAACAACAAGCGATTGCTTCCTACTGGGAAGGAAATTGGTATTTCTTCAGATAAAAAACGCCTTTTTGGATATTTGAGCGATCTATCCAGTGCTTGGTTAGCCTATTACCATACCACTGGTAAGGCCGAATGCCTCGTGCAGGCAGAAACCTCTTTGTCCTTAGCAGACACTACCATCGACGAACTCTTTTTGGAAAGTCGGGAAGTGGTGTCCAAATTAAATTGGAGAAAAAAAGCTTCCCAAATCTACTTGGATGCCATTAAAGTAGCATTCCTAACGGAACAACCCGAAAAGGCATTGTACTTCATGGAAAAAAACAAGGGACTGCTCTTACTGGAAAACACCATTGACCTACTTGCCAAACAGCGCGCAAACATTCCAGCAGAAGCCTTAGCAAAAGAAGAATCCCTTCTCAAAGCCATCCAGGATGGGCAACAGTCACTTATGGAAGTATCGTTCAAGAATTCTTCCAGTGATACCAAAGCGGGTATTAAAGAACGTCTATTCGCTTTAAAAAATAAGTATCGAAAATTCGTGGATTCCCTAGAAATAATATATCCTAAGTATGTAAGTTCAAAAAAACAACTTACTATCACATCTTTGGACGACGTCAAAAATCAATTGGCGAACGACCAATGGGTCATTAGTTATGCCGTTGGAGAAAATGAGGGTTACGCACTGTTGGTTTCAAAAAATGAAACTCATCTCATGGAAATTCCTGTTTCCATTTCCCAATTGAATCGGCAAATCGACCAGTTCGAAAATGCATTGAAAACGCCTTTTGGAAGCCCTCAAGATATAAAGGACTATATCGTAAAGGCCCATCAGTTGTTCAACACCCTCCTCCCTTTTGAAGGTTTTCGTGAAAAGATATCGGGAAAATCATTAATAGTTATTCCAGATGGAGCCATTCAAAAGGTTCCATTCGAAGCCCTTGCCATATCCGAGGAACTCAAAACCCCAGAAGCCTATCTCATAGCACAAAGCAATGTGTTGTACAAATATTCCCATTCTTTGGACGCTCAGATTGGCAAGCTTCACAATAGCACCCAATCACAGGCAGTAGGGTTCTTTCCCACCCATTTCCAAGGTGACTACCTTGCAGCGCTACCCTATAGTTCTCGGGAAGCCTTATTGATGGAAGCCTATTACAAGAAAGGAATTTTCACTCATGAAACTGCTTCCAAAGATTTCTTTCAAGAACAATTCGACCGCAGTTCTATTGTCCATATCTCAACCCATGGCGGGATCGATAGCGAAGGCCCATGGCTGGCCTTTTACGATGACAAGCTGCGGCTCAATGAACTCTTCTTTCTCAAAACCCAAAAAGAACTCGTTGTGCTGAGTGCCTGTAAAACCGATGTGGGTGAAATAAAAAAAGGAGAAGGTGTTTTTAGCATTAAACGCGGCTTTTTCAAAGCCGGGGCACGGAGTGTAATCTCCACCCTTTGGGATGTAAATGAAAAGGCTAGTATGGAGATCATGGAAGATTTCTATAGCGAGCTAAAACCCAGTGTAAACAAATCGGAAGCCCTTCGAAAGGCCAAGCTAGCCTATCTAGAAGAACATGTTAATACCAGTGAGGCATCACCCTTTTATTGGAGTGCTATTACGCTCACTGGATTTGATGGTCCCGTAAATCTGGAAACAGGATTTCAATTCCGTGCCTGGATGTGGTTAGTGCTACTGGTGATATTGTTGCTTCTCTGGATGAGCAGGAAAAATTTGGGTTTACGAAGGTAATATCCATTCTATATAGGCTGTAAGCTTAAACCAATAAGCTAAGACTCTCATTATCAATGTCTAAATAATAGTATTTTGAAGCCAACTTATTTTCAAGTAATTTTAGTGAGTCCTTTTCAAGGCTATTCACTACATGCACAAAGAAGATCCCTTTATCCAAGGCTTTCTGGGGGGAGAGCCTGATATCCTTCATAAAATATACACCCAATACTTTCCTGCCGTAAGGGGTTATATCCTTAACCATGATGGTTCTGATGCGCAGGCAGAAGATATTTTTCAGAATGCCCTCGTGTTGCTTTTTGTGAAATTAAAGCATCGAAAGTTAGAGATACAATCATTTGAAAATTACCTATTTATAGTTTGTAGGAATATGTGGCGAAGGGAATGTTCGAAAAAAAGGGTAACAAATGTGGACACTTTGCCTCTTGTAGATGAAACTGTAGATAGCGCCCAATTTTCGATAGAACAGGGACAGTGGGATCTTTATAAAGAAAAGTTCCAGGAGCTGTCCGAAAACTGTAGGAAGCTATTGGGAATGACCCTTAAAAAAGTTGCCTATAAGGAGATCGTAGCCTTCTTCAACTATTCTTCGGAAACCGTTGCCCGTCAGCGTGTTTTCAAGTGTAAATCAAGGCTTATTCAACTTATAAAGAAAGATTCGCGGTACCTACGGCTGAAAATATAGACCATGAACGAAGAAGAATTAGAATATCAAATGATCGAACGTTATTTCTTGGACGAAATGTCCGAGGAAGAGCGTAGTGACTTTGAAAAAAAGATGAAGGAGGATCCTGAATTCAAAGAACGGGTGGCCATGCATACGTTTCTGCACCAAATGGAAGATGAAGAAGCTTGGCCGGACCTGGAGATTGACACAGAAGAACTAAAAAATGAAGCTGCCCTTTTCCGTGAAGAAGATACAGTGGCCTTCGCTGAAAAATTGAAAGCTTTCTGCGATACAGAACAACCGAGCGTACCCAAAAAAGGACTCCCATGGAACCGAAAATGGATCGGAGCTGTAGCTGCCCTTTTGCTTTTGGCGCTTTTTGTTTTCTATCCGAAAGAACCCAGCCTTTCTGAATTGTATAATGATTATCAAAATTGGGATAACTTACCCTCTTTGGTGACCAAAAGTGACGCCAGTGATACCCTGAAGGAATTGGAATATCGCTTCAGGGATAGCAATTACGAAGGCGTTATCGATATGGCAGATCAAATACATTTTTCGGCCAACTCTGGCTATGCACAAGCTTCCCTATATGTGGGTGTGGCTTATTTAGAATTGGGACAATACGAAGCGGCCATATCCCAATTTGATGCCCTCATAAACAGTGAATCCCTGGATTTCCACAAAGGATTTTGGTACCAGGCACTCACCTATCTAAAAAAAGAGGATAAAGAGAATTGCATGGGGGTTTTGGAATTAATTTCAGAAAACCCGACCTATTTCATGCATATGGAAGCGAAAGCGCTTCTGAAAAAGCTCCGATAAAAATCGTTTCACTGCAACCCTAATTGCCCTCCCTTAATCACGCGGATTTTTACTTATATTGTATTAACATTGGCCCCGTAGTTCAAGGGATAGAATAGAAGTTTCCTAAACTTTAGATCCAGGTTCGAGTCCTAGCGGGGCTACTAAATATTCATCATCATGAAAAAAATTCTATTGCTCTATCTATTGGTTTCATTTCCCCTAATGGGCCAAAACATTACAAATCCCAACCTCGCCCAAGAAGTGGATGAACAGGTCTGGGAACCCTTTAAAAATTCCTATGCTAATGGGGATGCCGTTACCTTCAATGCCATTCATACTGACGACATTATTCGCATAACCAATGACGGGTTTCGCCAAGGCCAAGAATACAAAGATGCCAATACCCAATGGCTCTCCAAATCAGGCCGCAAAGCCAGAACCATAGATTTCGTCTTCGAACATCGCATCTATTCCGAAGATACTGCCTATGAAATTGGGTATTACAAAATCGTTTACAATGGAGACGAAGAAAATGCCCACTATGCGCGATTTACGGTTTTGCTTAGAAAAGAAAACGACCGATGGCGTATTGCGCAAGACTGGGATACCAGTGAAATCAATGGTAAAAAAGTAACAGTAGAAGATTTTAAGCGCTTAAAAAATTAAGCCCCCTTGTTTATTCATCCTTTAAATTGGAAATCATAATCCGGCTTGTTTCCTCCAAATCGAATTCTGGCTTCCAACCCCAATCTTTTCGCGCTTCAGAATCATCGATACTCTGTGGCCAGGTATCGGCAATGGCCTGTCGGAAGTCTTCTTCGAACCCTATTTCGAATTCTGGGATGTGTTCTTTAATACTAGCAGCCAATTCTACTGGGTTAAAGCTCATAGCAGCGAGATTATAAGAGCTTCTTATCTTAATATCAGAGATGGAGGCTTCCATGATCCCAATGGTAGCTCGAATGGCATCATCCATAAACATCATGGGTAAGGTGGTTTCTGCATTCAGGAAACTAATATATTTTTTGTGCTTTATGGCCTTATGATATATATCTACGGCATAGTCTGTAGTTCCCCCTCCAGGAAGGGTTTTGTAACTAATTAAACCTGGGTAACGAATACTCCGAACATCGACTCCATAGCGTTCGAAAAAATATTCGCACCAACGTTCTCCTGTTTGTTTGCTTATCCCATACACGGTACTCGGTTCCATGATGGTTCTCTGTGGAGTGTTAACTTTAGGGGTTGATGGGCCAAAAACCGCTATACTAGAAGGCCAAAATATCTTCTCAATCTTTTTATCCTTCGCCAAATTAAGTACGTTGAACAAAGAAGTCATATTGAGTTCCCACCCTCGCATAGGGAATTTCTCTGCCGTGGCAGATAGCATAGCCGCCATAAGATATACATCTGTGATCTCATGACGAATCACCACATCCTGAATGGCATCATAATTAGTGGCATCCAAAATCTCAAAAGGCCCTCCTTGCATCATATCATCATCCCCTTCGCGTATATCGCTAGCGATGACCTTTCGAGGTTCGTAAAGTTTGCGTAATTGAGCGGTTAGTTCTGTACCTATTTGCCCACAGGCACCAATGATAAGTATTCTTTTTTTCATATTTAAATATAAAAGGGCAGCGATTTGGGTGGCATAAATATAGGTATATTCATGAGTACTTTCTCATTTTTTTATCACAGTACAGGATCTCTTGATGGCTTGGCACAAAATTAACTTTGAATTGCACCCAGAACCCTTATATTTGTGGGGCTTTCTATAATATGAAACAGTTTTTATTATTGACTTTCCTGATTCTTATTTCTTGTGGGGAAACCCCTCAAGAAAATGAGACTGATGCACTCCAACAAAAAGATACCCTTACCTACGGGCTAAAACAATATTCATTTGCCCAACCAGATGCTGCTATATCGGAGGTGCTGGAAAATTGGGTTTTTTATCAGGACTTTAAGGATGAAGCCACTACGCTGTATCAATTGGATCTGGAACAATTAAGGGACAAAACCGGAAATCTTATCTCACATACGGACTCCTTAATGACCAAGGTACCCGATACCCTAAATACCTTTTCCATTAAATCTAGGTTGGCTATTATAAAAACACGATCCGAACTCTTGCGTTTGGAAAGTTTAAAAGGAAAGATAGATCCTCATACGATTGAAGATTATATTGAAGAGACCAATATTGCAGTGAACAATTTCTTTGTTCAAATACAAGAAAAACTGCGTAAAGACGGGTATGATTTAGAACAAATTGAAAACGAGAAAAAAGAACTAGAAAAACAAAAACGATACTTGGATTCTATTCGCCAATTAGAATTGGCAGACCAGAAACCTTCCTAGTGTAACGAAATTTAAAATTCCCTACTTATACGTCATCAAAAAGACGTTAAGTAACCCTTAACTTAAACCAGAAAAATGAAAACAACTGTATTTAAATACCTCCTCGTAACTACTGGCCTTTTGATGGCTTTTGCGTGCGCGGATGGTGAAAAGAAAGATGCTGAAAATGATGAGCCGCATGGTATTATTTTAGCCAATATGGATACCTCTGTGAGCCCCAAGAACGATTTCTACAACTACGTGAATGGAACCTGGCTAAAAAACAACACCATTCCTGAAGACCAAACCCGCTGGGGAGGTTTTGGGGTACTCCGCAAATCTACCGACAAGGATGTATTGGGAATATTGGCCAAAGCCAAGGAAAGTGGCAAATATGCCCCTGAAACCGATCAGGCGAAAGCACTCGCCATTTTTGAAACCAAATTGGATACTGCAGCCCGAAACGCAGCGGGAATAGCTCCATTACAACCCATTTTGGATAAAATTGATGCCGTCCAGAACATTGAGGACTTCCAAAAACTTATGACCCAAAACGCCATTGAAGTGGGACAGCCCTTCTTAGGATTGGCAGCCTTCTCCGATCCATCCAATAGCAGCATGAACGCTTGCTATATTACCCCAGGTGGATTGGGAATGCAAAGGGAGTATTACCTGAAAACCGATGAAAAATCGGTGGAAACACGAGCCGAATATGTAAATCATATCACACGCATGCTTCAATTTATTGGCGACAGCAAAGAAGATGCCCGAAGCCAAGCCGAAACCATTTTAGCCTTCGAAACCCGTTTGGCCGAACCAAGGTTTGATAAAGTAGCGAGTCGTGATTTCAGAAATTATAACAACCCGCGTTCTATGGGTCAGGTTCAAGAAATGGTCCCAGCAATATCTTGGGCAGATGCTTTTAAAAACATGGGAGTTACCAAACAAGTGGATACCGTTTTGGTGATGCAACCCAACTATATGGAAGTGCTTCAATCCGTATTTGCAGAGAACGATGTGGAGACTTGGAAAACGGTAACCCGTTGGTCCACATTAAATGAAGCTGCAGGCTACTTGACCACAGATATCGAAAAAGCGAATTGGGATTTTTACAGCAAATACTTGAGAGGCGCCGAAAAGCAAAAACCTGCAGACGAACGCGCATTGGCTACCGTAAATGGTAGTGTAGGTGAGGCCCTAGGTAAATTGTATGTTGATGAAATGTTCCCTCCAGAAGCAAAGGCCAAGGCCGAAAAAATGATTGCCAACGTAATTGAAGCTTTCAAAGATAGAATCACGGCATTGGATTGGATGAGTGATAGTACCAAAACAAAGGCACACTTAAAACTGGACAAGTTTACCGTAAAAATTGGGTATCCAGATAAATGGAAGGACTATTCCGAAATGGAGGTTGCTGCCGGTAAAAGCTATTATGATAATATGATTGCTGTAAATACGTGGGAATTCCATGATAATCTCTCACGCATTAACGAGCCCGTAGACAAAACCGAATGGGGTATGTCTCCCCAAACTGTAAATGCCTATTTCAATCCTTTCAACAATGAGATTGTATTCCCAGCGGCCATCCTTCAGCCACCGTTCTACGACTATTTGGCAGATGAAGCCGTAAACTATGGAGGTATTGGCGCCGTTATCGGACACGAAATTTCACATGCTTTCGATGATAGTGGATCCCGTTTCGATTCTGATGGAAACCTTGTGAATTGGTGGACCGATAGCGACTTGGAAGAATTCAAGAAAAGAGGAAAGCAATTGGCAGATCAGTACAGTGCCATAGAGGTAATGGACAGTGTATTCATTAACGGAGAATTTACCTTGGGTGAAAACATTGGAGATCTTGGTGGTGTTTTGGGAGCTTACGACGGACTTCAGCGATTTATGGCTGAAAATGGTCGTCCAGAAAATATAGATGGTTTTACACCAGAACAACGATTCTTTATGAGTTGGGCAACGGTATGGAGAACCTTAATTCGGGATGAGGCACTCCGCACGCAGGTTCAGACCGATCCACACTCTCCAGGAGAAAACCGTGCTATCCAGCCGCTTCTCAATATCGATGCTTTCTACGAGGCTTTCGAAATCACTGAGAATGACGGTATGTGGTTGGCACCGGAAGACCGGGTTAGAATCTGGTAAATAAAATATTATGCTAGAAAAAGGAGTCTTTCAAGGCTCCTTTTTTTATGTCTGAACCAGATCCTTTTTAACAGCTCTATGTAAGAAATAACCTGTTACGGTAGATGCCAAAAAATCGGCTATTGGGAATGAGATCCATACCCCAAGTACTCCCATGAATGGTGGAAGTATCAATAAAAGGGGAATGAGAAAAAAGCCCTGTTTGGTTAAACTCAGCAGCAATGCAGGAACCGCTTTTCCAATGGCTTGAAAATAGGAAGTCCCGATGAGTTGGAAAATGATCACCGGCGTTAGTGCAAATACCCATCGTAATGCAGCAGGTGTTCGTCTTAGAATCTCATCATTATTGGCCAAGGTTTCGGCATCCAGACTTTCAGAATTACTCAAGAAAACAGAAACTATTTCGGCCGGGAATATCATAATCACAGCAAAGATGGCAATGGCTAAAACCAAGGATGCTTTAATGGATATATTGATCGATTCCCTTACCCTTGAAAACTTTTCAGCTCCGTAATTATATCCTGCGATGGGCAAAAATCCCTGATTTACACCAATGATGGGGAAAAGGGCAAACATGAGCATGCGGCTAATAATACCATAAGAGGCCACATCTAAAGCATCGCCATACTTTATGAGTACGTTAATGAGCAAAACCCCTAGTATTGCAATTACACCTTGCCTAGCAAAGGTTACAAAACTAAGACCCGCAATTTCCTTTACCAATTTGTTTTGAAGCACCAATGAACTCCATCGTAAGCGCAATTCGCTTTTGAAAACGAAAAACCACAGGATGAAAGCCAAACAAATGGCATAACTAATAAAGGTAGCCCAAGCGGCACCTTCCATGCCCATCCCCAGAATCTTTATTAAAATATAATCCATGACAATGTTCCCAATAGCAGGTAAGAGCATCGCATACATGGCGAATTTAGGTTTGCCTTCGGCCCGAATTACATTATTGCCCATCATGCACATGGCCAGCATTACGATTCCGTAGAGCACAATGCGATAATAAATCAGGGCTAATTCTTTGAAGGAATCATCGGCTCCAAAAAAAACGATCAATCGGTCTTGAAATACCAACCCCAATACCGCTAGGGTTCCGGATATTACGAAGGTTAGGGTAACTTGATTCCCAAACACCCTCAATGCTTTCTTATGATCGCCTGCTCCTAGTGCCCTGGAAAGCACCGAACTTCCTCCAATTCCCAAAGCAAGGCCAATAGCAGCGATAAAGAAGGTAGGCTGTACCACAACTGTAATGGCAGAAATGGCCAAGGATCCAATCCATCGACCCACAAAAATGGTATCCACAATCATGTTTAGGGACATCACTAAAATACCAATGGAAGCAGGAATAGCCTGCTGCATCAA
Organism: Flavobacteriaceae bacterium; assembly: GCA_019634365.1. GTDB lineage: Bacteria > Bacteroidota > Bacteroidia > Flavobacteriales > Flavobacteriaceae > Aureisphaera. The sequence goes on along the minus strand of JAHQVM010000099.1, from coordinate 5,075 downwards.
CAACTTGCTAATGGGTTCTGTACCTAATTTTGCAGATTTTCCAGCCATTTATGCAATGGCGGTTTCAACAGTAACTATTCGCCATTCTTCAATCCAATTAGCCAATAACTGTGCGAAGTCGTCGCGATCATTTAAACAGGGAATCGTAGTAAATTCCTTTCCTCCCACCTCATGAAAGATTTCTTCCCCTTCCATGGCAATTTCCTCCAGGGTTTCTAGACAATCGCTCACGAAGGCTGGGGTAACGATAGCCATCTTTTTCATTCCTTCTTTTCCGAAACGTTCTATGGTACGATCGGTATACGGTTGCAACCAAGGATCGAATCCCAGTCTACTTTGAAATGATGAAGAATAGGTTCCCTCTTTTAATTGCAATTTTTCGGCTACCCGTCGAGTCGTGTCCAAGCATTGGTGCCTGTAGCAATATTGATGTGCCTTACTCGCCGTAACGCAACAGCTGCCATCAATTTTACAATGGGATTGCGTAATGTCGCTTTTCTTGATATGACGCTCCGGAACCCCATGATACGAGAACAATAAATGCTCATAATCGAGATCCTTCAATTGCTCACCAATGCTTTTACTGAGTACCTCTATATAGTCGTCACGATGATAAAAGGCAGGTAAAGATTCAATTTTTAGATCTGGAAAGAACTCCTTTTGCAATTCGGCCACTTTAACGTCAATCGTTTCTGTGGTGGCCATAGCAAATTGCGGATACAAGGGAATGGTAAGTACTTCTTCAACTCCTTGATCGACCAGCGCCTGTAATCCTTTTTTCAAGGTCATACTACCATAGCGCATGGCCAATCCTACAGGGATATTCAAGTGCTGTTGTACCTTCTCCTTAAGACGTTCCGATATCACGATAAGTGGAGAGCCTTCCTCCCACCAAATTTTGGAATAGGCTTCTGCAGATTTTTTAGGTCGGGTATTCAAAATGATCCCACGAACCAATAAAATACGTGCCCAACGAGGAACATCGATTACACGCGGATCCATAAGAAACTCGTCCAAATATTTCTTTACATCCTTCGGATCTGTACTATCTGGAGAACCCAGATTTACGAGTAGTACACCTTTCTTCATATTAGATTTTTTCAGGTGAACACAAAAATAACCCCTTCCATTGTATCTACATCTTAAAAAGATGGTAAAGTTGTTTAGGGGGTTGGAATTACTTCATTAAAGAACGATTGGTAGCCTATATGGATCGCTAATTTGTAAAACCCATAACGAATTTTTTTGGGGTGGTTCCAAACTTCTTTTTAAAAGCAGCGATGAAATGACTGGCTGTACTATAACCCACTTTAAGACCCACCTCATTCACATTATGCGATCCTGAAGCCAACAGTTGTCGCGCCACTTCCATTTTATAATCGAACAAAAAACTGAAAACCGAATCTCCATAAATCTGTTTGAAACCTTCCTTGAGTTTATTAATGGGCAACTGAATTTCATCAGCAATTTCTTGGAGTGTGGGCGGTTCGGCCATACGGGAAATGACAATTTCCTTTGCTTTTTTAATTTTGGCCACATTCTGTTCATCGACCAGAAAGGGACACTGCTCCACATCTACATCTTCTTCCCGATTAAAATATAGACTCAACAATTCATAAGCCTTTCCTTTGAAATAAAGCGATTTGATTGAAGGATGAAGATTGTAATTCACCAACTGATTCAATACGATCGACATCGACGGTGAAATCTTACCATCCTTATAATATTTTCGATCCTTGTTCTCCTCGCTTAAAAAAGTGATGTAATGAGCATCGGTAGAAAAAAGTGTATGGAATTTTTTGATGGGCAACAACACAGATAGCACCCACGAATGTGGGCTTACAGCAACCTCTATTGGTAAATCACGCTGTGGGTTGTAAAGCAATAAGGAAGTCCCTTCTTGAATGGGCAATCGATAGTTTCCATTATTGAAACTAAAGGAGGCACTGCCCTTCACACAAAAATGAAATTGAATGAAATGAGTGCTTACTTCCCGCTTAAATAACTGACTATCATCACTTTCGTTACTACATTTTAAGACAAAAAAACCTTCTTCTATGATGGTCTCCTCATAAATACCTTGAGCGATATTTTTTTCCGATAATTGTTCCATTTTATGGTTTAATTATTTAGAATGATTCTAAACTAAATTATTCAAAATCTCCTGTCAGCCCTTTAAATTTAATGATTTATATCATTTTGTTCTTCGAATCTTACAAAATTAACAGTTTTCGACATTATTGATACCGCTAGCGTTATTTTTTATTTTTTCGTTGCTCTATTTTTGCACCGTTGCCATGAAAAACAACGGAAAAAGACATCTTTCACTTTCCTCAGAAGGACACTTCTACGCCATTGGCCTAAACTATAAAAAGGCAGATGCTGAGATTCGTGGCCATTTCAGTGTTTCGGAAACGACTCAAGAAAGCATTCTCGAGCAAGCTTCGCAACAAGGAATTTCCTCGTTAAGCATTATTTCTACTTGTAACCGCACCGAACTGTACGGTTTTGCCGAACACCCATTTCAACTCATTAAGCTTTTGTGCGAACACACACAGGGAACGGTGGAGGAATTTGAGAAGGTGGCCTATGTGCTCAAAGGAAATCAGGCCGTACATCACCTGTTTAATGTCGGTACCGGATTGGACAGTCAGATATTGGGAGACTTCGAGATCATTAGTCAGTTTCGGAAAAGTTTCAAGAATTCCAAGAAAAGAGGGCTGCTAAATGCTTATATGGAACGGTTGGCAAACGCCGTTATCCAGGCCAGCAAGCGCATAAAAAATGAAACCGAACTCTCCACGGGTGCCACCTCCGTTAGTTTCGCTGCCGTGCAGTATATCATGGCCCGCGTACCTTACGTTTCAGAAAAAAATATTCTCCTTTTTGGTATCGGAAAAATAGGTCGCAATACCTGCGAAAACCTCATTAAGCATACCAAAAACGATCATATTACCCTTATAAATCGCACCAAGGTGAAGGCCGAAAAAATGGCCGGTAAATTCAATCTCTTGGTACGCGACTATGCGAATATTCAAAGTGAAATCGCTCAGAGCGATGTACTTATTGTAGCTACGGGCGCCGATAGGCCTACCATTAATAAGGCATTGTTGCATCTTAACAAACCACTTCTCATTTTAGACCTTTCCATTCCGAAAAATGTAGATTCGGATGTGGAACAAAACGAGTTCGTAACACTTATTCATTTGGATGAATTATCCCGTGTAACCGACCGAACATTGGCCCATCGCCAATCTCAAATACCTTTGGCAAAGAATATCATAGGCGAAATAGAATCGGAATTTCATACCTGGGCCGAACACCGAAATTTTGCTCCAACCATTAAAGCCCTAAAAGCAAAACTTACCGAAATAAAAGCCGGAGAAATTGACAACCAACGGCGAAAACTCCCCAATTTCGATACGGAGCAAGCAGAAATCATTAGTGATCGTATCATTCAGCAGATCACCAAGCATTTCGCCAACCATCTCAAAGATACTTCTGTGGAGACCTCGGAGAGCATCCATCTTATTCAAAAGGTCTTCCAACTCGAAAACGACCCATCGTGAACAAAACCATTCGCATAGGAACACGCGATAGCCAACTGGCTTTGTGGCAAGCGAAAACCGTTCAGTCCCAATTGGAAAATCTGGGTTATACCACGGAATTAGTTCCCGTGAAGTCTACCGGCGACCTTGTTTTAGACCAACCCTTATACGAATTGGGCATTACGGGTATTTTTACCAAAACACTGGATATCGCTATGCTCAACGGAACTGTGGACATTGCCGTGCACAGCATGAAAGATGTCCCGACTTTGCTTCCCAAAGGCATCGTACAAACAGCCGTATTGGAAAGAGCCAATGTCCAGGACATTCTCGTGACCAAAGGCACCTTCACAGAAAATGAAAAATGCACCATCGCAACAGGTAGTCTTAGGAGAAGGGCACAGTGGTTGTCGCGCTATCCCCAACACGAAGTGGTGGGTTTACGTGGCAACGTAAACACGAGATTGAAAAAGCTCGCGGATAGCGATTGGCAAGGAGCCATTTTCGCTAAAGCCGGTTTGGAGCGCATCGAAGTCCTGCCCAAAAATCACATAACCCTAGATTGGATGATCCCAGCACCCTCGCAAGGCGCTATGGTGGTGGTAGCGCTGGAGAAAGATCCTTTTTGCATTAATGCCACCTCAAAATTGAATCACTCCAACTCCGAAATAACAACACGTATAGAAAGGGAATTTCTAAGGCAATTGGAAGGCGGATGTACCGCTCCCATTGGAGCTTTGGCCGAAGTAGAAGGAAAAGAAATCCACTTCAGAGGTTGTCTTCTTTCCTTGGACGGTACTCAAAAATTGGAAGTGGAAAGACGCATCACAATGAATGGTATCGATGGTTTTGGAAAGGCCTGTGCTTTGGAAATTCTTGCCAATGGCGGTAAAGAACTCATGGCACAGATCAAGTCGGAAACCCAGAAACAAGGCAATAGCCGGTAGTGATATGAAAACGGTATTATCCACCAAGAAATTATCACTTTCCCAGAAAGAGTTGTTGCTCAATTCAGGTATGCGATTTGTGGAATACGATGCGATATCCATAATTCCCCTAGAATTCGAAGCCCCTCGTAAAGTGGATAATGCCATAGTAACTAGTATGAACGGTACAAAACAGATTTTCAATTCTGAAACAATCGTTTCCAATTGGTTTTGTGTTGGGGAAAGCTCGGCAACATTTTTAAAAGAAAATGATCAAAATGTAGTGAAAATCGGTGAAAATTCATCGAAATTGGCCGATTTCATAATAAAAAACCACAAAAATGACATATTTCACTATTTCTGCGGCGCACAACGAAGGGACGAGCTACCCGATCTTCTAAAAAGTGAAAAAATTGACTTTTTTGAAGTAAAAACATACAAAACCGAGCAAAAACACCACAAATTCGATCAAAAATGGGACGGAATCCTCTTTTTTAGCCCAAGTGGCATTAAAAGTTTTCTTTCTGAAAATACCATGGGCAATGCTATCGCCATCTGCATAGGAGAAACCACTGCCTCTGAAGCCAAAAAATACACACGT
>JAHQVM010000098.1 GCA_019634365.1 Flavobacteriaceae bacterium | reverse complement strand
ATTTCTTTGCGTTCTCCTTCTTCCTGAATGGCTACCGTAATATTCCCTTCCAGTTGGTAGAACAACTCTTCCGTTTCATTGTAATGATAATCCTTTCTGGCATTGGGCCCAGCCACAATCATCACAATGTAATCGTCTGCATCTACATATAAGTTTTTGTTCCCTACAGGCGGTTTAAGAAGTTCACGATTATCTGCTACCCATTGGGTAAGATTGAAAGGTTTTGAAATAGCCATAGCCGTATCTTTATGTGTTGCATAAAAATACGGCAAATGCTTTAAAAACTAAAAAACAACAAGAATTACTTTCTATAAAAGAGTTGGGTAAAATAGTATTTACCACGATGGTTTTGCATGATGCCAAAACCAGAATGTGTATAATTTCCTTCGATCACACTTTTGTGAGAAGGACTATTGAGCCAAGCCGTTACCAAAGCTTCTGCAGAATCGTAGCCTGCAGCCACATTTTCTCCTACAGACTCGGCACCTCTATTTTTTAAGGCCCTAGAACGATCGCCAAAATTGTCATGGTTGATTTGGGACTTCTCAATCATATATTTGGTATGTTCCACAGCGTATGCCGAAGCATATTGTTGGTCTCGGGCGATCGTTGAAAGGCCCATGGAAGTTCTATACTCGTTTACCAAGCGTAAAACCTCATTTGCCATAGTCCAATCGGTTTCTTGGGCAAGGTTAAGATCTATGCTGATGTTGGCCTCTTCGACCTCTGCAGCTTCTTCTTTGGAGCATGACGTTACTGCAAAAAACAGTACCGTAGCTAGTAGGCTAGTCTTTAGTAGATTCATTGTACGGGGGACATCAAATTTGGGGCTTGATGTTGAATCAAATGTAGGAAAAAAAATGATACAAAATGCATTTAAACGTATTTAACGTGCATTTCGTCGATGTTTTTAACTATTTTTACTTAAAATTCTTACAATAAAATCATGGCTCACCTTCGGAAAACAGGGCGTTTTGCAGTATATTCGTAAACAAAGAGAGAAAAATGAAAAAAAATCAAATTTTAACACTTTTAATCGGATTTTTTGTGCTTTTCAGCTGTAAAAATGTAGAAAATGATAATCAAAAGTCAGAAATTTCCGAGTCTGAAGTGATAGAAAATGTGGAAAATTTCGGAATAGTAATTCATGGAGGCGCAGGTACCATTCTCAAGAAGAATATGACCGATTCCTTGGAACAAGCCTATACAGACAAATTAGAGGAAGCCATTCGTGCCGGACATGAAATACTTGCCAATGGCGGTGATGCCATGGAGGCCGTTACCAAGACCATTAATATTATGGAAGACTCTCCGTTGTTCAATGCAGGTAAGGGTGCCGTTTTTACCCACGAAGAGCGCAACGAACTGGATGCATCTGTTATGGACGGGAAAACCTTGAATGCCGGAGCTGTTGCTGGAGTGCAGCGCATTAAAAACCCCATAGATCTGGCTGTGGAGGTCATGAATAATAGCGATCATGTAATGCTATCGGGGCAAGGAGCAGAAGTTTTTGCCCAAGAAAAAGGGTTCGAATTGATAGACCCTTCCTACTTCTATACCGAAAGACGTTTCCAATCCCTTCAACGGATCAAGGAACGCGAAAAAACAGAATTGGACCATGATACCAAGGTTACCTATACCGATCCACTCATAAAGGACAGTAAATTTGGAACCGTAGGTTGTGCCGCTTTAGATAAAAATGGGAATCTGGCTGCAGGTACCTCCACTGGCGGAATGACCAACAAGCGCTGGAACCGCATAGGGGATTCCCCAATTATTGGAGCCGGAACCTATGCCAACAATGCAACCTGTGCTGTTTCTTCAACAGGATGGGGCGAGTATTTCATTCGCGGAATGGTAGCCCATGACATTTCTGCCATGATGGAATACAAAGGAGTGGGTCTTCAAGAGGCTGCTTCCGAAGTGATTCAGAAAAAATTAACCGATCTGGGTGGCACTGGAGGTATCGTTGCCATAGATCACCAAGGAAACATTGCTATGGAATTCAATACAGCTGGTATGTACCGAGCGCACATGAATGCCGACGGGGAGCTCATCATACGAATTTATAAAGACGAATAATGCCACAACCACCCTATTACGCTGTTATATTTACCAACCAACAAACGTCCGATACTGAAGGTTACTCCGAAATGGCCGATGCTATGGAACAATTGGCACAACAACAGCCAGGCTATCTAGGGATGGAACATGCCCGTGAAGGGCTGGCCATTACCATTAGCTATTGGGAAACCCTGCAAGATATCGCCCGTTGGAAAGAGAACCTAGATCACCTACAAGCCCAAAAGTTGGGTAGGGACCGCTGGTACCAATGGTACAAAACGCGAATTTGTAAGGTGGAACGGGAATACGAGTTTCATAAGTCATAAAGGCAAACGCAACCTCTTTCCTACTTCTTTATCTAATAAAAGTAAATTCTAAACAAGCACATATAGCATACGATTACTTTTAACTAACATCCATTTCCCGATGAATTTAAAAAGTTCTCCTGTCGTTGTATGTGTCACAGCTATACTCATCACCCTTTTATTTTATAAGCAAGGAATAGGTCTTAATCTGTTTCTTTTTGAAGTGCTCTTTTTCCTTGCCCTAGTATTCACCGGGCAAATTTCTTTGAAAAATCGAACTCAGCTCCTTCCAGCTTTGGGTTTTCTGATCACTTCTGTATTTACTGTAATCTCCTATAGCGTGTATGGGTATGTGATTCACTTTTTGGCCCTTTTGGTATTTGTCGGGTCCTTAAATTTTGCCACCGCCCGTTCCATGGTCTCCATGGCAGGAAACGCTTGCTTCAGCTTGTTCTCGGCTCCAGTAACATTTCTCAATGCTGTTTCCAATGAGTGGATTAAAGGCAAAAAAGCGGGAAAACTAATTCGGAAAAGCAGAATATTTGTTGTGCCCATTTTCGTAATTACCCTTTTCATAGGCATTTACAGTTTTGCCAATGCGAAATTCGGGTCGATCATGGGTAATGTGGGAACCTGGATTCAAAAAGCGATCAATTTCATATTCACGGATGTCAACTACGGACTCCTATTTACATTTTTGTTCTCCCTGTTTCTTGGATCTTTTTTATGGATTCGAACGAGGCACAAATCTTTGGAATCCAACGATAAAAATGCTTCGGAAACCCTCATAAGAAAACGTCTCAGGATGAAGCGTTATTTCAAGCTTAGTGCCTTGTCCAACGAACATCGGGCGGGAATATTTTTGCTCATTGTTCTCAATCTTTTGCTGTTGTTATTGAACATTTTGGATGTGTATTGGGTCTGGTTCAATTTCGAGTGGAACGGCTATACCCTGAAAGAATTCGTGCATGAAGGAACGTATCTTTTAATTTTTTCCATTCTCATTTCCATTTCGGTGGTGCTGTACTTCTTCAGGGGCAACCTCAACTTTTACAAGAAGAACAAACTCTTGCGCTATTTAAGTTATGCCTGGCTTATTCAAAATGCCGTCCTAACCCTTTCTGTGGGAATACGAAATTATCATTATATAGAACACTTTGCACTGGCGTACAAACGCATTGGGGTATTTCTGTTTTTAATACTCACCATTATTGGTCTGTATACGGTTTTTCAAAAGATAAAGTTGAAGAAATCCGCATTCTATTTATTCAGAACCAATGCACTGGCCTTATACCTCGTGCTAACAATTTCTTCCCTTCCCAATTGGGGTCGGATCATTGCAGATTACAATTTTTCACATGCTCAAGAGTCCTATCTGCACTTGGACTTTCTCTCCACACTATCGGATAAATCACTGCCTGCTTTGGATGTCTCTTATCCAAAATTGAAAGAAATCGATACGTTTCAAAAATCAAAATTTCAAAACGACAGGAATAAGGTCAGTGCTACAGCCTATTACCGCACCATTCAGCAACGAAAAAGTACTTTTAAGAACAAATGGGAATCAAAAAATTGGTTGTCTTGGAATCTTGCCGAATACAAGGCCTATCAGAGCCTTTTTGTTGAATAAGTTTGTTAAATAACTCACAAATAGGATCCATGGATATACCAAAGGCATGCGGCTAAACGTTATCCGACCAAAATCCCTCCTTGCTTTAGATGACAAATGAATCGGGCAGCCCATTTTAAGCTGTGGTTACCTTTTTCATTTACCCGGGCGAAATCCCTCCTTCGCTACAAGATTTATTGTATTTTTAATTGCGGTGTCCTTCCAGCAACCATTGTTGGACATCCGTCTAAAGCCATCAGTTATGAAGCCACTCTTCCGCCTAATCGCCATTGCCGTTTTCGTATTCCTATACAGTTGCGGTGACAAAAGCAAACCATCCGAAACCGACAACCTTTTCAAATTTAAGGACTATATCGTCTCCAATACCTACGGAAATCGGAGTATCGGTGATGCGATCACTGTGCAATTGTTGAATCCGTTGGAACAGTTCGAAATGGATACCGAACTTTCTACCGATTACTTTAAAATAAGCCCCAGTACCCAAGGAAAATTGCTCATTGAAAACGGAAGAACTCTAATATTTCAACCCGATGAATTCTTAGATCCAGATACAGAATACACCGTATCCGTATTGCTCCATAAACTTTACGAAGATATCCCCAAAGAATTTCGCACCTATACGTTCGCCTTTAAAACCATCGCGCCCAATTTTAAAGTAAACCTAGGTGATCTACAATCGTACTCCAAACAATGGCAGTATCTGGAAGGGCATATAGAGACCAGCGATCTAGTGAATCTGGAAAAGGCAAAGCAACTACTGTCGGTGACCCAGAACAACAACGATCTGTCCTTAAAATGGGGACAGGAAGATGGGGCTTCTAAATTTTTTAATTTTACTATTGATAGTATTCAGCGTGCCGTTGATGACTCCGAAATCGAGATTCGTTGGGACGGAAAATCCATAAAAAGTGATTTCAAAGGGAGCAACACTTTTGCCATTCCGGGGCAGAACAACTTTAAGGTGGTAGATGTTAAGAGTGTTGTGGCACCCAGTGCCTCACTTTCCATCAACTTTTCCGATCCGTTGCAAGCCCAGCAGGATTTCGCGGGATTGGTGATGATAGAAAAAGCCGAGGATCTTCGTTTTGAGGTAGACGGAAATATGTTGCACGTTTATCCTTCGAACACCATTAGAGGGAATGTACGGGTCACGGTTTTCAATGGCATTAAAAACACGGAAAACTTCGGATTAAAACAGGAGTTTTCAGAACTGATTTCCTTCGAACAACTGAAGCCGCAGATTCAATTAATCTCCAAAGGAGCTATTCTTCCCAGTGCCGAAAGTACACCCATATACTTCAAAGCAGTTAACCTTTCCAAAGTGGATGTTCGTATCGTAAAAGTGTTCGAAAACAATATGCTGCAGTTCCTTCAATCCACCAACTTGAACAACGCGAGCATTTACAATATGAAGCCTGTGGGACGGCGTATTGCGAAAAAAACCATCGATCTCGAAGACAAAAGTATTGGCAATGATGGCCTTTGGAAGGCATACGGTATTAATCTTTCCAATTACTTCTCCGCCGATCCGGGCGCCTTGTATCGGGTGGAGTTGAGCTTCAGAAAGGAATATACCACCTATAACTGCGATAGTGTAGATGAAAATGACGAGGAAGGCGATTCGTATGAAGAAGACTATTATTACGAAGAAGAGGAAGCGCTTTCTTCCTCCGACAGTGCAGAAGAAGATGAATGGGAAGAACGCTATTGGGATAATGAAACCTACTATTACAGAAGATACCCCTACAACTGGAGACAGCGGGACAACCCTTGTCACGAAGCCTATTATAACGAAGATCGTGTTGTAAGTACCAATGTACTAGGGAGCGATTTGGGAATGATCGTAAAAAAAGGAAAGAACAAATCCTATCACTTTGCCGTAACCAATCTGCTCACTACACAACCACAACCCAATACGCAGATTAAACTGTATAATTATCAGCAACAATTGTTGGCAACCGTTTCTACAGACAATGAGGGATTGGCCATTTACGATAGTGAGAAGAACCTGGCCTTCGCCGTGGCCCAAAAGGGAAGCAATTATGCCTATGCCAAATTGGAAGATGGTAACGCACTTTCCATGAGTAAATTCGATGTTTCCGGGAAAACGCTTCAAAAAGGTTTAAAAGGATTTCTATATACCGAAAGAGGGGTGCATCGCCCTGGGGATAGCATTCATCTCACTTTTGTCCTGAATGATAATTCCAATCCGTTGCCCGACAATCACCCAGTAACGCTGGAGGTAAAAGACGCAAGGGGAAAACTGGTGCATCGCGAGGTCCAGAATCATGGTGGACGCAATGGATTTTATTATTTCCCAATTGCGACCCAGTCCAGTGCCCCAACAGGAAACTGGAATGCCAATATAAAAGTGGGAGGCGCCAGCTTTGGAAAAGGCTTAAAGGTAGCGACCATTAAGCCCAACCGACTTAAACTGAACATAGATTTCGAAGATGAAATTCTAGATGCCAGTAAAGCAGTAAATGGTACTGCTGCTGCGCAGTGGCTTCATGGGGCACCTGCAAGGAATCTGAAAATCGAAATGGAGGCGACCCTGCGTTCGCAAGCGGCAGCCTTTAAACAATTCGATAAGTATAATTTCACCGATCCCGTGCGTACGTTTGATGAAGTTGAATTCCCGGTCCTGACCACCAACTTATCAGAAAATGGTTCCACCTCATTTTCAGAAAAATTCAATATCAATGACAAAGCCCCAGGAATGCTTCAGGCCACTTTCCTTACCAAAGTATATGAAGGAGGAGGTGATTTTTCCATGGATGTATTCACCAAAAGTTTGGCTCCCTACTCACATTTCGTAGGGCTTCGATCTCCAGAACCCAAAAGATATGGTTCTTTCTATACCGATGAAAATAATGAATTCGATTTGGTGACGGTCGACGCCCTGGGCAATCCTTCAGGTGGAAGAACCCTTGAGGTGGAAATTTTCAAGATTGAATGGCGCTGGTGGTGGAATCGTGGATACGACAATCTTTCCCGGTATGAAAATGCGCGGGTACATCGTCCTATGCAGAACTTTACCGTGACCACGAAAGGAGATGGAAAGACCACCTTTAACGTAAATATTCCCGAACGTGAGGGTGGGAGATACCTAATTCGTATTAAGGACAAAGCTTCGGGTCATGCCACAGGTCGTATTGCATATTTTTATCGCAACTGGTGGAAACGCCCCAGCGACAATGATCCGGAAAGCTCCAAAATGTTGCTATTCTCGGCCGACAAGGAAACGTATAATGTGGGAGATAACGCTACGGTTACGTTCCCTTCTGGCGGTGAAGGAAGAGCGCTGGTAAGTGTTGAAAATGGTACAGAAGTCCTTTCCACCCAATGGGTCGAGACTAAGAAGGGGGAAACCGAAGTTCGGGTGCCCATTATCAAAGAAATGGCCCCTAACGTCTTTATCAATATATCCTTACTGCAACCCCACGCACAAACGGAGAACGACCTCCCCATCCGTCTTTACGGCGTGGTTCCTGTAGAAGTAAAAGATCCCAAGACAATATTGGAACCACAGCTCAATATGCCGGATGTGTTAAAACCAGAGGAATCCTTTACCGTGCGCGTTACCGAAAAGAACGATCAACCCATGACTTATACGTTAGCGGTGGTCGATGATGGTCTGTTGGATCTCACCCGATATGCTACGCCTAAAATACACCAGGCTTTCTATACCCGCGAAGCCTTGGGTGTGAAAACCTTCGACATTTTCGATGATGTTATCGGAGCGTATTCTGGTAGTGTGAATAACATATATGCCATTGGTGGTGGTGGAGATGCTGCTGGAGCCAAAAACAGGAAGGCAGATCGCTTTAAACCCGTGGTGCGCTATTTAGGGCCATTCCGTCTAAAAGCAGGTGGGAAAGCAGAACATACCTTGACCATGCCCAACTACGTGGGATCGGTGCGCACAATGGTCATTGCCGGAGATAACGACAAAGGAGCCTATGGTAAAACCGATAAAACCACGCCCGTACGTAAACCATTGATGGTATTGGCCTCGCTTCCCAGAAAATTGTCACCCGGTGAAAAGGTAACCTTGCCTGTTACGGTCTTTGCCATGGAGAAAAAGGTGAAAAATGCCCAGATTTCGGTGAATGTTGGAGATGCCTTGAAACCCGTGGGAGCCACCTCCAAACAAATATCCTTCTCGGATATTGGCGAACAGATTGTGAATTTTGATTTTGAGGTTTTACCTGCTACTGAATTCCAAACCATCGAAGTAAAAGCATCCGGAAGTGGGGAAACGGCTAGTTATAAAGTGGAAATCGATGTTGAAAACCCAAATCCCATTTCTCATAAAACCACACAGGAACAGATCGAAGCCAATGGTTCAACCACCCTATCATTCGAGACATTTGGTGTGGCGGGAACCAATGGTGCCACCATCGAATTATCCACCTTGCCGCCTATGGATTTCGATCGGCGAATGGAATACCTTATTCATTATCCCCATGGTTGTATAGAGCAAACTACTTCTGGCGCTTTCCCGCAATTGTATTTAGATGATGTATTCGATATTACCTTCGATAAAAAACAGGAAATAAAAGAAAATATAGAAGCAGCCATACGAAGACTTTCGAATTTCCAAATCACGGGTGGCGGCCTTTCCTATTGGCCCGGTGAAAGGGAAGCAGATGCTTGGGGAACCAATTATGCAGGACACTTTATGTTGGAAGCCAAACAAAAAGGATATGTCTTGCCCATTACTTTTATAAGCAATTGGTTACGCTATCAGAAGAGTGCGGCACGACAATGGCGCGCTTCCAGCACCCGATACAATTCGAGCTTAACTCAAGCATATCGTCTTTACACGCTTGCATTGGCAGGGCAACCCGAATTGGCTGCCATGAACCGATTGCGGGAATCCAATAATTTAAGTAACGATGCCAAATGGCGTTTGGCTGCAGCTTACGCCTTGGCCGGAAAAAAGAACGTAGCCGAAGAAATTACCCGAACAGCCAACATATCCTTTGTTCCACAGCGGCACGATTACCATAACTACGGATCTCCTTTCCGGAATAAAGCCATGGCGCTAGAAACCTTAGTCATCTTGGATGATAGTAAACAAAGGGATATGGCCGAATCGGTCGCCAAAGAATTGGCTTCCAGTAGGTGGTACAGCACACAATCGACCGCTTATGCACTTCTTGCCATGGCAAAAATGGTTCAGAAGAATGGTGGGAAGGATCTGGAAGTTTCGTTTACCCAAAATGGAAAAACGACCGATGTTACCACCGATCGTGCCATTGCACAGCGTGACCTAGACTTTAAAATGGGACCCAATAGCATCACTATTAATAACAAAAAGGGAAATGTGATGTATGCCACAATCACACAGAAAGGAAAATTACCCCTTGGAGAGGAATTGGCGGAACGGAAAAATCTTCGGATTGGAGCTTCCTATCTTGACAAGGAAGGAAACGCCATCGATGTAACGAATTTACGCCAAGGAACCGAAATCGTAGCGAAGGTAACCATCACAAATACCTCCATTGATTATGTGGACAATATCGCTCTCACAAAGATCTTCCCAAGTGGATGGGAAATTGTGAACACCAGCTTTACCGAATTAGGTGGTGGTGCCTCTGGTGCGGCAAGATATATGGACATTCGGGACGATCGCGTCAATTTCTATTTCGATCTGCAAGCCGGTAAGTCCAAAACCTTCAGTGTTAAATTAAATGCTTCCTATTTGGGAACTTATTACCTCCCCGGAACCCAAGTGGAAGCCATGTACGACAATAATTTCTATGCCCGCAATAAAGGGATTTGGGTAACGGTAGAGCAATAAAATGCGAGGTATTCAGAACTATATCATCATAAAGCTGAAACGCCATAAAATCAAGTCCATTTTTATGGGGGCTTTACTACTGGTATGGCTGTTCTGTTTGCCTAAGCCACTCTTTAAAAATCCAACGTCCACTGTGGTAGAAAGCCGTGAAGGCATTCTGTTGGGCGCCCGCATTGCAGATGACGGACAATGGCGCTTTCCAGCAATGGATAGCATCCCGTATCGGTTTGAACAAAGCATCCTTCATTTCGAGGATGAGTACTTCTATAAACACCCTGGCTTTAACCCGGTTTCTATGGCCAAGGCACTATGGCAAAACATGACCACAGAAACCCGTCGGGGTGGAAGTACCCTAACACAACAGGTGATCCGTCTGGCTCGAAAAAACAAAGAGCGCAGTTACTTTGAAAAGGCCATAGAAATATTCATGGCTACTCGATTGGAGGCAGGGTATTCTAAAGAGGAAATCCTAAACTATTATGCATCCTACGCTCCGTTTGGCGGAAATGTGGTGGGGCTGGAAACTGCCTCTTGGCGCTATTTTGGAATTCCGTCCACCGAATTGAGCTGGGGACAAAGCGCGTCGTTGGCGGTTCTGCCCAATGCGCCTTCACTCATTTTCCCAGGAAAAAATGAAACGCTCCTGAGAACAAAACGGGACCGATTGCTTCTAAAACTTCATGAAAAGGGAATCATCGATGCCCTGACCTATGAATTGGCTCTCGAGGAAGCCTTGCCTGGGAAACCCTTGCCATTGCCACAGTTAGCGCCTCACCTTTCAGAGAAAATCAAAAGTAATTATCCAGGAGAACGCATTAGCACAACTGTAGAGGCACATCTTCAGGAAAAGGTAAATCGCATTAGTACAGATCATCACTATCTATTGAAACAAAACGAAATCCACAACCTTGCGGTCCTCATTTTGGATGTAAACACACGTGAAGTTCTATCCTATATTGGCAATGCCCCAACCACCGAAGAGAACAACAATTTTGTTGATGTCATCAACAAACCCAGAAGCACAGGAAGTATTTTGAAACCCTTCTTATATGCAGCTGCTTTAGAAGGCGGTGATATACTTCCCCGAACGTTGCTTACGGATGTACCGACCATCATTAATGGATATAGCCCGGAAAATTTCAACGGTCGATTCGATGGGGCCGTTCCTGCGGACGAAGCACTGTCCCGCTCGTTGAATATCCCCGCGGTTCGCACCCTACAACAATACGGATTGGAACGGTTTTACAACCGACTACAGGAAATGAACTTAAAGCAAATTGATCAATCGCCTCATCATTACGGTCTTTCCCTCATCCTAGGTGGCGCCGAAAGTTCCCTTTGGGAAATCACACAAGCCTATGCCGGAATGGCAAGTAGTCTCAATTATTTTAACAGTCATTCCAGCCAATACAGGACCTCTGAATTTGGAACTCCCATCTTAAGAATGGGTGATGAAGTCTCATTTGGCGAGGAACAATTTGAACCCCAACTTTTCGATGCCGGAAGTATTTACAAAACCTTCGAAGCATTACAAAGCGTACATCGACCGGAAGGGGAAGAGAATTGGCAACACTTCTCCAATGCCCAGTCGATCGCTTGGAAAACGGGAACCAGTTTTGGTTTTAAGGATGCATGGGCAGTGGGAGTAACCCCAAAATACGCAGTAGGTGTTTGGGTAGGGAATGCAGACGGGGAAGGACGTCCTGGTTTAACGGGAATCCAAGCCGCTGCACCTTTGCTATTCGATGTCTTCGATGTGCTTCCAAAAAGCGAAGGATTCTCCATGCCCTATGACGCTTTTGCCGAAGCTGAAATTTGCCATAAAAGTGGTCACTTGGCAGGTGTTTTTTGCGAAGAGACCCATACCGACTACATCCCTGCTAAAGGGATGCGAACAGAACCCTGTCCTTATCATCGACAAATTTTCGTGGATGCTTCAGAGCGGTATCAAGTGAATTCTTCTTGTTACGATTTATCGGAAATGAGACAAAAACATTGGTTCAATCTTTCGCCCGTTCAGGAACACTACTATACCAATGCGCATCCAGAGTATCATCCACTTCCGCCTTTCAAATTAGATTGCTTGCGGGAAGGGGAACAACTCATGGAGTTCATTTTTCCGAAGCCCAACGAAACCATTTTATTGGCAAAAGACTTCGATACCCAAGTAAACGAAATCATCCTTCAGTTGGCACATCGGTCCCCAGAAACGCGGGTGTATTGGTATTTGGACGATCTATTCTTGGGAACCACACAAACCTTTCATGAATGGGCTTTTAGTCCGTTACCGGGCACCTATACACTTACGGCGGTAGATGAACACGGCAATGAAGTAAAACAATTGTTGGTTATTGAAAATGCCTCTTGATTATGAGCTTTTCTGAATGTATGCCAAGGTTGAGGCTTTCCCAGAATTGAACAATTTGGTTTTCTGCTCTTCGTCAATACTGAAATTGGTTGCGGATATTCCAAAGTCATCAATTAAAATAGATACTTTCATTTCTTCTTCGCTGGCTTCAAAATCGATCTCTTGGGCTTTCAAAAGCGTTTGAAACAACGAACCCACATATTCCAAAAGATGATCGTATCCTAAATCGGAACCGCTTAGATCGTGTTTATCGTGCAAGAAGAATCCCAAGGTCGTATCTAGATCGAAGGCGTTGATGGGGTAATTGTACAATACCCCGCCATCTACAAAAATATGGTCATGGAGTTGATCATTGGGAAACTGCCAAGCAGCGAAAAACAGTGGAATGGACATAGAGGCCCGTACACTTTCAGCCAACTTAATATCTGGGGTAACTTCTGCTGAAAATTCCTGGGCCAATTGGGTATTTAGATTGGTAGCAAAAACCTTCAGTTCCTTAAAACCTTTTGCTTGCATCTCCCCATACGTGATATTCTTATCGGCCTTTTCTGCTACAATACCTTCAATCCATTGCAGTAAAAAATCCCCTTTATAAAGTCCATAATGCGTAGCTACGCGTAAAGGATTCCAATGGTCCTCAAAATCCTTGAAATTGGTCTTATTTACAACGTCTTTAATCTCTGCTGAGGTATACCCCAAAGCGACCATCAAGGCCACCACCGAGCCAGCAGACGTTCCTGCCGATTTCTGTACCTTTTGAAGAATTCCTTGCTCTTCCAAAGCTTCCACGGCTCCAGCATAAGCCATTCCCAATACGCCTCCGCCTTTAAAAACTACACTTTCTATGGTTCTCATTCCAATTGAATTATAAGGTGGTTAAATAATTGATTACCGAGATGGAGGGAAAGAAAAAATACTCCCCGCCGCGAATAGTGACAAAACGCTCCCAGTGGTCGATAAACTGATTCACGGGTTCGGCTTGGATGGTGAATCCACTGTGATTGGCCTTCGGATTCTTTTCATCGGGCACTCCAATGATCACATCGATATCATTATGCAAATGCCGCATTTGATTGTTGTTGGCCCATGCATGCTGAATGAACTCGAACTGCAGTTCGATATTTGCGTTAAAACAAATAAAATGCAATCCTATTTCTCCCTTATCCGATCCGTTCTCCGGCGGCAATTCGTAGGTTCTTCCCCTACGAATAATCCTATGACGACGGGTTATCTTCAAGGATTGCTTTTTATCATACCATCTAAAGGCATCCCTAGGATTATTTCTTCGCAGATGGGAACCATACGGACAGCGCAATCCGTCAGGGTCTATATCAGCATAGCCAAAATCATCATTCTCCAAACTGCCACCTGGGTCTTTATCCGGAAAATTAACCAAGGAAGCACCGCTGGGCCATCTTCCTACACACTTTGCTGCTAGCTTTATCTTGGCTTCTTCGTTGGGAGTGCCATCCGGATTTAATGAGTTTTGTTCCATATACTTCCAAAACTCGTCCACATGTTGTTGCATTTGTCGGAATACCATAAAGGTCCCGTTATGGCCTAGATCTTTCTTACCCGAACCTGCGGCATCGTCTTGTAGCAAGGAGGTATTCCCTTCTTCCTTTTTCAGCAATGGAGAAAATGGAAATTGGTTATGCTCGTTTTTATACCCCAACAGGAATTCGCCCGTTTCGATAATATCATTCTCTGGCCCGGGTCTTCCGGATCCTTTGATCACGGGTTGCGAAATCCCATCATGGAAACCGAAAGCTTCTTTATTATCGGGACGCAAGTATCCCCGCATTTCTCGCATGAGGGTACATCCTCCAGAATTTTGAAGTCGGTCTTTCTCTTCTTGCAAAAATGCAGCGATACTTTCCTTATCCTTGGCATGAAAAATCATCAGGATATGAAACCCTTCCTGATGACCTCCCCAACGCCATTTCTTAGGATCGTTTTCTCCCCAATCCCCTAAAATCCGGTTCCTGTCTTGGGTAGAAATCCCTTCCCTAAAAGGGACTGGGAACCCTTCGATATTCTCTTTGCTCATTCCTAAGGCAGCCAATCCTTCAGGCGTAAAGGCAAGATGTATGGTTTTTTCGGAATGATCTGAAATATCGGCAGAATCGATTAAAGGGATCATTGCCTTCATCCATTCCTTGGCTTTTTCTTTGTCTTCTACTTTCAACAAAAAGTAGGCAGTTTCATATAATTTTCCGTAGCCCCGGGTAATCATTCCCTGGACATCTTTTAAATCTATTGTTTTTGGATTTGCTATTATGGCCATGGTCGATGTCTTTAAATTCTACGAAGCATTTGTTTGATTTGAGTTTCGGACAATTCACCCGAATTGAACAGTTCTGCCCTTAATTTGGAACGGTCCACAATCTGTTGCAATCCGTACCAAGGATAGGCAGAATACCATATTTGCGTTGGTACTTGGGTTAATCGACCCCAGCCCATAAATTCGGCGATGCGATACGAGCCGCGACCAAACATAAAGAAGGTCCTTGGGTATCCTTTAGCGGCGCCATAGATGGTATTGAGCCCCCATCCATTGTTGTCCACAAAATCTCCTAGGTATTCATCGAAACTTCCATCGAAATTACTGAAGAAGACAAAGCGCTTCCCCTTATCGATAATAACCCAACGCGCAAAATGAATGGTTGGTGTTCCCATTAGTTGCCCGGTAACGAATGTGTTCCTCGCACCCCAACTGGTAGCCCACAAGAAAAACTTTAAACCCAATTTTCTAAGGCCTCCTTTCAATTCAAAAACCTGCGATAGCTGATTCTGATAAATGATATCTTCCTGATTCTTTAACGCCGCCAAATGCTCCAATGGAATTTCACTTTGGGTCTTACCAAATGGTTTAGCTCGCAACTCGTAGAAGAAGTGAATTAAAATGATAAATACAATAAGTAACGGTAATAAAACCAATAAGAGCAACGCCAGAAAAGCGGTTCCTAAAATGTTCACCTTAGGAGGCTGAAACGCCTTTTTGGCCCAATCCCATTTTGAATCCTTCCCAAGAAAATTTTTGATAGCGATATACGCGTCTTTTGAGCTTTTCCAATCCTTTCCATGCTCCTTCACAAATCCCCGGACTGCATCATACAGTTCTGCTTCCTGATGAATCTGCACTACCGTTCTATCGGGTGCTCCTACATAAAAGCCTTGTGTGGGAATGACGTGTTTATTCAAAAAAGCCAATCGGTTTCCCGCATCAGCATCACCCTCTTCTGGATACCCTTGACAATACTGAAAAATCTGGTCCAGATCGTCTCCGAGATGTTCAATGAGATCCTTTAAATGTTGTTTCCTATCGCCATCGATATTGGCAGCATAAACCAAGCTTGGGTCCAGTCGTTTACTCGCAGGCACAACGATCCATCGCGCAAAGTGAACCGTCGCTATTTTTTTGAACGAAAAAAAGGTCTGCTCCATGGCGGGATTCCCTCCCGTGTTTAGCAGTTTGGTGACTGCATCTACCTTATCTGGTTTGAGCGGAATTTGAAGTGAAACGGCATTTTGCTTAGTCATGATCTAATGGGTTAGTTTTTCGTATTTTCCTTCTTGAAGGTTACAACATAATTGTTGGGGAAAGGTCCTATGGTTAGGCCAGAGCCACGTCCTAAAGCTCCTTTGGACAATGCAACTTGGTCCAATCGTAAAACCGCAGCAACGAGTTCGGGAATCGTAACGCTATTGATGTATTTTCCGTAGCATTCGTGCAGGGCAAAACCCCAATTCATATAGCGGGAATCCCGGTCATGTTTAAATTTCTTCGGTTCGGGGAATGTTACGGGATCGAACATGGCACCGGACGTTAGGGCCATCACCTTTCTATTTCCTTTTATGGTGTATGTCTTCTTTCCTGCCCCTTTCAAAATCTGTTTGGTTTCTGAAAATCGCAATACCCCGGGTTGCACAGGATTAAAGCGCAAGGCTTCATACACATACCCCTTTACGGTATCCATATCATACGCCTTGGAAGCCATCACTGCGCCCTTGAGTGTCTCTGGTCTTTTAAATAGTTCCTGTAGCGCATAGACGACCGCTTTACTGGTAGTTTCCTGAATTCCCGTAAGCAATCCGCCAATATTTCTTCGAATCGTGTCATCATCTACCCAATCATACTCGGGTTGCTGTTGCATTTTTATAAGGCGGTTCAATAAATTATCGGCAATCTCCTCTCCATTTGCCAGTGCCTTTTTACGTTCAGCAATGAGTCCACGCACCCAAGCTGTTCGCTCTTTTCCCGATTGTACCGCAGCATGATGCTTTTCTGGATTGTTCGTAAAGTTGAGAAACAGATCGAAAAACATGGTTCTTTGCCATCGTTTCATTTGTGAGTTTACCGGTGCTGGAACTCCAAAATAGTAGCCCAATAGCCCTAAAAGCACGTTGTAATTCAGGGTTTGGACCACATCCAATTTCCCATGCGGCTGGATCCTTTCACAGATGGCGTTGGCATGTTCGCGTACATAGGCTCGAATCATATCGAGGTCATCCTTACGGGTGGCCGCACGTACATAGTTTCGTTCTCGGTCAAATTGTGGGTTGTTCCGGTCCATTCCCAAAAAGAAGGTCCCTTTTTGGTTCGCCATTTTTTTAGCATTGATTTCCTTGATGGTAAAATCTAAATCACGCTGCAATACCTCGACTACCAAATCGTGGCGACTCACTGCTGCAATTTTGGCGATTCCTATTTTTAATACCGGGAATCGTTTCTGAAGAAAGTAAAACAGCTTTCCGGGATTGCCCGTGAGTTTGATCACCATCTTGTTCACCGCTTTCTTGAATGCATTCGGATATTTGGGCGGCGTCCCCAATGCTACATTTATAGGACGATCTTCTTGATATAAATGCAGGGCAAACTGTCCAGCGGGTGTAGCCCTTAGGTCCATGATTTCTTGTCGCAATTCTTCCGCAATTTCATTGAATTTGGGTAAGGACCCCTGAAATTCGACAGGCAATAGAACGGGTGCTGCACAAGCCGCAAAGGCCACGTCTGCTGCCGTAATGGAATCGCCCGTAAGGTAACGGCGACCATCCTGTAAGCACGCTCCAACCTGCGTAAATATTTTTTGAATTTCGACCAAGTTACTCCCCAATACTGGCACTCCCGCTTGAATCGCCTCGAATAGCTTATTCGGTAATGCAAACTCATAAGACAAACAGACTGGTTCGATGGAGACGAGAGCAAGGTCAGCACCTCCT
>JAHQVM010000097.1 GCA_019634365.1 Flavobacteriaceae bacterium | reverse complement strand
GGTAATGGAAGTTCCTCCCAAGTCGTATTTTGTCTTATCGAAGAAGCCTTTTTTGTCCAAAGGCGACTTAATTCCGTAATTGTCGATAATTCCCTTGATCACAGATAGGTTATAAGCATTAATCCAAAAGGCCTGATATTCCTTTGGGCTCGAGGTGGTCACCGAAATTCCTTTGGCGATTTCCAAGATCTCATCCAAGGCAGCGATATCGCCCTTAATTCCCTTATAGTCTACCTTTCCATTAGATACATACGTACTCAAAAAGGCATCTGTTTTGGTAAAAAAATCATTCAATGATTGTGCCCCTACTTGGGAAGCACTCAGTGTTAAAAATGCGGTTATTGCGATAATTAGATTTTTCATTTTTTCATTTTTTTGATGTCGCCTAAGTCGAACACCTTGCCCGATTACTTACAAACTTTTTTCATTTTTTTTCTGAACTAGAAATCTGAGAACCTTACACTTAATTCTATATTTATATTTATTCCAAATAAGGTGGTTCCATGTAATGTCCTTAACTTTAAGAACGACAGAGTTGCCAACCAATTGAAATTCTATGGAACACATTGTTATTATAGGAAATGGTATTTCCGGAGTAACGGCCGCCAGGCATATACGTAAACACTCGGATAAAAAAATCACCATCGTTTCCGCAGAAACCGATCACTTTTTTTCCCGTACCGCCCTCATGTACATTTATATGGGGCACATGAATTATGAGCATACCAAACCCTATGAGAATTACTTCTGGAAAAAGAATCGGATCGAACTAAAAAGAGGATATGTAAATGAAGTGGACCATCCTAATAAGCGCCTAAAGTTTGCCGACAATTCCCTACTCGATTACGACAAGTTGATCCTTGCCGTAGGTTCCAAACCCAATAAATTTGGTTGGCCCGGTCAGGATCTTGAAGGCGTTCAAGGTCTATACTCCTATCAAGACCTGGAAAAACTGGAAAAGAACGCACCCAATAATAAGGTGTGTAAGCATGCAGTGATTGTGGGCGGTGGACTTATCGGTATCGAATTGGCCGAAATGCTCGCTTCACGCGCCATCCCGGTAACCTTTTTGGTCCGAGAGAAGAGCTTCTGGAATGGCGTATTACCCGATGGCGAAAGTGCTATGATCAATAGACATATTAAAAACCACCATATCGATTTACGGCTTGCTTCGAACCTTAGGGAAATCATTGCCGACGAAAACGGTCGTGCCAAAGCAGCGGTCATCGATGAGACCGGTGAGGAGATTGCCTGCGATGTGGTTGGACTTACGGCAGGTGTTTCCCCCAATGTCAATTTCCTAAAAGAAAGCGGTATAGAACTGGGGCGTGGCATTAAGGTGAACCGAATGCTCGAAACCAATATTGAAGACATTTATGCCATTGGCGATTGTGCCGAGCAGCACGAACCCATTGGCAACCGAAGACCTATAGAAGCCGTCTGGTACACCGGACGAATGATGGGGGAAACCGTGGCACAAACCATTTGCGGCAATCCCACCGAATACAATCCGGGACATTGGTTTAACAGCGCTAAGTTTTTCGATATCGAATACCAAACCTATGGTTGGGTGTTTTCCAAGCCTAGGGAAAACGAAAGTCATTTCCACTGGAAACATGAAGACGATACCAAATGCATCACCGTATGTACCGAAACCTCATCAGGAAAATTCTTGGGCATCAATACCTTCGGAATACGGATGCGCCATGAAATTTTCGATCGCTGGTTAACCGAAGAGCGCAGTACCGACTATGTGATGCAACATCTTCGCCAGGCCAATTTCGATCCAGAATTTTACAAACACTTCGAATCACAGATTCTCTCAGCATATTCCCAACAACAAATAGTTAACGCTTAAATCATGAGTACGATACAACGAAATATGTCGCTTACAGGCGACGCATCCAATTACTTGAACCCAACCCAGAAAATCGCCACGGTGATTGGGCTGGCCGGACTGGGAATTATCTTCTTCTCTTTGTTCCACGAATTTGCAAATAAAGCCCTTTGGTTAACCATAGCCTTGGCGGCCATCGGCGGAGGTATTGTGCTCTTTGCCAAAGGTTCCTACAGTGGCAAACTGGAGGGAATTAAAAACCATGGGGTATGGATTAAGAGCGTTTCCAGCCGTGGATTTTGGGGCTGGGTTGCAGGAATCTCCCTCACTGGATTTTACGTCATACTATACTTTTACGAAGGACTTTTAGGAGCCAATGCCGATGGCAACACAGGCATCGTAGCCCTATTCGATCCGCTCAGTAAATTCTTAAGCGGCAACCCTGCCAGCCAGTGGTTTGTCTATGGAACCTTGTATACGGTGGCCATCTTGGCCTTCGGAATTAAATTTATCTGGAAATACCGTCACAACCGGTACGAGCAATTGCGTACGGTGAGTGTGATGTTCTTTCAAACCGCCTTTGCCTTTTTAATTCCTGAGTTAATGGCAAGATTAAATAGCGACGATTTTTCACTTCCCTATAATGATTTGAAAAACATGTGGCCATTAAACTACTACGCTTTCGACGGTTGGCGTGTGGATCAGTTTATCAATGCCGAAACCATTGGATTGGCCTTTTTAATATTTGCCGTGCTTTCTGTTTTTGTGATTTCGCCCATCCTTACCTATAAATACGGAAAGCGATGGTACTGTTCGTGGGTGTGTGGTTGTGGTGGCCTGGCCGAAACTGCCGGGGATTCTTTCCGACAGTTGAGCGATAAGCGAATGGTAGCTTGGAAAGTAGAGCGTTGGGTGATTCACTCTGTATTGGTATTTTCAGTAGTAATGACCACGGCTGTAGTGAGTACGTATTTGGGATATGATTCCGAAAAGTATTGGTTGACCAAGGATATGTTCCTTATAGGTGTAGCCGTATTCTTAGGATTGCTCTTTGCCGTCATCTGGTATTATAAAAGAGAAGAATTAGCCAAAGATGCACGCTACGGAGCCATTGGGTATTTAGTTATTGTACTTGGACTTATTGGGATTCACTATTTTTCGAACAGTAGTCTTTTCCTTTTCGAAGCTGGTGACCTAAGATCTTTCTACGGATTCCTGATTGGTGCCATTTTTAGTGGTGTGATCGGAACGGGCTTTTACCCAATTTTCGGGAATAGAGTATGGTGTCGCATGGGATGTCCTATGGCAGGAATCTTGGGGATCCAACAACGTTTGTTCTCTAAATTCAGGATTACCACCAATGGCGGACAGTGTATATCTTGTGGAAACTGTTCTACTTATTGCGAAATGGGAATCGATGTGCGAAGCTATGCACAAAAAGGGGAAAACATTGTAAGAGCTAGTTGCGTGGGTTGTGGTATCTGTTCGGCTGTGTGTCCACGTGGTGTATTGAAATTGGAAAATGGTCCTTTGGAAGGACGTATCGATGGCAACCAAGTACTGCTTGGTAACGATGTTGATTTAATGAGTTTGGTAAACGGAAAATAATAATTGCCTAAAAAGGAAAGGGCCTTTCGGGTTGTAACAACTTGAAAGGCTTTTTTTCTGAAAAACCCCGTTAGGTTTTCCAATGCGGTGCGTCTAAACCACCATGAAAAAGCCAATCCAACTTTTGATGATCCTTTTCCTAAGCTTGGGGTCTTACACCCTGCAGGCAGAATCCCTTTCGGAAAATTCGGAAAAAAGTTATGAAAAGGAATATTATGCGAACGGACAATTAAGAGCGGAAGGTTGGCAGTTTATGAACGTAAAGACAGATTTCTGGATTTACTACCACCCCAACGGCAAGGTAGCTTCTAAGGGGCATTATTCGGAAAACAGAAAAAATGGATACTGGCATTATTACCATGCCAACGGAAAGTTGGAAAAGGAAGGACATTATAAAATGGGTAGTGCCGAAAATTGGTGGATTTTTTACGATATTGCAAACCAGAAAACCAGTAAGTTTCAATACAAAAACAATCAAAAGAACGGGTTCTCTTTGCGATACAATAAAAAAAAGCTGGTGAAAGCAGAGCGCTACAAAAACAATGTGAAGGATGGGGAATGGACGTCCCTTAGTTCCTTCAGGCGTGACAACCCCGGTGTTTCCCTCCGATGAATCCTACGATTTCCGTAATTATTCCTGCGTATAACGAAGAAGGTTCCGTTGCCCATGTTATCGGTGATATTCCCGAGATGGTTTCAGAAACCATTGTCGTGAGTAACAATTCTACCGATCAAACGGAAGCCGTGGCCCAAAATGCGGGTGCAACTGTATTACAAGAACCCCGAAAGGGATATGGATATGCCTGCCTTAAGGGAATGGAATATGTCGCCTCAAAGGAGAAACAACCCGATATTATTGTGTTTTTGGATGGTGACTACAGCGATTACCCAGAACAGCTCACTGAAATCGTAAAACCCATTATTGAAAATGATATCGACATGGTGATTGGAGCAAGGGTAAAAGCATTGCGGGAAGCAGGCTCCATGACTGGGCCGCAAAAATTTGGTAATTGGCTGGCTACTTTTTTAATGCGCCTATTTTTTGGATCCAAGTTTACCGACTTAGGACCCTTTAGAGCCATTAAATACGACAAATTGCTGTCATTGGAAATGGAAGATAAAACCTACGGATGGACCGTAGAGATGCAACTAAAAGCCTTAAAAAGGAAATTTTCGTACGTGGAAGTACCCGTGAAATATAGAAACAGAATTGGTGTCTCAAAAGTTTCAGGAACCGTAAAAGGTGCTATCTTTGCAGGCGTAAAAATCTTAGGTTGGATTTTTAAATACAGTGTGAAATAATGTTCTGGGAAACCATCACCATAACCATCTATTCTGTCGCCCTACTGCTTATATTTATGTATGCGTTGGCCCAACTCAACCTGCTATTCAATTATTTACGGGCCAGAAAGCGAAAGGAAGATTGTCCAAAATTCGACTTTTCAAATCCCGAGGAAATCCCTCATGTGACTATTCAACTTCCCGTATTCAACGAGCTGTATGTAATGGACCGCTTGTTGGACAATATTGCCCAAATTGAATATCCAAAAGATAAATTGGAGATTCAAGTGCTGGACGATTCTACCGATGAGTCTCTGGAAACTACGGCAGCGCATATCCAAAAACTACAAAAGACGGGATTGGACATTAAACACATTACCCGGGAAAATCGGGTAGGTTTTAAGGCGGGTGCCTTGAAAGATGGTTTGGAAACTGCCAAGGGAGAATTCATCGCCATTTTCGATGCCGATTTCCTTCCCAAAAAAGATTGGCTCCTAAATACAGTCCCCTATTTTAAAAATCCGGATATCGGTGTGGTTCAAACCCGATGGGGGCATATTAATCGAGAATATTCCATCCTAACCCGAGTACAAGCATTTGCCCTAGATGCCCATTTTACCTTAGAACAAGTAGGCCGAAACAGCGAAGGACATTTCATAAACTTCAATGGAACGGCAGGGGTTTGGCGCAAGGAATGTATTATCGATGCCGGAAACTGGGAAGGCGATACGCTTACGGAAGATCTGGATTTAAGTTACCGTGCCCAATTGAAAAACTGGAAGTTTAAATATTTAGAGGAAGTAGAAACCCCGGCAGAACTCCCAGTTGTAATCAGTGCAGCGAGATCACAGCAATTTCGTTGGAACAAAGGAGGTGCCGAGAACTTTCAGAAAATGCTCTGGAAAGTACTTAAAAACAAGAATGCTTCCCTTAAAACCAAGATACACGGCATACTGCATTTACTGAACAGTACCATGTTCCTCAATATTCTCATCGTGGCTATTCTCAGTATCCCGATGCTCTATATTAAAAATGAATATGCACACCTTAAGATGTACTTTATCGTCATGAGCTTTTTCGTGATTAGTACCATCATATTCTTTATTTGTTATTGGTTTACCTACAAAAATATATACGGTGGTGGTCTTTCACGGTTCTTTGAATATGTAGGGATGTTCTTTGTCTTTTTCTCCATAGCCATGGGCTTTTCTGTGCATAATTCGCTGGCCGTTTTGGAAGGCCATTTGGGCAAGAAAAGTGAATTCATCCGTACGCCTAAATTCAACATCAAAACATTGAAAGACGGATGGAAAGGCAATAAGTACCTCAAGAAGAAAATATCTCCCAACGTGATTATCGAAGGATTGTTGATGGCCTATTTTGCCTTCGGCATGTATTCCGCCTTTGTGGTGGGTGATCAAGGAGGTGATTTCGGATTGTTCCCTTTTCACTTAATGCTTTTCATCGGATTCGGATTTGTATTCTTCAAGAGCTTGGTTTCCAAAGCCTAATTCTTTTAATCGAGGGACGCTTCAAAATTTGTAGTAACTTTCACTTCAATCTAAAAAGATCCCCTGTATCGAATTTATCAATACGCAGCTTGGTGTAAAATCGTTATGGATTTGCTTTTTGGTGCTGACTTGCTTTTGTCAAGTTCAGGGCCAGGAATCTGACATTCCCCTTCCTTCCAGTCGGGTGTACAAAAATGCCTTCGAGCTGCGTCATGATAACGACTTTCTGTTATTTACCGATCGGTATTACACTACAGGATCTTTCATCGGGATTCGTTCTAACGACACCGGAAGAAGTGATTCCATCAATAAGCGCCAGTACCGTTTTTTTATACAGCAGGAAATCTATACCCCATCAGACCTTCTGGAGGTAAACATTAAGCGTCTGGATCGGCCCTATGCTGGATTTATCGGTATTTCGAATGGCATTATGCTTACCAACAACAGACGCATGCTCGATGCCAGTTTCCTGTTCGGATTTTCAGGACCGCTTTCCAACGCAGAGCAATTGCAGAGCTATTTTCACGAATCGGCTACAGAAGACTCCCGCGTGGCCACTTGGGAGGGCCAGATTAAAAATGGGCTTCATGCCAATGTATATTTGCAATATGCCCGCGAATGGAAATTGGAGCCGAATCCTTTTAGTGTGTATATGGCACTCAACCCTGTTGGCGCCTTAGGGACAAAAGATATTTATCTACAGAATGACGTCGCTTTTTACTTCGGAAAGCGAAATCCAATGAATACTTCGGCTGCCTATAATCAGTTGGGCGAATATGCAAAAGAATGGTTCTTTGCCGTTCGGGTGGGATATCGTTACATTTTTCACGATGCCTTATTGGAAGGACATATCGTCGAGGACTTTTCGGTATTTCTGAAGGAGCCCTACCAAAATCTTTTCCTGTACAATTTTGAGATGTTTCATAGAAGCAAAAGAAACAACTACAAACTGGGGTATAATTTTGCCACCCCAGCAACCGATGGCACCGATCCCCATCTGTACATGGTATTTTCCTTTATGCGGAGTTTCTGAAAAAGGTTACTTTTAGGTAAAGTTTCGCAATTTGTTTGAAATACCTTTTGAACCTACTTTCTTTGGGATATCATGGAATATCCACCTCATCCTTGAGTATCTCGCCTTTTTAATTGCCTTTCGTTATTACGTTTACCTAAGAAAAAGGACCCAAGATCCAATCTCCTACTCCAATCGCTTGTCGATCATTTTAGGCGCCGTATTCGGAGCACTTATAGGGTCACGTGTTGTGGGGTGGTTAGAATATCCTTTTTTGGATACTTCCGAAAATATTTGGCTTATTCTCCTGAACACCAAAACCATTATGGGTGGTCTTTTTGGCGGATTGTTGGGCGTGGAGTTTGTGAAGAAACGGATTGGGGAAACGCAATCCTCTGGGGACCTTTTCACCTTTCCCATAATCCTTGGGATCTTTATTGGCCGGATCGGTTGTTTTCTTTCTGGAATCAATGAATTTACCTATGGAACAGCCACCCGTTCTTTTCTGGGAATGGACTTGGGCGATGGTATCCTGCGTCACCCTATTGCCCTTTATGAACTGGTTTTCTTGACCTTGCTTTTTCTATACTTAAAACAGCTGCAAAAACGAAACTCCTTACCTAGCGGACATATTTTTAAATACTTCATGATTGCCTATTTCACTTTTCGATTCTTTATCGAATTCATAAAACCCAACGAATTCCTGATTCTTGGGCTGAGCAGCATACAATACCTTTCCATGGTTTGCCTTTTTTACTATAGAAAAACTATCTTGTCTTTTAAAAATCATACTTCGCATGCCGGTTAGAAAATATACGTACTACGATTTTACCTTGAGTCTTTGCCCTGAATGTTTGAAAAGGGTGGATGCAAAAATTGTATTCGAAAAAGGCAAGGTGTATATGCTCAAGCGATGTAAGGAGCACGGTAATTCTAAAGTATTGATTGCCGATGATATCGAGTACTACAAGAACCTTCGGAATTACAACAAACCTTCGGAAACGCCTTATAAATTCAATACCAAAACCCATTACGGTTGCCCATACGACTGTGGGCTATGCACCGACCATGAACAGCATTCCTGTCTTGCCATTATTGAAATTACCGATCGTTGCAACCTTACCTGTCCGACCTGTTATGCAGGATCTTCCCCAACCTACGGAAGGCACCGTACTTTGGAGGAGGTCAAAAAAATGCTGGACACCATCGTTGCACATGAAAAAGAACCCGACGTCGTGCAGATTAGTGGTGGCGAACCCACGGTACATCCTCAGTTTTTTGAAATTTTGGATTATGCCAAAACCCTTCCCATTCGGCACCTCATGGTAAACACAAATGGAATTAAAATCGCTAAGGAAAAAGATTTTGCTATGCGTTTAAAGAGCTATGCTCCGGATTTCGAAATCTACCTTCAATTCGATTCTTTTGAAAATTCGGTACTTCAAAAAATGCGGGGAGCCGATCTATCCGATATTCGGGAAAGGGCCATCCAAAACCTAAACGAGGTAAATCTTTCTACCACTTTGGTGGTCACCCTTCAAAAAGGGGAGAACGATCATGAAATGGGTAAAATCATAGAATATGGTCTTCAACAAAAATGTGTCCGTGGGGTCACCTTTCAACCCACCCAAATCGCAGGGCGATTGGAAAATTTCGACCCATCCAAAGACAGAATGACCTTAACGGAGGTGCGACGTACTATTTTGGAACAATCTCCCTTGTTTAATTCGGACGACCTTATTCCCGTACCCTGCAATCCGGATGCTTTAGTGATGGGGTATGCCCTTAAATTGGAGGATCAAGTATTTCCGTTAACACGATATATTAACCCCAGTGATTTACTGGACAATAGTAAAAATACCATTGTCTATGAACAGGATGAAGCACTCCATGGCAAGATGATCGAATTGTTCAGCACGGGGAATTCGGTAGAAGTTGCAGAGGAAAACCTGAAGTCGATCATGTGCTGCCTTCCCCAGATCGACGCCCCGAATCTGGGCTATGACAATTTATTCAGGATCATCATAATGCAGTTTATAGACGCTTATAATTTCGATGTCCGAGCCATTAAGAAATCCTGTGTCCATATCGTGAACAAGGATTACAACATCATCCCGTTCGAAACCATGAATTTATTTTATCGTGATGAAAAAAGCGCGTATCTTAAACAACTACAAGCAGAAATGTCATGAATTTAGTCGTTGAAGGAAATATGGATGGACTGGGAATTTTAGTCCTAATGATCATTTTCGTGGGATTTGGAATTCCTATTATTTTGGCCATTGTTGGAGCCATATTCCATTCTAAAGGAAAGAAAAACACCTCTAAGGTCCTTTGGATTATTAGTGGGATTTATTTGATTATCAGCCTTGGGATTTGTGCAAGTTTATTGAATGGATTTTAGAATTCCACCTCTACTTCAATCATCTCACCATCACGCTCTACCACCACTTTAGTTTTCTGCCCATTTTCGAAAGTGGATAGCACCTTCATATAGCTCATAAGGTCTATTACTGTACTATCTCCCATTTTTTTAACAACATCACCTTTAAGAAGACCCGCTTTTTGTGCCGGTTTGTCTTCGCTCACTCCATCTATACGCATGCCTTTTCCGGTGTATAGATAATCGGGAACTACGCCCAGTCCCACTTTAAACGCAGGGACTTCCTCACTTTCATTTTTTGTTTTTCTGAAGGCCAACTTCCCATTGTCGTCAAGATCCATAATGATTCGTTCTATATACCCCAAAATCATGTCCATTCCTTCATAATTCAATTTTTCGGCATCGTCATCAGGTTTGTGATAGTCCTCATGCTGTCCGGTAAAAAAGGATAACACAGGAATATCATACACATAAAAAGAAGTGAAATCGCTGGGACCGATACCGCTTTCAAATTCGGAAAGATTTAATCCTTCATTATTCGACATTAGGGTTTGTTTGAATATAGGCGAAGTTCCCACACCATGCACAGCAAGCGTATTTTCTTCATTCAGTCGCCCAACCATGTCCATATTGATCATGTAGTTTACGGTACTTATATCCAAGGTGGCGTTTTTCACCCAATAGGAAGACCCCAGTAAGCCCATTTCCTCCCCCGAAAAAGCGATAAAAACATAATTGTTCTGTTCTTTGATTTCGTTTTCCTTCAGCTCCAAAGCCAAACGCAATAACATGGCAATACCGCTGGCATTATCATCCGCCCCATTGTGAACGGCATTTTCGCCCCGATGTAGGGATCCAAAACCGCCCATGCCCAAATGATCATAATGCGCACCAATCGCAACTGTCCGTTCCGCTCCATTGTCCAGGTAGGCTACCACATTTCTTCCTGTAACCGTGCTGTCGGTACTTCTATCAGTTAGGAATTCGGTTTCCTCATGTGGATTGCTACTGGGCTTGAAGGTGAAGTCCTGAAAATATCCATCGGTTCCTTTGGCTAACAATCCATTGTCTTCAAATCGCTGGGCAATATAATCGGCAGCCTTCAATTCTCCTGCCGTTCCGGTTTCCCTTCCCTGCATGTCATCACTGGATAGTACCACCACATCTTCCTTCATGGTGATTGATTTTTTGGTATCCTGAGCACAGGAAAATAGAATTAGGGAACATATCGAGGCAACAATTAAACGCATATCTGTATTTTTGTACAAAATTACGCTTATTATGAGACTTATAGCTTGTTTGCTATCCTTTGCTGTTTTAATTTCTTGCAAAAACACTACTGAAGACCCAAAAGAAATCAATGATGGAACCGCCACTACAGAGGTAGAAGTGGTTAAAGACACCCTCATCTATCCCGGGGAAAAACATTTTAAATCCATCCGTCAAGTCACTTTTGGCGGGGACAACGCAGAGGCATATTGGAGTTTCGACGACAAGCAATTGGTCTTCCAATCCAATTTCACTGAATGGGGCGTAGGGTGTGACCAGATGTTCTTAATGAATTCGGACGAAACCTTCAACGGAACCCAACCGCCTATGATTTCGACTGGTAAAGGGCGTACTACATGCGCGTATTTCCTTCCAGACAACAAGCATTTTGTATACGGAAGCACACATCTAAAAGACGAAAACTGTCCTGAGGTTCCCCTTCGGAAAAATGGAAAATATGTTTGGCCCGTCTATGACTCTTTCGACATTTTTGTATCCGACTTGGAAGGGAATATTACTGGGCAATTAACCGATGAGCCCGGGTACGATGCTGAGGCTACGGTATCGCCAGTAGGAGATAAAATTGTATTTACTTCCATGCGAAGTGGGGATTTGGAACTGTATACCATGAACATAGATGGAAGTGATGTACAACAGATTACCGACGAATTGGGTTATGATGGTGGAGCCTTCTTTTCACCAGATGGCACTAAATTGATCTTCCGTTCCTCACGGCCCAAAACAGAGGAGGAAATAAAGGAATATAAGGATTTACTGGCTCAAGGATTGGTGCAACCCACAGAAATGGAGTTGTATATATGTAATGCCGACGGAAGTGACTTACGCCAGTTAACCAACTTAGGAAATGCCAATTGGAGTCCGTTCTTCCACCCGAGTGGTGAGAAAATCCTATTCAGTAGTAATTTCGAAGCAGAGCGCGGGTTTCCTTTTAACTTATACTTAATCGATATCGACGGAAAGAACCTGGAAAGGGTAACGCATGGCGAAACCTTCGATGCCTTTCCTGTGTTCTCTAACGATGGAAAGTATTTGGCATTTTCGTCTAACAGAAACAATGGCGGCACTAGGGATACCAATCTCTTTATTGCCGAATGGCAAGACTAATGTCGACCTCGATCGTAAATAACATTCAACAGCATAAGTTTGCGATCTTTTTTGCCCTTTTATCGGCAACATTTTATTGGTTTTTTGCCTATGACCTAGATCGCAGTGATTTCGTGAGGCTGATCTCCCTTTTCGGTGGGTTGTTCTTTATAACCTATCAACTTATTAAGATTTACGGTTGGAATTTTTGGCTATTGGCAGGAATGGGGATTCTCTTCCGACTTATTTTCCTTCCAGCCATTCCCAATTTATCACAGGATTTTTATCGATTCCTATGGGATGGAAGGTTGCTAGCCCAGGGAATCAATCCGTATCTGTTCACTCCCGAACAATTTATGGGGAACCTACCTCCTAAATCCATTTTGAGTACTTGGTCCATGGACCAATGGAATGCTATTGTGATGGCCCAAGATGCAGCTCTGGTAGAGGGAATGGGCTCTTTAAACGCGAGTCACTTTAGCAATTACCCTCCCGTAAATCAATTGTGCTTTGCCATTGCGGCGCTTTTTTCCGGAAAGAGCATCCTTGGGTCGGCCATGGCATTGCGAATTTTGATGATCCTAGCAGATTTAGGAATTCTTTATTTCGGAAGGAAATTATTGAAAGCTCTAAAACTACCCGAAAAACAGATCTTTTGGTATTTCCTAAATCCTTTCATTATCATCGAGCTCACCGGAAATCTTCATTTTGAAGGGGTTATGCTATTCTTCGTGGTTTGGAGCTTGTACCTATTGCACAAAGGGAAATGGGTGTGGGCCGCCATGTTATTGGGCCTTTCGGTTTCTGTCAAGTTACTTCCGTTATTGTTTTTACCATTGTTCTTTCGGTACGCTTTTCAGAAAAAAGGAATTTTCAATTTGAAGAGGATCGCAAGTCTCTCCTTATTTTACGGAATCACTTTAATTACCGTTTTCCTGAGCTTCCTACCTTTTCTTTCCGAAGCATTTGTGCAAAACTTTGCCGCAACGATCGGACTTTGGTTTCAGACCTTCGAATTTAATGCGAGTATCTATTATATCATTCGATGGATCGGTTTCCAAACCATAGGCTGGAACATTATTGCGGATGTTGGAAAAATTCTGCCGTTGGTGGTCATCTTCTTCTTGCTCCTCTTATCTTTTTTCAGAAAGAATGAGGAGACCCAACCACTCATTACTGCCTTACTTTTTGGGGTGAGTTTCTACTTCTTGCTTGCAACCACTGTACATCCGTGGTATATTGCTACTCCCTTAGTATTATCTGTATTTACCAAATACAGATTTGCCATCCTTTGGAGCGCCATGGTCATGTTGAGCTACTCCGCCTATGGTCCTGACGGATTTTCAGAAAACCTTTGGCTGGTAGCTGTTGAGTATTTAATCGTTATTGGCTTCCTGTGTTGGGAAATGTTTCGAAAAACCGAAAAAGGTAAGCCGTTACAAGCGGTTGAAAATCGTTAGCTCTTCATCCGTGAGATGGCGGTAGCGTCCACGAGGAAGATCCTTTTTTGTAAGCGGACCCATAGCCACACAATCTACCTTTACTACATCATATCCCAAATGTTCGAAAATGGTGCGGATGATACTATTACCTGTGTGCTTGATCTTTAATCCCACTTCCTTTTTGGGTGCATTCTGAACGTAGCTCACCTCCTCTACATGAATTTCCTTGCCATCAATTTTCAGACCTTCAGTAATCTGATTCAAATGATCGGCCTTTAGGTTTTTATCCAATTCGATATGGAACAAGCGTACAATTCCCTTCTTACTGAATTTCTGGCGGAAGGCATCATCATTGGTAAACAATAAAAGTCCAGTGGCGTTTCTTCCCAAGCGTCCGAAGGGTTTTATTTTAGAACTCGTTGCTCCGGCAATGATATCCATTACTGTAAGTCCTTTGGATTCACTGGTGGTAGTGGCCACTCCTTTGGGCTTGTTCAACAAAACATAGGCGGGTGGTTCTGGCGAGATGCGACGTCCATCGAATTTCACCTCATCCGAAGGCATCACCCGGTATCCCATTTAGTTGACTACCTTTCCATTTACGGTCACCTGGCCAACGGAAATATACATATCGGCCTCGCGGCGGGAGCAAATCCCACTATTGGCAATGTATTTATTGAGTCGTATTCCAGGAAGGCTTCCACCTTTCTTCTTGGAACCTGACGATTTCTCTTGTTTTGATGTAGAACGGCTGGGTTTTCTCCGCGGGTTATTCCCTCTGCCTGAGTCTTTTCCTTTTCTACCACTATCTTGTCTACCCATCTTTAAAATTTTTGCAAAGATACAAGAAGCATTAGGCTTTTAGGCATGGAAAGCAAAGTTATTCTTTGAAGTTTACAGTAGATTGCCTTTCACGGTTTACGGATAGTTGTGTAACGTCGGGACGGGAATAGTGTCCTACCGGATCGAAATTCTGTCGTTCCTCAAGCACACGGCTAAAATCCAAGGTATGATAGATATTCCCTTCTTCATGCAATACTGGTTCCAAAACCCATTCCCCATCAGGCCCAGCAATACAGCTACCACCATTGGCCAATACTTTTGGCGCTTTCTCAAAGATTTTTTCCAAATGTGGTGTGCTTGGCGGAAAATCTTCCACCCGCATCAACGAAGAGACAGAGATTACATAGCTCCTACCTTCCCGTGCGATAAATCGGGTAATATCCTTCGTGTTATGGTCGCTGCCTGGCCATACGGCCACGTGCAGGTCTTCGCCCTGCGCATAGAGCGAAGCTCTTGGCAGCGGCATCCAATTCTCCCAGCAATTGAGGCCACCCACTGTAAATGCCCCCAAAGAATGCACACGGAGACCATTCCCATCGCCCGGGGACCACGTAAGTCGCTCATCGTAGGTAGGCTGCAATTTTCTATGAACCGATTGAATAATTCCTTGCTTATCGATATACACCAAGGAGGCATAAATACTCTTCCCACCGCGATCCAAGGGTCGCTCAATGATTCCTAAATAAATAGCCAGGGAATACTTTTTGGCCAATGCACAAACTGAATCCAAATCTCCGTTTTCAATGGTTACGGAATTGGAAACATAATGAGCATGTAATTCCTTGTTTACCTGAGTATTCCACTCGGCTCCTCCAGTAAGTGCCAACCAATATGGATACCCCGGCAATATACCTTCACCGAATACAATGAGATCGGATTTATTTTTTCCCGCTTCATGAATTTGATCTTCAATCTTTTGAAGGGTTCCCGCTTTGTCCAACCAAACTGGCGCTATTTGGGCCAAAGCCACTTTTAAAGGATTTGTCTTTTCCATAATCTAAAGATATGATAATCTGTCGGGCTTACCGTAAAACCTTTCAGGCAGAAGCATATTAGATATACATCATAAAGCGGTTGAGAAGGAGATCTACATCCAACAGCACGATACTAAATACGCCAATCACAATGATAAACTTCAGTATACTGTGTAGAATGATGTAGTGAAGCTTTCGCGTGGCGCGCCAAAGCAAGGCAACGAATACGATTAAGGCCAATATGCTTCCGTAGAAGTAGTAATGCATATAGCCCAAATAAAATTTGAAAATAAGCAACAAGGTAGGAACCAGGGTGAGTACCGCCATGATTGTAAGCATAATCTTGGCCATTTTTATGCCATGTACCACAGGCAAGGTTTTGTAACCCTGAGCCAGATCCCCTTTAAGGTTTTCCAAATCCTTCACCACTTCCCGCATGGAAATGAGCAAGAAAAGGAAGGTAGCATGCACAAAAATCACTAGGTCGAAATTCTTATAATAGATGAAAACGGCGAAAAACGGAATCACCGATAGCACCGCCGAAGTCAGGTTGCCAATAAAAAGGTACTTCTTAAGCTTATGCGAATAAAACCAGATCGCAAATATGTATAATGAAAAAAACACCACTGCCCTGAAGGAAACGTAACTAGCGAAAATTACCGACAGGAAATTGAGTACAAAATACCCTGATAGTTTGGTGTTCTGACTCACCAACCGATCCAGCATTGTTTTGGTTGGACGATTAATAAGATCCTTTTCGCTATCGTAAAAATTATTAATGATATACCCTCCCGCAATGGCCGCAGCCGACGCCATGACCAGCATAAACAGATTGAGATCCAAAACCACATCCTTCACAGGTAAATGGGGTGCCAAAATGTATATGGAAGTAAGGTATTGGGCTATGATAATAACCAGAATATTGTATCCCCGTACCACCGAGAACAAGCTGAAGAATTTTAACAGGAAATGTTTTTGCCTACGGTTTAACATTGTTCATTCCTTGAATCCATTTACCAATTTGTTCACTCGCTTCCAAAGCAGAATCTTTATATAAGTGATTACCGTCCGTGTATATATAGCGATCATTATGTGGCGTCATATCCAAAAAAGGACAACCCTTCTCTTTACTCAACTCCAATATTTTTTTGTTGAAATCGGGCATAAACCCATTTTCAATCTCCATGATTTCCTTGCTGATGGGCAAACGC
Organism: Flavobacteriaceae bacterium; assembly: GCA_019634365.1. Classification (GTDB taxonomy): domain Bacteria; phylum Bacteroidota; class Bacteroidia; order Flavobacteriales; family Flavobacteriaceae; genus Aureisphaera. Next base: position 10,764 of record JAHQVM010000097.1, on the reverse strand, counting down.
ACCAAATAGACGTCCCCTTTTTCCTGCAAATGAGAAATAATTTTTTTCAAGTAATCCAGGCGTGTTTCAGAAAAGCGATAATTCTCCGAATGCTTCGTATACGCCTTCACTTTCCTCTTGATCCGACCCCGGACCATATTGGGAAGCATCTTTATGGTGATCTCCAACCAGCCATCGTCATGAAGGAACATTTCGGGTTTCTCTTCAAACAATTCATAATAGGACCCTTCATAATTCTGAAGCAAATAGGCAACATTTGGTTTCTGTGCCACCCAATGCGTATTCGCCAATGCCCTCTTGTTCTCAAAGAAATCACCTTCGTCGTTGGGATCTTCCGAACGAGAAGAAATACTCCAAGGATCTACAGAAAGGATAAATACTCCCTCTTTGGTTTCGGGATCCAATTTTTTCCGGATACTTTCATAATACACCGGACCATAAGGGCTATGCATAATCGTAAAGGAGTAATTGTAAAAATTGGCTTCCGGCAATTGTTGGTTCAAGGCATCGGGGCGAATTCCTTGAGCCGCCCTTGAAGTACCCAAAACAAGTGATTTTTGTTCCGGAGTAGTGAATCTTAGATAAAACGGATCTGCATGACCATCGGCTTGAGAGAACAACCAATACACTGGGATTGCCAGTAGCCCCAAAAATAGTGCGCTATGTAAAAGAAATCGTTTCATCTAAAATTGAAAATAGATAAATTCCTGATTTTTAGCACCAAAAAGTACAATTATCATGGTTAAACACAAATAAAACGCATATCGCACAGGTACTGGCCATTTCTTCAGCAACGTCTCGATGGCATACTCCTTATCCCTTCCCAACCATTCAAAAATCAGAAATACCAGCAACATAAAACCGATCCAAAAAAGGTGTCGATTATGGGTAATGTCTGGAATGGACAAAAGTGACCAATTCGCCATTCCTTTTATATAGATGAATGCCTCCGTAACCGAAGATGCCCTAAAAAATATCCAGGCTATCAGCGTAAGTCCGAATGTAACCAGCATTTGAAAAGTCTCTTTAATGGTTGGCAACCATTTCCCTTGTGCCACAACATCCAAATGTGTTCGGTTGTTGCCTCGTATAAAAATAGGCAGGAAATAAAGGGCATTTAAGAAGCCCCAAACCAGAAAGGTCCAATTCGCGCCATGCCAAAATCCACTCACCAGAAAGATGATAAAGACATTTCGTATCCGCATCCATTGTTTTCCCTTACTACCGCCCAATGGAATGTAAACATAGTCACGGAACCAGGTGGACAAGGAGATGTGCCACCTACGCCAAAACTCGGCAATATCCCTGGAAAAATAGGGATAGGAGAAGTTCTTCATGAGGTTAAACCCGAATAACCTTGAGGTACCAATGGCAATATCCGAATAGCCCGAGAAATCCCCATAAATCTGAAACGAAAACAACAAGGCGCCCAATAATAAATTGCTTCCTGAAGTACTATCGGCATTTTCAAAAATCTGATTCACCAACGGCGCACAGTTATCGGCAATGACCACTTTTTTAATCAATCCCCAAAGGATTTGCCGCAAGCCATCGGTAGCCTTGCTGTAATCAAAGCTTCGCTTGGAATAAAATTGTGGTAATAAATTAGTGGCCCTTTCAATAGGTCCTGCCACCAGTTGAGGAAAGAAACTCACAAAGGCAAAAAAGGACAGGATGTCTCGGGTGGGTTCCAGCTTTCTTCGGTACACATCAATAGAATAACTGAGCGTTTGGAAGGTATAAAAACTAATTCCCACGGGAAGTATGATCGACAATCGAGAGGTTTCAATGGGAGAGCCTAATAAAGTAAAGGCCTCCGAAAAACTTTCAGCAAAGAAATTATAATACTTGAAGAAGCCGAGGAATCCAATATTCACCGATATACTCACCCAAAGCCACAGTTTCCTTCGCAAGGGGCGATCTTCCCGGCTCATTAAAATTCCAACAAAATAATCGACAAACGAACTGAATACGATCAATCCCAAAAATCGCCAATCCCACCATCCATAAAAGAAATAACTTGCCGCAAGCAATAGAAAATTCTGCGCCTTAAGCGATCGATTTACCACAAACCAATACAGGAAGAATACGACCGGTAAAAAGAGGGCAAATTCTATGGAATTAAATAACATAGTAAGGGCACAGGTTGTAGTGCGAAGATACTATAAATGGAATAGAGCTAATTAAAAATTGTAAACCACTTCCAGTTTGTGGCCTTTAAGGGCATGCTGTGCCTTTTCGAAATCTTCGGTAAAGCCCAACATATAACCTCCTCCACCAGAACCACACAATTTAAGGTAATAGGCATTGGTTTCGATTCCCTTTTTCCATAGCGTATGGAATTCTTTAGGTATCATGGGCTTAAAATTATCCAGCACCACTTTGGAAAGTTGTTTCATATTTCCGAAAAGAGATTTTACATCACCCTTCAGGAAATCTTCTACACAAGCATCGGTATGCTTCACGAATTGCTCCTTGAGCATATTACGGAAGCCCTCTTTCTTCATATTTTCCATGAAGATACGAACCATAGGAGCCGTTTCACCCGTTTGCCCACTGTCTAATAAAAACACAGCACCTTTCCCACTTTCCGTTTGGGAAGGAATGCCAGCAGGTTCAATATGATCTTGAGAATTGATCAAAATAGGAAGGCTTAGGTAACTATTCAACGGATCCAATCCGGAGGATTTTCCATGGAAAAAGGATTCCATTTCCCCAAAAATTTCTTTTAAACGAAGTAGTTTTTCCCGCGTTAGGTTCTCTAAAACGGTAATCTTATCAAAAGCATATTGATCGTAAATAGCAGCCACCAAAGCACCACTACTCCCTACTCCATAACCTTGTGGGATACTCGAATCGAAGTATAATCCAGTGGACACATCGTTCTTGAGTTTGTCGAGATCAAATTCAACCAATTCAGGTCTTCTTTTTTGAAGCTCCTCGAGATATTCCGTAAAACGCCTCAAGGCATCGTTGGACGAATGCGTTGCCACAGTTTTGTGCTCGTCGATCTTGAGTGCACCTTTGTAAAAATTATAAGGGATGGAAAGGCCCTTGGAGTCTTTAATAATTCCGTACTCTCCAAAGAGCAATATTTTCGAATAGAAAAGGGGACCTCGCATGTAACTATTTAGGTTTAATTCTCTAAAGATAACTTATTTGGCTCAAAAACCACGTATTCGTTACAAAGATACGGCATTATTGGTCCGAATTGAACAAAAAAACATGATTATCTACCTAGATTATTGATTTTCAGAAACATGAATAGCTCCCAACCCCGTTTGATCGGCAATATATTCGCCGTTCTTGCAAAAGGAAACCAATTCACTTGTAATGAACTGCAACACCTGATCCTTTTCAGATTTCGGGAACAGTACATGAACATTGGCCCCAGCATCTAACGTAAAACATACCTTCGAACCTGTCTGTAACCTGAAATTTCGAATGCGTTCGATAATCTGGAGGGTATTTGGTTTCATAAGGATATAATTAGGCGTAGAAGTCATCATCATGGCGTGCAAGGATAGTGCTTCAGCTTCAACGATTTCAATGAAAGCGTCTAAATCCCCCGACTTGAGCACAGGCATTAAAGCCTCCAATTGATTATTGGCCTGCTGAAATCGCTGAACGGCAAAAGGATGACTATGCATAAGATTGTGACCTACGGTACTGCTCACCTGTTTTTCGCCTTTATCTACCAACAATATCACATCCTGATAATCTCGAAAATTCGCGTGAACCTCATAGGCATAGGGCACTCCAAAAAGATTGGAACTTCCTTCAATCGCCTGGTGCGTTCCCCAAACCACCAAGGGTCCTTCAATACTCCTACTGGCACTTCCCGATCCCAATCTTGCTAAAAAAGAGGCTTTTTTCTTGAAAAACGCATCTTCCATAGGTGTCATTTGCCGCTCCATTTGCATAAGGCACATGGCCAAAGCACTCATCCCACTGGCCGAAGAAGCAATCCCACTACTGTGCGGAAAACTATTGGAGGTTTCAATTCGGAAGGAATAGTCCTTCAGAAAAGGAATATATGTTTCAATGCGCTCGAAAAACTTTTGGATTTTAGGTTCGAATCCCGCTTCTCGATTGCCATCCAAAAACACTTGGAATTCAAACCCATCTGAGGTTTTGGGTTCAAAATGCAAGGAAGTCTTGGTATGACAGGCACTCAACGTAAAACTGATGGAAGCATTTTTGGGAAGCTGTTCGCCGTACTTCCCCCAATATTTTACTAAGGCTATGTTGCTCGGCGATTGAAAGGAAACGGTACCTTGGGTTAACGTGTGTGCGTAGGAAGATGGAATAAAATCCTGTTCGGTCATGATGCGGTTTTCAAACACAAATATAACCAATTGGCAATGCAAGCACAAAACAGAAAAGGCCGCACCAACGGTACGACCTCTCCTCCATTATTATTGAAATTAGTTTCGGATGATCCTTTTCACAATTTTGGTATTACCAGTTCCTATAGCAAACATATAAACCCCAGAATTTAGTTGGGCAATAGAGAATTCATTCGACCCATAGGATAGGGTTCCGTCCTTTAACAGTCTTCCTTGGATATCATACAGCTGATACGTCAAATTGGTATCGATCGCTACTTCAATCATTATCTTATTAGAAGAAATCGTTGGATACACGGTTACATTACTTGACAAGAATGCTTCATTTATGGAAAGTGTAGCCTCTTCCTCGGCCGGATTTCCAAGCAAATACAATGCATTATCCCCATTATTGGCATTTTTGGTGTATTCGTATACCCGAATCGCGTATTGTTTGGTGGGATCCAATCCGGTAACAGTAACCATGCTACCGGTTCCATTGTAAACCACAAAGGTTCCATCGCCCAGATTATCGCCAGCACCAAACTGTGCATTGGCATTGTAATCGGTTCCATCTAATGGGTAAGCGGAAAAATTGAAAGGTTCGGAGTTATTGGTAATATCTTTCATAACAGCCATTCGGGAACTTCCATTTCCATTGGTCCAGTTCAGTTCCATTTGAGAAACCTCATCCCCAGCCGCCATAAGTGCAGATGCATTTACAGTAGGTGAATCCATAAGATCATGATCCGGAAAAGTGCTCGTCCCAGAAATACAATCCCAACCCATGGCATCCAATGCAGCCCAAAAAGCATTCGCACTGGCATCTACCACCCGTTGATTTAAAACAATGGCCCAGTTATATCCGCTGTTACTGCGCACCCAAAAACTTGCCGTTCCGTCAACCGCTCCACTATGCCACCAATTATTGGCACCATTTACCTGCCATCCTTTGGCATATCCCGGATTATTGGAAGATGGGGTTGTCATATTTGTTATGGAACCGGAAGATAGGATATCGGGTTTGGTGGCAAATCCGTCTACCGCTACCAAGAGGCGTACTAGATCCCGCGCAGTGGCTGTCCATCCTCCATGGCCATCCATGGCATCCAAGGCAAAACCACCATATTCCCATGGCACTAAACTTCCACTGCCATACAAATCAAGGGTGGTGAATCCGTTACCCACATATTCCCCTTCCCTTTCGCGTTTATCGGCTTGAAGATTGTGACCAATATGCATATCGTAAATCCCCAAGGGTTCAAAAATTTCCTGTTGCATCCATGCTTCATAGCTTATTCCCGATATTTCTTCTATAATTTCACTCAATACAAGAAATCCCATATTGGAATAGGCATACTGCGTCCCAGGAGGGAAATTGAGATTTCTTTCCAACACATAATTAATAAGGTGCTCTTCTTGAACGGGATTAGACTCACCCTGACTTTGTGTTATATGCAATGGTGCTACAATAGGATCGCATCCACCAAAAAACCAAGGATACGGTGAGGTGGGATCTGGAAAGCAATTCACATTACGGTCCCAACCGGCACTATGCTCTAGGAGCATGCGTACGGTGATAGCATAAACGTCATTGTCGATAATGGTGCTATTGGAAAAATACCAATGGTTCTCCAAAATACCCCCCGAACCAAAGACGGTATCGTCCAGACCAATGAGTCCATCTTCTACCATTTTCATGATGCCAATAGCCGTAATGGGTTTAGATACACTGGCGATCCTAAAAATATGATAAGGGTGGGTGGGTTCACTGGCAGCAATATCCGCTGTACCAAAGGATCGCATATATTTTAGCTCTCCATCCTTGGCCAGTGCCATCGTAACACTAGGGATGCCGAAGGTGGCCATGAAACTCTGTATATCGGAATCACAAGAAGTCATTTCAGGTACTGGAATACCTTGCTGGGCCATTAAAAAGTTCACATGGAGTAAACAAAGAAGTAAAATTCGTTTCATAATGAAAGTTGATTTTTTGGTTTTCACTAGTACATCGAATAAAAACACGGATGTCATCTAAATTTCTAACAATATGATGACAATTTAAAATTCCGTCGATGTAAAACCAGAAAGCGCCGATCAACGGCAATAAAAAATTAGTAACTTTCCCCTATCTTCAGTATTGGATGGGGGAAGTTAAACACATAGATCAACAAATCGCACTGGTAAAAGCCATTAAGTCGAATGATGAAATGGTGCTTAAAAAGTTGTATCAGGAAAATTTCAGGAAAGTCGAAGTACACATCATAAAGAACAAAGGATCCGTGCCCCAAGCAAAAGATATCTATCAAGAAGCCTTTCTGGCCATGTACCAAAATATCAAGGAAGACAAATTCGTTCCCAGGAACGAAACTGCACTACAAGGTTATTTGTTTCAGATTTCGAAAAACAAATGGACCGATTTCCTACGTTCTTCCCAATTCAAAAAAACGACGCACATACCGGACGGACTTCAGCTTAAGGAAGAGACTTCCTCGAACGGAAGTGAGTTGCGGCAAGAAAACGACCAAAAGGAATTGAATGCCATCCATGCTTTCCAAAAAATGGGAACCGAATGCAAAAAACTACTGGAGGTGTTTTACTTTCAGAAAAAATCCCTTCGGGAAATTGCATCCCTGTTCGATATAGGGGAAGCTTCCGCCCGAAATAAAAAATACCGTTGCATCCAAAAATTAAGGGCTTTGGTCCTAGCCACAAATTCCTAACGCATTGAATACGGAAAACAACATATCGCAAGAACTATTCGAAACGATCGAAGGCTATCTCATGGGCACGCTTTCCGAATCCGAAAAGGCCCAGTTCGAATCCCAACTGCAAGCGGATCCCATCCTCCAGCAACAAGTGAGCGATGTAAAAACCATGCTCTCCGGAATTGAAGGAGCCATTCTCAAGGATCGTATGGAGGTTTTTCACGAGGAGATCGAATCGAATGCCAACAGCATCCCCGAACCAATCAAAAAACCTCGAAGAACCTTGTACTACGGGCTGGGCTTTGCTGCCTCCTTGGCATTGTTTGCCATGCTGTACTTTGGGCCTTTTTCAGAAAATGCCAATAAATCCCTCTACGATACGTATTTTGAACCCGATCCCGGTCTTCCCACTACCATGGGAAGTACTTCCGATTTCGAGTTTTACGATGCCATGGTCGATTATAAAAAGGGAGACTTTAATGCTGCCATATCCAAATGGGAAACTCTTCCTAATGGAACAAAAGGAGATACCCTCACCTATTTTCTAGGGGTGGCACACCTGGCAAATACAAACGAAACCAAAGCCATCGAATACCTTGCCCCGCTATCCCAACAACCCAACCCTGCTTTTGCAAAAGAGACCCAATATTATTTGGGATTGGCATACCTAAAAAAGAATGATACTGTGAATGCCAAAAGAGCATTGGAGGCCAGCGGTACTCCCGGTGCACTTAAAATACTAGCGGAACTAAACCAATAGATATATGAAACTCCCGACCCAACCATATAAGTGGCGCTTCGCGTTACTGATTGTTTTCGTATGCTATTTTTCAACGATCGCACAGGATACCAACCCTGTTTCAAAAGCCCTTCAATCCGGGAAAGAAGCCCAACAATTGGGCAACCATTCCGATGCCATCACCTTCTTTAGGAAAGGACTTATCTTGATCGATTCCACAGCAGAAAATGCCGCCTATAAACGCTATGAATTGTTTAATGAAATTGGCACCTCCAAACAACGGATGCTGGAATTGGACAGCTCTTCCTTTTACTTTCGGAAAGCCCTCTCCTTTTTAAACAACGCGGAAAGAAATCCGAAAAACGAATTCTATTCGGTCGGGATTTTGAAGAATAGGATCGGGCTTAACGAATTCAATACTGGCAAAATGGAAGCATCCATTATTAGTATGAAGGAAGCCGTTAACGCCTTTCGGCAGTATGTAGATGCCGTGCCGGACGGGGAAGAAAGAAAGAACGGACTGCAGAAACAGTATGCCAGTGTTGATAACCTAAGCGGATTTTATCGCGGTATCGGTGAAAACGAACGCGGTTTGGACCTAGCCGAATACTCCTATCAGCAGAAATTAACCTTTTTGGAAGAAGACGATCCCAACATCACCATTTCCCGACTTATTTTAGGTCACATTAATCTGCTTGCCAGAAACCATGATGCGGCTGGTGAATATCTGGATCAGGCACTCGAGCATATCGATCAGGTTGCTTACGCCCACACCTATGGACTCATGGTCCGTGCTTCCACCTATGAAAACGTGGGTGATTTTGAAAATGCAGAAAAAACCTATCGGGAATGTGAAAGGATCTATCGCGAAGGTGCCAACGGAACGTATTCTCTGGTATTTCTGGATGCTTTGGTAGAAATGTCACGATTTTACGCCAAGAAAGGCGATGCCGATAAAGCCATTGCACTGGCCAGGGAAGGTTATGAATTTACCCAAAGCGAAGCCTTTACCAACGATCTCATTGCATTTTACCACATTCAAAATAGGGCACAAGTACATTTTTTACTGAAACAATATGCCGAAGCTAAAAAGTATAGTGAAGAAGCCTTGCATTACTTTTCGAACGATCGTATTGCGGTGGAAAGCCAATTGGATTCTATTCGAAATGAAATCCGAAAACCCGCTGCCCTCTATCTTAAAAGCAAGTCCCAATATTACCTTACCCAATCCAAAGATGAGGCTACGTTACAACCCCTGCTGAAGGAAACCGATCAAGCTCTTGCTATTTTGGATCGACAGAAAACCAAATCCACGACCGCAGAAGATTTGGCCACTTTATTAACCGACAATGGAGATCTCATCGACTTCCGTAAACAGCTCAATTGGGATTTGTATGAACACACAAAAGATAAAAAGTATCTGGACGATCTCGTTTCCCTTCACGAGTCTGCCTTGTATACACGAATCCGTTCCCGATTGAATTTAAAGAAAGTAGCCTTTGCCAATGTTCCGAAGGAAGTCCTGGATCGGGAATCACAACTTCGAGAAGGTCTCACTACATCCTTAAATTCTTCCGAAAACATCGACGACTTTTTCCAGGTACAAATGCATTGGGAATCCTTTCTGGATTCGCTCAAAACCACCTATCACGCCTATCACGAAATGCGTTATGCCCGCATTCAGGAGCCCATCGATGGCATTCAGGAACGGTTGAATGACCAAACTACCGTGGTCCGTTATTTATTCATGGAAGATCAGCTCTATGCCTTCGTTTTGGGTTCGGCATCCAAAACTATGATTGCTTTACCCGAAATAAACACTTTGGACGACCATGTGAATACCGTTAATGATCCCAGAAGTGATTTCGACGCTGTATCCACTTCCTTATCCAAACTCTATGAGCTCCTTTGGAAACCCATCGAAGATGAGATTACCACCGAAAATGTGGTGATCATACCAGACGAAATAATATTCAACATCAGTTTCGATGTGTTGACTCCCACTCCTATAAACGACTATTCAGATTTGGCGGAAAACAGCCTTTTGGCTCAATACAATCTGTCGTACAATTACAGTTTGTTTTTGGCAGCGGAGGATGTCCCATTTGTAGCCCAAAAAGAAAACTTCGTTTCCTTCGCTCCGGAGTTTTCTTCGGAAATGAAAAACGATTACAGAAATACCATTACCGATTCCGTAGATGTAGATCACACCTATCTATCCTTGTTGCCGCAGCCTTTCAGTGTAGAAATCGTAAAAAAGTTTGCTTCCCAATTTAATGGCGTAACCTATCTGAACGACGCCTCCACCAAAAATGCCTTTACCCAATTCGCCAAAAATCACAAGATCATCCATATCGCCACCCATGCCGAATCCAATAACCTGAATCCCGAACTTTCACGGTTGATCTTCGCCAAGGATGCGGCAGATGCTAGCGCAAACAATTATCTACATACCTACGAAATCTACAACCACAACCTCGCTTCTCAACTTACCACCTTAACGGCCTGTGAAACGGGGAAACCCAGCTTTCAACCCGGCGAAGGAATGATCTCCTTGGCGCATGCCTTTAACTATGCAGGTAGTGAAAGTATCCTCACTAGTTTATGGAAGATCGATGAGCAAACCAGTACCGAGATTGTAGATTCGTTCTACACCTATCTGGGTAACGGAATGGCCAAAGACAAAGCCCTTAGAAGAGCCAAACTGGATTATTTGGCCAACGCCCAAGGCCGCACTCAAGCTCCCTTCTATTGGTCGGGTTTGGTACTCATGGGCGATACCCAAACGGTTCCGTTACGTTCGGGATATTCCATTTGGGCTTGGATTACCGTATTTTTGGTTGGATTACTATTAATTTGGGGCATCACTCGTTGGAAGAGACAATCCACATGATGACATTTCTGCTATAGGTACGATGTATGCCAAAGAGCATATTCATTTAAGTACCTATTAGTCATGAAAAAAATTTTACTAACCACCTTTTTAAGT
>JAHQVM010000096.1 GCA_019634365.1 Flavobacteriaceae bacterium | reverse complement strand
GGGTATGTTCCTGCATTTTTGGCAACCATGTACATTTTTGAATATGCCGAGGAACACGGTTTTAAAAGTAATGGGCCCAGGTATCCTTATATCGCAACGGATACGATCAAGGTAAAAAAAATGATATCCTTAGAACAGGTTTCACGGGTCACTCAATTGGAGTTGGCAGAGCTGGAATTCCTAAACCCTTCCTACAAATTGGGGATTATTCCTGTGATTAAGGACGAAAACTATGTCTTGCGATTACCCGTTGAGGAGGTTGGGAAGTTCGTGAATAATGAAGATGCCATCTATGCTTTGGCAGAAAAAGAGTTCAATGATCGCGAAAAACCCCTTCCCAAGTTCTTCGAACAGAACGATAAGGTGCGCTATCGGGTACGCAGTGGCGATTATTTAGGTAAAATCGCCGATCGATATGGTGTTTCCGTTCGAAAAATCAAGCAATGGAATGGCTTAAGAAGTGATCGTCTAAGGATAGGACAACGCCTTACCATTTATCCAAGAAAGCTGGCCAAATCCCCAACAAAATCTGGAGTTTCGAGCAGTGCAGGTGCCAAGGCCGGGAAGACCTATACGGTAAAGAATGGAGATTCCCTGTGGAGCATTGCACAAAAATTTCCGGGCGTTAGCGTAGAACAATTGAAAAAGTGGAACGATATTAGTGGTACCAAATTGAAACCGGGAATGACTCTCAAGGTTTCGAAAGGTTAACTATTGAAATACTTCTCCATGAAAAATATCTATTATTTCCTGCTAGCAGGATTGTTACTGTTCACTGCCTGTAAAGATTCGGCAACTTCCAAAAGGGATACCTCTATTTTAACGGATTCTGTAGGCCGGATCAACGGATTGCAAGTTGTAATCTCCAATGAACTTTGGAATGGCCCTGTGGGCGAAAAAGTCCGTGAGCATTTTGCCGCCTTGGTCGATGGCTTGCCTCAACAGGAGCCCATGTTTACCATCAACCAATTGAATCCCGATGTGTTCGATGGTTTCGCACGTACCTACCGAACTTTTTTATATGTAAAATTGGGTGAAAAAGATACCGTTTCCCTAAAGAAAAACTCCTATGCCAAACCTCAGGTAGGGGCTTTTATTACAGGGACCTCTGAGGAGAAAATAATCGAACTTATTGAACAAGAACAAGAACGCATTGTGGCTGCTTTTCGCAATGGGGAATTGAAGGAAAGACAGCGACGCACCAAAATTGCACCCAAGAAAATAGATTCATTAAAAGAGCGTTTTGGGGTGAGCATAAAAGTGCCCAATGCCTACAGGATTGCCGCGGCAAGTGATGATTTTTATTGGTTGCGGAAAGACCTGAAACAAGGAACGACCAACGTGCTTATTTATGAAGTTCCGCTTTCATTTATCAATAACGATTCCACCGCCATTGGGGAAATCATAAAAATGCGGGATTCTATCGGTTCGGGTTATTTACCTGTTGAGGATGACGCTTTGTTCATTACAGAAGAAGCCTATGCGCCCTATCTGTTCACCACAGAAATTGACGGTAAATTTGCTTACGAAACCAAAGGGACCTGGGAAGTAAAAGATGCTTATATGGCGGGACCTTTTCTTAACTATGCGGTGCGTGACGAGGCGAAAAACCGGTATTTGATTTTGGAAGGCTTTACCTATGCACCTTCGGTAGAGAAAAGGGATTTACAATTTGAGTTGGAATCCATACTGAAATCGGCCAAGATCGACTAATTACTTGAATCCATAAGACATAAAAAAAGCCCGTGAACTTCACGGGCTTTCTATTTTTTTAATAGCGTTACAGCTTATTTTTTATCTTCAATTTGGTCGCTGGTGTCTTCCTTGGAAGCATCTTTGAATTCTTTAATACCGCTTCCCAAACCTCGCATTAATTCTGGAATTTTTCTTCCACCAAAAAGCAACAAAACAATTACAACAATCAATACGATTTGCCAAGGACCAATGGCTAAGGGTAATACTAATGATTCCATTTGCATAAATTTATGAGGCAAAGGTAACAAGAATTTCGTAGATAGAACGTTTTGAGGATAAGTTTAACGGCAAAGCCTTACATTTGTAACCCACAGATTTCGTAAATGGCAAAAAAGGAAAAAAGAGGAAAGAAAATCAGGAAAAAGCTGTTGCATAAGTACCGTTTGGTGGTGCTTAATGAAGCCACTTTCGAAGAACGCTTTTCCTTTAAACTAAACCGCCTCAATGTATTTGTGTTCAGTTCTATTTCTGCCCTGGTTTTAATAGTGCTTACTATCCTTCTGATTGCTTTTACACCACTACGCGAATACATACCAGGGTATTCCTCCACTTCACTAAAAAAGCAAGCGGTTACCTTGGCATTTAAGACCGATTCCCTTAAACAGGCAATCGATGTGAACGAGCAGTACATTGCTTCCATAAAAAAGGTGCTAACGGGCGATGTGAAAACGGTCGATTTTAATAGGGATTCCATTATCGAAGCTGCACAGCGGGACACTTCTGGTGTGAATCTAGGACCCTCACAACAAGATTTGGAGCTTCGTGAAATTGTTTCCCAAGAGGATAAATACAATCCTCTTACCGACAGCGAACAGCCCAACTTTGTATTGTTTGCTCCTGTAAAAGGACCAATTTCCGAAAGCTACGACCCCGAGAATAAGCATTTTGCGGTGGATATCGTGACCATAAAGGACAGCCCCATTAAGGCAGCAGCAGATGGAACGGTTATTTTTGCTGAATGGACTGCCGAAACGGGCAATGTAATTATCATTAGGCACAATAATAGCTTAATTTCGGTCTATAAGCACAATGCCTCATTGAGCAAAGAACAGGGAGATCTGGTCAAAGCGGGCGAGGTAATCGCAAGGGCTGGAAATACCGGGGAACTGACCACTGGACCCCATTTGCACTTCGAATTGTGGAGCGACGGATACCCCATTGACCCAACCAATTTCATAGATTTCGATTAAATATGTCCATTAAATCGTTTGGAGCCAAAATCTTCGCCAGTAGGGTAGTAAAAAAAATGAACCGTTGGATTTCCAAGCCTGTGGAAACCCAAGAAAAGATATTCAGGGAGCTTTTGGGAAAAGCAAAGAATACCCAGTTTGGTAGGGATCATGATTTCGCCTCGATTACTTCGCACCAAGAATTTGCATCCAAAGTACCCATTAGGGACTATGAGCAATTAAGACCGTATGCCGATAAGGTGGTGGCTGGGGAAGAGAATATCCTTTGGCCGGGAAAACCCCTTTACTTTGCCAAAACTTCTGGAACCACATCGGGAGCCAAATATATCCCACTTACCAAGGAATCCATGCCTTCCCATATTGAAGCCGCACGAAACGCAATTCTGTGCTATATCCATGAAACCGGAAACACCCAGTTTGTAGATGGCAAGATGATCTTTTTGCAAGGGAGTCCAGAAATGGATGAAAAGAATGGAATAAAACTGGGAAGACTATCGGGTATTGTTGCGCATTATGTGCCGAGTTATCTTCAAAAAAACCGCCTGCCTAGCTGGGAAACCAACTGCATAGAAGATTGGGAAACCAAAGTCGATGCCATTGTGGAAGAAACCAAAGATGAGAATATGACAGTTATAAGCGGGATTCCGTCTTGGGTACAGATGTATTTTGAACGTTTACAGGCTGTTTCGGGAAAAAAGGTAGGCACCTTGTTTCAGAATTTTAACCTTTTCATTTACGGAGGCGTAAATTTCGAGCCGTATCGGAAGAAATTCGAAAGTTTAATTGGGCGCAAGGTAGATAGTATAGAACTGTTCCCGGCATCGGAAGGGTTTTTTGCATTTCAGAATGAACAAAAAGACTCGGGATTGTTATTATTATTGAATTCCGGCATCTTCTATGAATTTGTGCCCGCCGATCGTTTTTTCGACGAAAATCCACCTCGTTTGACAATTGGTGATGTAGAAACAGGGGTGAATTATGTCATGATTATATCTACCAATGCAGGTCTTTGGGCTTACAACATCGGGGATACCGTGATGTTTACTTCAACAAAGCCTTATAAATTGATTGTTACGGGTAGGATTAAGCATTTTATTTCTGCCTTCGGGGAACACGTTATTGGGAAAGAAGTGGAACAGGCCATGAAAGAAGCTATGGTGCAGTACGGGTTCTCTATTTCAGAATTTACAGTGGCTCCACAGACACAGGTAGAAAGTGGATTGCCCTACCATGAATGGTTGGTCGAATTTGATGGGCCAGCACCTGAAAACATGGAGGAAATAGCAGATGCCATTGATCAATCCATGCAATCCCAGAATACCTATTATTTCGATCTTATCGATGGGAAAATACTCCAACGCCTCATCATCACACCCTTGCGGAAAGAAAGCTTTAAAGAATATATGAAGTCTCAAGGGAAGCTTGGCGGACAAAACAAAATTCCCAGACTCTCCAACGACCGCAAAATTGCTGAAGGCCTGTTGAAACTTCAAGGATAAAATAGTGTTATCTTTGCCGCGAAAAGGATGAGTCAATTTCATATTCATACGAGAACAAGAGCTCAGGAAAGCTCTAGCGCCATTGAACGCATGTACATAACCATGCGCCATTTATTTAATCGTGGATTCTACAAGCCCATGGGGGTTAGTGGGGAAACGCTTCGGGAAGCTTTGCTCATTCTCCGTCCGGAGATTTACGGTTCCATTGCAGAAGAAAAGATTGAATTGCAGGGATTGGTCTATGTAATCGATCGACTGCCCTACGGGATTGAAGAATGCCGATACATCAATCTTACCAGTGATGAGGGATACAAAAACTCACACTTCCAGCCCATTATCCCGTTAAAACGTAGGCGCCATTGCTATCGAATCGATGAAGAGCAGATGAATATTGAGGTAACACGGGGTCGCAGTGAGATTTACGATATCCTTACGCATCTTACTTTCCTTTACGTGGAATCCCACAAAATCATGCGCCAAGTGCTTATAAATGACGAAGGAAGCTTGATTCGCGATTGGGAAAAGTTGGAGGAAGCGGTGCATAAAAAGGGAAAACTAACACAGGAAGAAAAAGAAATAGCCCTAACCCATACGGCGAACTTTTTAGGACGCACCTTCGAAGAGGTTTCTGAAGTTTACCCTCAGTTTTCGTGTAAGGAAGACAAGGATCGGTTTTTAAAGATCATCTACTATTTAGGGAAGGGAGCCATAGAAGAGCACCTAAAAGACGAAAAACGGCTTATTACCTTTAGTCCTGTGCTTCGGGAGCGCTTGGGCCACCATATTCACGGCGAACGATGGGCCTACAGGATTAAACAAGAGCTATTGAATAAAGGCCTTATCGAGCGCCCGATACATATCATTAGTGCGAATATGCACAGCGTGATGAACTCCTTATTTGCAGAATATTCCCTCACTACTGAAAAACGGGGCAAGTCCAGTTTGGAAGTTTATGAGATGTTGAGTAATTCTGAAAATCACAAACTGAGGGATAAAGTGACCAAAAAAGCCTTGGAACATGGTATGACTTATCTCAAGGATGAAAGCGGAACCAATATCGATGTGCAGATTTTCGATGCGGAGAAGCTTCCTGATATAGTGTATGCCAAGAAGGAAGGCGTAGAAGCACCGGTAATTATTGTGATGGACTATGCCTTTGGTGAACAAGCCTATGAAACGATGGACGAATTGCTAAAACCCCTCATGCAAGCTGGCAAACGAACGTTTTTAAACGTAGATTCAGTCTCCGTTATGGGGAAAGCAGGCATACTCGAAGGAGGAAAAGGAGACATTATGATCCCTTCTTCCCATATTTTTGAAGGAACGGCAGACAATTATCCATTTAAAAACCGTTTGAAGAAGAGGGATTTCGAAAATGAGGGGCTTAATGTCTGTACGGGGTCCATGATTACTGTCTTGGGAACTTCGCTTCAGAATCGGGATATTTTGCGATTCTTCCATGAGTCAACTTGGAATGTGATTGGACTGGAGATGGAAGGGGCGCATTATCAAAAAGCCATACAATCGGCTTCAAAAATTAGAGGCAGTATCAACCCAAAAGTAAAGGTAAGATATGCCTATTATGCCAGTGATAACCCTTTAGAAACAGGAAGCACATTGGCATCGGGTGGATTGGGTACAACTGGGGTAAAACCTACGTACGCCATCACCGAAAAAATGTTAACGCAAATTTTAGAGTAACCTAAAAAAATATTTTGGCAAACAACAAAGTCTTAGTTACAGGGGGAGCAGGGTTTATAGGCTCCAATTATGTAGGGTATGTTTTGGAGTCTACTGCAGACGAAATTTACGTATTGGATAAACTCACCTATGCAGGTGATATGAGAAATCTAGGAGGTTTATCTGAGAATTCTCGATACCATTTCATCGAAGGGGACATTTGTGATGAGGTTTTGGTGAACGAATTGTTCGAGAAACATCAGTTTAATCAAGTGGTTCATTTTGCAGCAGAATCCCATGTAGATAA
Source organism: Flavobacteriaceae bacterium (assembly GCA_019634365.1). Taxonomy (GTDB): domain Bacteria; phylum Bacteroidota; class Bacteroidia; order Flavobacteriales; family Flavobacteriaceae; genus Aureisphaera. Next base: position 23,038 of record JAHQVM010000096.1, on the reverse strand, counting down.
TTCCATCTCGGGTCCTGCAGCCTTTATAGAAACGAATATTGTGGGAACTTTTACCCTCCTACATGCGGCCTACAAGACTTGGATGAACGGCCCAAATGATTTGAAACCAACCTTTGGCAATGCCCGCTTTCTGCACGTTTCAACCGATGAGGTGTACGGGACGCTTGGCGAGACAGGATTATTTACCGAACAAACCGCCTACGCGCCCAACAGTCCTTACAGTGCTTCCAAGGCATCTTCAGATTTTATCGTAAGGAGTTACTTCCACACCTATGCCATGCCTGTGGTAACCACCAATTGCTCCAACAACTATGGTCCCAACCAGCACAAAGAGAAGTTGATTCCAACCATCATAAGAAAGGCGATCTCGGGCGAACCGATCCCGATCTATGGAGATGGACAGAATATTAGGGATTGGCTTTATGTAAAAGATCATTGTGTGGGCATAAAGCTCTCATTGGATAAAGGCGAATTGGGAGAGACGTACAACATTGGAGGAAGGAATGAGCGGAAAAACCTATATATCGCACATACCATTTGTGACCTATTAGATGAACTGCGTCCCAAGGAAGGATCCTATCGGGATCAGATTAGTTTTGTGACCGATCGCCCTGGTCATGATTTCCGATATGCCATCGACGCTTCAAAGATAGAAGGGGATTTGGGCTGGAAGGCCGATGAAAACTTTGAAAGCGGTATTCAAAAAACCATAGAATGGTACCTAAACAACCAAGATAGACTGCTATGAAGGGAATAATTCTTGCCGGAGGATCTGGCACCCGATTGCACCCGTTAACGTTGGCTGTGAGTAAACAGCTCATGCCCGTATACGACAAACCCATGATCTATTATCCTTTATCTACCCTCATGTATTCAGGGATTCGGGACATATTGATCATATCCACACCTCAAGACCTACCGTTATTCGAAAAGTTATTGGGTGATGGCAAAAAGTTTGGCTGTAATTTTCAGTATGCCGTTCAGGAACACCCCAATGGTCTTGCCGAAGCCTTCATTATCGGAAGGGATTTTATTGGAGACGACAAGGTAGCCTTAATTTTAGGTGATAATATATTCTACGGAAGCGGCCTTAAGGAGTTGTTGCAGAGCAATAACGATCCAGATGGTGGAGTCATCTATGCCTATCACGTGCATGATCCCGAACGCTACGGTGTGGTGGAGTTCGATGCCCATGGTAAAGCGTTATCTATAGAGGAAAAGCCAGAAAAGCCAAAATCCAATTATGCAGTTCCGGGGATTTATTTCTTCGATAACAGTGTGGTAGAGATCGCAGCCAACATTCAGCCCAGTGCTCGCGGTGAACTCGAAATCACCGATGTGAACAATGTTTATTTGCAACAGGGAAAATTGAGCGTGAGCATCTTGGACAAAGGTACGGCTTGGTTGGATACGGGAACTTTTGCCTCCTTAATGCAGGCTTCGCAGTTTGTGCAGGTTATTGAAGAGCGCCAAGGCCTCAAAATTGGTGCTATTGAGGAAGCCGCCTACAGAATGGGATTCATCACTAAAGATGAGCTCATGAAATTGGCAGAACCGTTGCTTAAAAGCGGTTACGGCAAACACTTAACACAACTGGATTAATTTTGGAAATTACTCAAACCCCACTCAAGGACTGTTTTGTAATTAAACCCCGTGTTTTTTATGATGACCGTGGTTTTTTCTGTGAAACCTTTAACCAAAACACATTTAAGGAAGCGACCGGGCTGGATGTTGACTTCGTTCAGGACAATCAATCGGTTTCCTCTAAGGGAGTGTTAAGGGGATTGCACTTTCAGACAGGCAAAATGGCGCAAGCTAAACTAGTGCGTGTCATTAAAGGGGAAGTTATGGATGTTGTTGTGGATGTAAGGAAGGATTCTGAAACCTTCGGAAAACATTTCAGCATTATTTTAAGTGATGAGAACCATTTACAACTTTTTGTTCCCCGTGGATTCGCCCATGGTTTCATTACCCTTTCAGAAAAATCCATCTTTTCTTATAAATGCGATAATTTCTATGACAAGGAAAGTGAAAGCGGGATCCTATACAATGACGCAACCCTGTCCATCGATTGGCATCTTGCCAAGGAAGAATTATTAATTTCAGAAAAAGATTTACAACTTCCCACTTTTGAGGAAGCTACCCAATGAGTAAAGTACTGGTAACAGGGGCAGATGGACAACTGGGAAAGTGCCTCCAAGATGCTGCCGTCGACTTTCAAGAATACGATTTCGTTTTTGTGAACCGAGCACAATTGGATATTACCAATCCAATAGCTGTTGCGAAGTTTTTCGCTGACGAAAGTTTCGAGTATTGTATTAATGCAGGGGCCTATACCAATGTGGAAAAGGCAGAAAGTGATAAAGAAAATGCATTTAGGGTAAATGCCGAAGGGGCAAAGAATATAGCGGAAGCCTGTCACAAAAATGGAGTTGTCTTGTTACACATTTCGACCGATTATGTGTACAATGGCCGCAAGAAAAGCGCTTATGTGGAAACGGATGAAACAGACGCTATTAGTGTGTACGGAGCTTCCAAATTGAAGGGTGAAGTCTGGATACAGGAAAAATGTGCAACACATTTTATTCTTAGAACTTCCTGGCTGTACTCTCAGTATGGGCATAATTTTTACAACTCCATGCTTCGTTTTGCTGAAGAAGGAAGAAGCCTATCGATTACTACCGAGCAGGTGGGAACGCCTACCAATGCTAATGATTTGGCCAAAGCTGCACTTGCGATAATTGCATCGAAAAGTGAAGCGTATGGAGTATACCACTATAGTAATGAAGGATCGGCTACTTGGTATGATTTCGCTAGAGCCATATTCGAACAATCGGGAAAATTAGAGGCCGTAACACTTGAAAAAACCGACCATTACCGTACTTTTGCTGCCAGACCGGAATATAGCGTGCTGAGTAAAGAGAAATTTTTCAAACACTTTAGTGCACCTAGGTTGGATTGGCGGGAGTCATTGCAGAATTTAATTGACAATCAAAAACGTGTTTAATCCATGGATCAGAACAAAGAAGAAGTTGATATTTTTTACGTCTACAGAGCTTTTTTAAATCGATTAAGAGGCTTTTTCAGGGAGTGTTTCAAGGCGTACGATTTCATCATAAAGAAATGGGTGCTATTACTTATCCTACTTGCAGTGGGAATTGGAGGGGGATATTTTCTGAATTCACTTAAGAGGGATATTAAAGCAGCCGATATTTTATTGAAAACCAATTTCAAATCGGCGGATTATGTTTACAGCGTAGTAGAATCCTTAAACGCGAAAATCACTGAAAAGAGAGAAACCAAGAAAATATTCTTCAAGCAAGAAGGCATCCCGACCGTATTTGCAGAAATGGGTGAAATGACCTTAGAACCGGTTATTAACCTAAGGGATTTGGTGGAAGGATACGAACCCAATTCACCTGATTTCGATGGAATCTTGCGATATGTAGAGTTCGAGTTTGAGGAAGATGGAGAGATTACCCAAATTGCCGAAACCTTTACCGGACAGTACAAGTATCACAAATTGAAAATTGTAGTGACCGATTCTACCAAGAATAGTGTGATAGACACCTTGATTTCTTATATCAATAAAAGCGAATATCTCACAGAGTATAAAAATGTATATCAGCAGACACTCGAAGATGGTATCAAGAATAATCAAGAAACCATAAAACAGATTAATGAAGTAATTGCCACTTACAACAAGCACGAATCTTTGCCTACAAAATCCAGTGAGCTTTACATTGTAGACAAAAACTTTAGTGTTGCCGCGCTTTTGGCTTCCAAAATCGAACTGGAAAAGGAAATCGAAACGTTTAGAAGGGAAATGGTAGAGTTGGATCAAGTGGTAGTGAATATGAATCAACCAACCCTTTACAAAAAAGAGCGTCCTCTTACGGAAAATAATATGGTCATTGTCCCATTGCTCTTGATCTTTGGCTTCCTGGGTATTGCATTTGCCAGATATGCGTATCGTTCGTTAAGGAGTTTCTCCGAAGCCCAGAGCTAAGGTAAATACAATTTGTGAGCCGCATGGCTCGCGTTAAGGGGTATGGATATTCAGAACAAATTGCTCGGTTTTTTTAAGTCTGCAGTAGTAGGCAGGAGCATAAATGTCCTTTTGCTCCGCGTATTGGGTGTCACCCTTTTTTTTTTAGTTACCACGCTAATTACCCAGAACTTTCCTGCATCCCTCGTTGGGGAGTACGATTTTAGTCGATCCTTATTGCTCGTACTGGGAACCTTGGCCATTTTCGGAATGCAGTCTTCTGTGATATACTATTCCGGATTTTTGGCTTCCAAAGAAAAACTGGCCTATATAAAGCAGGTATATGTGCAGATGGTCGTTATCGTTCTTGCATTGTCGGTATTGATTTTGTTAGGCAGCCAACTCTTTCGAATCGAAGCGATTACCAATGTTACAGGATTCGGACTTACCTCCCCTGTGACCAAGACGATACTCACCGTTTTCTTTTACGGAATTACCATGCTCAATATCGATACGCTAAGGGGGATGGATAAGATCTATGTTTCTGAGGTTTTCCGAAACGTGTTCCGTTACTTATTCTTCTTTGGTGCCGTTTGGTATATTTTCCAAAGCGGACAGATGGATCGGTTGATCGACGTATTCCTTCTCAATTTCGTGGTATTGGCGCTCTTGTCTTCGGCAGTGGTGCTTTGGCACTTTACGAAAACGCGTCTAAGTAATACAGGGCAAGCCCTTAGTATTGGCTATAAAGCCATACTGAAGCGTTCTGCTCCAATGGCCGTGAGCGCAGCCTCATTTTTACTGATGCAGAGCTTGGATGTATTAATGCTTACTTATTTTACAGATTTCGAAACGGTAGCCTATTACAGTGTGGCGGTAAAATTAACCTTACTCATTTCCATTGTTTTGTCATCGGTGAATGCCGTGATAGCACCTAAAATTGCCGAATTCTATGCCGCAAAGAGTATGGAACGCTTGAAGAACACCATTCGGCGTGGGACACAGCTCATTTTTATAATGACAGCACCTGTGATCCTATTGCTGGCCGTCTTTGCAACGGTGATACTGCAGTTTTTTGGAGAAGGGTATGAAGCGGCCAGGGTAGCCTTAATTATCCTTTTGGCAGGACAGATTATTAACACCCTTTGCGGATCTATTGGGGTGTATTTAAACATGACTGGCAAGCAAAGGAAGTTTCAGGTTATTCTTATTTCAGCATTAATCATTAATGTGGTGCTCAACTATATTTTAATCCCAAAATATGGAATGGTAGGTGCTGCTATTGCTACTTCAGCAAGTATGATGCTGTGGAATTTGGTGGCGGTTATTTATGTATACAAAACAGATCGGGTAAAAACATTTTTAAGCTGGTAATGGAGTCGTTCGCAATAGATTTTTTTGTTGTTGGGGCCGCAAGGAGCGGCACGACTTCCTTATATAATTATCTGGATCAACATCCGGGAATCTTCCTTTCCAAAGTAAAGGAACTGAATCATTTCTCTAAGGTTGAATCGAATGACCGGACAGATTATGATCGGCCAAAGAAAGGAGAAAGCTATCATACCAAGATCATTAAATCATTCGAGATTTATAAAGGCCTTTTCTCCCAGACTCAACCAGGTCAGATAAAGGGAGATGTGAGCCCATCCTATCTCTGGGGATCCCATACAGCAAAACGAATTCATGACCATAACCCCAAGGCCAAAATCATTATTACGCTGCGAAACCCAATGGAGCGTGCGTTTAGTCACTTTGTGATGAATTATGGTGTGGGTTATGACCGGGAAGCAGATTTCGGGAAAGCCTTGAAGGCGAAGCAAGATCGAGTATGGGGCGGAGGGAATTTGTATTTGGAATGGAGCACTTATTTTGAGGCGGTTAAAAGTTATTTCGAACTCTTTCCGAAGGAACAAATAAAGTTGCTCGTTTTCGAAGATTGGATCAAAGAAAAAGACCAAACGTTGCAGGAGGTATTTCAGTTTTTGGGCATTGATCCCAATTTTACGGTAGATCATACCATTCAGCATAATAAAAAAGTGGCCTACAAGAATATCGGATTTTTAAACTTCTTGAGGGGTCGATTTCTGAAGGGATTTATCAAATCTGTACTGCCTGGAAGATTGCGGGAAAAGGTCAAGGAACGGTTCTTTACTGACGAAAATATGAATATTGAGTTCGATCCAAAATTGAGGGATGAGTTGGTAGTTTACTTTAGTGACGATGTTGCTCAACTGGAGGCATTGGTTGAGGTTCCGTTATTGGAAAAATGGGGGTTAAAACAGGAAATTAAGCATGATTAGCAAAGAACATAGGGCCATATTCGTTCATGTGCCGAAAGTGGCAGGACAAAGCATTGAAACGATGTTTCTGAATGAGCTAGGACTCGATTGGGAGCACAGGGATAGCTTGTTGCTGCGCAAAAAGGAACCTTCGGAAAAGGGGCCTTATCGATTGGCCCACCTTACCGCCTCCGAATATGTGGAGTTAGGATACGTGGAAGCGGATGTGTTTCAGGAATATTTCAAGTTTTCCTTTGTACGGGATCCTTATAAAAGAGCGTTTTCCTTCTATAATTTTCTGGGCTATGCCAAAATCATAAGCTTCCGAAGTTTTGTGAACCATGTCCTGCCGAGAAAGTTGAAAGAGAATGATTTCTTTTTCAAGTCGCAATACGATTATTTGTACAGTGGGGAGGGAGAATTGATGGTGGATTATTTAGGCAGGCTGGAAACGATCAAAGACGATATAGAGATCGTAAAAGAAAGGTGTGGGTTAAAGAATGCATCCCTTCCCCATGTCAACAAATCCAAAGGTGAGTGGAACCGAGCCATTGCCCATTTGGTAAAAACCCCGTACTTGTGGAAGTATTTTAAACTGAACCGCAAGAAGCAACGTTTTGAGGATGTATTTACCCCAACAATAAAAGATAAAGTATATGAATTGTACCAGAAGGATTTCGAAGCTTTTGGATACAGGAAATAGATCATGAGCCAGAATTTTATTCGAACAGGAATTGTATTGCTCATTGTAGCACTATGGACACAGAACTTGGAGATTTCCTTCCTGGTTTCTGTGGTTGTCCTGTTCTTAAATGTGGGAAGAAGATTATCCCGCGAGGCGTTCACCTATACAGCGGTATTGGTAATCCTCCTTTCCATTGGCGTTTTGAGTATCTTCACTTTCGATGGTGGTATCTATGATTTTACCAAGGATTTTGTGTATTTCCTCAGGCCCATAACGTTGATGCTGGCTTCCTATTTTTCGGTCAAGAACTTGGAGAAGAAATCCGATTTCTTCAATCTCATTGTATTGGCCGGGTTTACGTTTGCATTTGCACACTTGGTTCATATCGGGGTAGAGATTATTGGGATGAAGCCCAATGTGGAGAAATTCCGGAACAAATTTGGCCGGTTCAATCATGTAGAGATGTTAGCGCTGTTTGCCATCATATGCATTCGGGGAATTCCGGTTAAGAAAACCCGATTTAAAGCGCTTTATCAGTTTTTCGTGCTCTGCTTGGCTGTTTCTTTCCTGTTGTATTTTTCGAGGACGATGATGATCGTATTGGTGCTCATGGTCATGGCCTACTTTGGGTACTTAAAATTGAACGCCAGGGGTGCAGTGGCCCTATTCGCAATGTTTGTAACGGGAGGCTTATTCATTCTATTCTTGAGTCAATACGAGCCTACGGAAACCAAAGACCCTGGGTTGATTAGTACGTTCCTAACCAAAATGAAGAATTCGTACACCGAAACACTGGAGCCTATTAAATTCGATAAGAATAAGCTGGACCGAAGGGAACTTTGGCCCAGATGGCGTGCCTATGAAGCCAGTTTGGTTTGGTATGAGATTAATGAGGAGAAATCTTGGTTTACAGGGAAAGGATTTGGATCTACCGTGGACGTTGGATTCGACATTATGTTGCAAGGAGAAGAGATCCGGCATTTGCCAACGGTACATAATGGCGTCGCCTATGTGTATATGAAAACAGGCCTCATAGGGTTGATAGTTTACCTGTCGATCATTTGGATGTTGTATATGCAATACTATCGAAAACAGAGTGTTCGGGACCGGGTGTCGTACAATCGGCTCCTGGTAGCCTGCGCCTTTTATATATTTGCCTCTAGTTTGGTGGTGACGGGAATATTTAAGCCACACGATATGGCTACATTTTTAATTGGAGGGATATTAGCCCTAAAACAGTATAACGATTTTGAAAATAGGAATATTAGGAACGAGGGGAATTCCTAACTATCATGGTGGTTTCGAGCAGTTTGCCGAGTTTTTCGCGGCCTTTTTGGTAGAAAAGGGCCACGAGGTATATGTATATTCTTCACATACCCATCCGTATCAGGAAAACACCTTTAAGGGAGCCCATATTATTCATTGTAAGGACCCTGAAGAAAAGATAGGTACTGTTGGGCAATTCTTCTATGATCTCAATTGCATTTTGGATGCCAAGAAGCGAAATTTCGATATTTTACTGCAGTTGGGATATACCAGTAACTCTGTTTGGTATAAACTGCTTCCCAAAAAACCGTTGATCATTACCAATATGGATGGTTTGGAATGGAAACGATCCAAATACAGTAAGCCGGTGCGTCGTTTTCTGAAACATGCTGAAAAATGGGCGGTGAAGAGTAGCGATTTCCTCATTTCAGATTCCATAGGGATTCAGAATTACCTTAAGAAAACCTATCAGAGGGATTCTCGTTATATTGCTTATGGTGCCGAACGATTCGACCAACCCAATGAGGCGGTTTTAAAGGAATACAATCTGGTTCGTGGCGGTTACAATATGCTTATTGCCCGTATGGAACCCGAAAACAATATAGAAACCATTTTGGATGGCGTTGCCAAGGCCAAACAAAAAACACCTTTTTTGGTGGTTGGGAAACACGATACCAATACTTTTGGGAAACACCTTACCCAGAAGTTTAAAGATGACCAACATATTCGGTTTTTGGGAGGGATTTACAACTTTGATCACTTAAATAATCTTAGGTATTTCTCCAATCTGTATTTTCACGGGCATAGTGTGGGAGGAACCAACCCATCATTGTTGGAAGCAATGGCAAGCAATGCGCTTATTGTGGCCCATGAAAATGAATTCAATGGAAAGATATTAGAGGAAGATGCCCTTTACTTTACCCATGCCAATCAGGTCGCAAACTACATAGATACGATCGATAATAAAGCAACGCATCAAGCTTTTTTGCAAAATAACCTCGATAAGATAAGCAACCTTTACGCATGGGACATCATCAATAATAAGTACTTGAATTTTTTCGAAGAAGTTTATGCAAAGGATTAAGGAACTGCTTCTTGCTGAAGACACCCATGGTTATCTATTGGCAGCCTTGCTAATAAGCCTTCCTTTGCCTTATGCCTTTAGTTCTATAACCACCATCGTATTAGTAGGCATTGCGTTCTTTTCTTTTCTCATTCATAAAAAAATAACCTGGAAGAAAGCCTATTGGGTTCCTGTTGGATTGTTCCTGTTGATGGTCTGCTCCCTTCTTTGGAGTGAGAATGTAGATAAATCCATACGTGGGTTGGAGCGCCAGCTTCCCTTTCTTATCATTCCCTTGGCCTTCCTTTTTATGCCAGCGTTGTCCAAGGAAATATGGAAAAAAATACTCTACCGGTTTGCTGTTGCCATGGCAGTATTCGCTTTATTCTTTATGGCGGTGGCCGGAATTAAATATATGGGCGATGGGAATCGGGAAGGACTGTTCTATCACGGATTGGTTTCAGTATTCAATTTGAATGCCATATACATTTCCTGCATGACGGCATTAAGTCTGCTATACATGGCTTTTTATTCCAAAAGAAGCTGGTTCAATATAGTTGTTGCGGCCATTCTCTTTGTGTTTCTTTTATTGCTTTCATCTAAAAACATGGTGATTGTTACCTTGTTTTGTGGATTTATTGGATTATGGATCAGTAAAAGGTTCTTTTCGAAAAAGCGGGTAATTATCGTATCGGGAGTGGCACTAGTAGCGTTGGTAGCGTTTCTGTTCAGTCCGCTGAAACAAAGAATGGAAGAGGAGCTTACCTCGAATGTTAAAGAGGTGATGACCTGGGAGAAATTCAATCGGGTTTATCCATGGACGGGTACCACGATTCGCTTGTTCCAGGCACGGATTTTCTATGAAATGGCCAATGAGAATGATACGTTTCTTTCCGGATTTGGAATCAACGCTTCCCAGGAGAAAATCGTAGAGAAACAAAACCATTACAACCTGTATTGGGGCTATAATGTGTACAATTTCCATAACCAGTACATTCAGGCTTTTGCCGAATTGGGAATTCTTGGATTCCTAGGGATTTTGTTATTGCTATTCATGATCCTGAAAGGCTATTTAAATACCAAAGAACTCTTCTTGCTCTTCTTTTTCATAATAATGGCCTCGGTATTCGTTACCGAATCTTATATTTGGAGGCAACGGGGTATGCTCCATTTTTTAGTGTTGTTTGGGTTGATGGTGAAGGTGTTCTCGGCACCGCCTAAGCAAATTGAAGCAAGGTGAATTTTACAACGTTGGAAATGGAAGGTGCCTAAATAATACCATATATTTGAACAAATTTGAACGGCTAGAATGCTATCAGAAATTTAATAACCAACCACCATTACTAGGGATTTTATGAAAAAAAGTGAAATAATTTGCCTTATTCCTGTTTTCAACGATTGGGATAGTTTGGTGATGCTTTTGGCCGATATTGAAACTGAGGCAAAATCAAATCCAGATTTTCGTTTTAGGGCCGTGGTAGTAAATGATGGATCTACTCAGCAGTTTGATGATTCATCTTTGAATACCAATCTCGAAATAAACAGGGTCGATTTACAGCTTAATGTAGGGCATCAAAGGGCCATTGCCATTGGTGTTCAGTATATATCGAATGAGATCGTTAATAAATTGAAGGATGATGGTGTAGAGGGGCATGTTGTCGTAATGGATGGGGATGGTGAGGACAAGCCTTCCGATATAGTCCCCATGGTTAAAAAAGCCGATGGGGTGCTTGTTTTTGCTCAACGATTGAAAAGGAGTGAAGGAATCGGTTTTAGAATCGGTTATAACATCTATAAATTGTTATTCAAATTACTTACGGGAATTTCCATAGACTACGGAAATTTCAGTGCCATACCATTCCCATTGCTTGAGAATGTTGCCCTATTGCCCAATCTTTGGAACCATTATGCCAGTAGTATTACGGAATCCCGAATTAAATTTAGCTCCTATCCAACAGAAAGAGGCAAACGGTATGCCGGTAAATCCAAAATGAACACCATGAATCTGGTCATCCATGGGTTTAGTGCGATATCTGTTTATTTCGACAAGTTGTGCTTTCGGGTCTTGAAGTTTTCATTTTTATCCATTCTCGTCTTCGGGGTGCTTATAAGCTTTGTGTTCTACAAAAAACTATTTACAGACGATGCCATTCCCGGATGGGCTTCAAGTTTAATCCTTATTGTGCTCTCCATAGTTATCCAGCTTTTTTCGGTAACGTTCATCATTTTATTGTTCCAGTTGAGCAATAGAAAAATCATTAATCCCCCGAATAAAAAACTCTATTTGGATTTTATTAAGTAAGGAAAACCACGTTCATAATATGGATGGCAGCGCTTAAAAAGTAATAGGTACTGCTTATTGTAATGGGTAATATCGCGATGAAGAAAAATCTTTCCTAAAACCTATGGCTGAATGGCTCCGGAAGCCGTTGAGTCTATTACTTTAACATATCGGATCACTTTGGTACAATCCCTTCCATAGGAGTTTTTATAGGTTTTGGATTCCAATTCCTTGTAGCCGGGCATAGGAGCCATGGTGCTATCCTTGAATTGAGGTAATAGAGGTCTTAGATTTAATAAACCATAATACTCCTGGGGTTTGTTTTTTTCCAAAAGTTCGGCAAAATGAGTAGTGCGCCTAGCAACGTCATGCCCCTTACTGAAATTATTTAATTCGTTTTGCTTCAAGTAATATTCCAGATGGAACCAGACTTTACCATGTTGCAGAACATAAGCATTGGGATCTTTTTCCTTGATTTCGGATACAGCCTCTCGGAACATGTGAGTTTTAGTGTAATAGGGGTTGTCGTGCGAGAACAAAACAAACACGCTGTAGCCAGCCACAGCCAACAGCAGTGCACTTCCAAGAGCTCCACTAGGAATCTTGTTGAGGTAATAACCCATAAGAATGAGCACGGGAGGCACCAATTGGATAAAATACCTATTGAACATGATGGTGCTCGACGTACTGGATTTCAAAAAAGGCAGCATAAAGAAAACCACGGTCCAAGAAATAAGTATCACCAGGGCCACGTGATCGGGATGGAAACTCCGTTCCAAGCGTTTTAAATTGTAGTGCTTCCGTAGTAAAAAATAAACGAGCGTAAATAGGACAGTTATGATAGCAAGGACGGCCAAGTAAGGATCATTAAAGAAATCCTTTGCGTAGTCGTACACAAGAGTGAGTTGTGCTTCGTCCCTCCATGCGCCCCGTTCCTTTTTCAAACCATCCAGTATATTGGGAAGCCAGAATAAGAACAGCGCATTGGGAAGTCCAAATGTTAGGGCATACCCCTTAAAATCTTTTTTAATGGTCTTCCAGTCCACTAAAAAGAGAAATGCAAAAAACTGTGCACCAATGATAAACAAGGAGAAGTAGTGTGTATACAATAATAAAGTAGTGATGATCACGTAATAGAGTGAATTCTTCTTACTAAGGCCTTCCCGAACAATAAGCGTGAAAAAATAAAAGGAGTAATTAGTTATTAGGATCAAAAAGGCGTAGGAACGAACTTCTTGACTGTAACGTATCAAATAGAAATTCACTGCTGCCAACAATGTCGCATAGAGCGCCACCTTTTTGTTGAAAAATAGCTTCGTAATATGGTATACCGAGAGTACGGCGAACAATCCCGTAACCATGCTAAAAGACCGTAAGGATAAATCATTAAAACCAAAAATACGACACCAAATATTGCCGAGTAGATTGTGAAAGGGCGGGTGAATGTCCTTTCCTAGGAAATCGATAATTTTTAAAAGGGAAAGCTCGGGATCTGAGGTATATGCTGTATATATTTCGTCATTCCACAATCCATCGTAATTCAAGTGAAAAACACGCAATACGAAAGCTACAACCAGAATTAATAAGAGAAGCAAATAATGCTTAGACAGAAGCTTGGTGAAATTGCCCATACGAAGAATGCAAATTTTTTAGTTGATGCAGCAAATGTAACCAATTGTCCTACAGATGCGCACTTAATTGCTTAAAAATAGACTCCAATTAATGTTTTTTTGACCCTTTTAATGATATCAATATTGGCTTAAAACTACCTTTCCAGATTAATTGTTTTAGATCAAATCGTGCATCGCTCTTCCCATTTTTCATAGCTTTGCTAGGGAAATTACCACCACGTATGAGAATATTGATCGATGCCCATGTGTTCGACGGAAAGTTTCAAGGCTCCCGGACCTATATCCTTGGCCTGTATTCGGCCATGATCGATCTAAAACCCGACTGGCACTTTTTCTTCGCTGCCCAAAATATCAACACGTTGGAAGAGGCATTCGGAAACCATGATAATGTGGATTATTTAACCCTACCTTCAGGGAATAAGTACCGCCGATTACTTTCCGAATTCCCCAAGCTCATCAAGCAACACCAGATAGACTTTACCCACTTTCAGTACATTTCACCGCTTATTAAAAGAGGGAAATACATGGTGACTACCCATGACATACTGTTCGAGGAACCTCGATTTGCCCAGTATTTTCCGAAAAAATATCGTTTCCTAAACGGAAAACTATTCAAAAGATCCGCTAAGAAAGCGGAAATACTACTTACGGTTTCTCAATATTCCAAGGACAGGATTCAGGAATACTATGGCATTCCTTCAGGGAAAATCAAGGTAACTCCCAATGCCGTTACCCTTAAAGATGACACTATCAATGCTGCTGCAACGGTAGCGAATAAGTTCGGGTGTAGCAATTTTTTGCTCTATGTGAGCCGCATCGAACCCCGAAAGAACCATATAGCATTGCTAAGGGCGTTCATTAATCTTGAATTGTACCAACAAGGACTTCAATTGGTTTTTATCGGGAAAAGGGATCTTGAATATCCCGAAATGGATGCTTATCTAAAAGAACATGATGGTGTTTTTTCAGAGCACCTTAAATGTTTGTCTGGTATTTCAGACGAAGATCTCAAAAACTTTTATGCTGCCTGTAAGGTGGTGGTTTATCCTTCATTGGCAGAAGGTTTTGGGATTCCCCCGCTCGAAGGGGCTGTATTTGGTAAGCCCGTAATTTGTTCTTCGGCTACGGCCATGTCTGAGTTCGATTTCTTTCCGCACCATATCGATCCCTATAATCAGGAGGAATTAGAGGCCGCTATACAAGCAACCCTATCGGGAACAGCGTATCCAATAGAAGACATTAAGCGAAAGGTGCAAAACCGTTACCATTGGGAGCGATCTGCCGAGGTATTGATCGATGCCATAGGAAAAGAAAACTAGATCGCTTCACAAAATAGGATGCTTCGGTATTCTTTGTTACTTTTATTCACTCATAAACGAGCCTGTGAGAATTCTATTTGCTTCCATATACCCCTACGTATTCTTACTGTTGTTCATTACAATTCCCTTTGATAATTATCTGAGGGCATTGCCTAATATCCTTTTGGCAATTTTGGCCATACTTTTTCCATTCGTAATTAAGAAAGAGCATATAATGCGGCTTAAAAAATTACCTACATTGCTTTTAGGGATTTTTGCTGCTTACTTAGTGCTAAATGTGGTTGCATTGGGAAGAATGGAAGCAGACTGGGTGGTTTTGAAAAAAGTGCTGTTGGCATTGGGGTTGGTACTCCTCTATGTCCCAATCGATGGTTTTAAAAAGATATATAAGGCCATCATTTTCTCATCCTTGGCAGCCATCGTGTTTTCCCTGATAAAGTTGGTCATGGTGGTGAATCAATCCGAAAGTTTCAATTTCCTGGATTCTGCCATTATCATCGAAGCATTGCTTATTGATAGATTATACCTTGGGCTATTGTGCGTATTGAGCATATTGGCATCCTACCAATCGATGAGCAACACCTATCATCCTGATAATAGATACTATGTGGCAAATATTATTCTGAATGTTTTATTTGTCCTGCTCATTGTTTCAAGGATCTCAATTATTGTACTGATTGTAATCTTTATTCTAAGCTTTTTTTACCGTAAGAAACGCTTGCCCCAACTGTTCTTTGCCACAGGGGGATTCTTACTTGCGATTATCCTCACGTTCATTCTCAATAATGATTTGAGAAAACAGGTATTCTATTCCAGCGCTCAAGAAAACAAAGGCCTTATTGAAAATACGTTGGCCGTGGAACCAAGGGCTGTGATTTGGGATTGTGCGCATCAAGTTTCCAAAATGGAAGGCACACTATGGAAAGGGCAAGGATTTACTCAAACCAACCTAGAAATGGTAAAGTGTTATGAAACCACTGTAGCAGATGAGCGAAAAAAGGCGTGGTTCCTGTCGCAAAAATATAATACACACAATCAGTTTATCGATTTTTACTTAGCCTGTGGCATAGGAGCATTGCTCTTATTTGTGGGAAGTATTATTATTCTATTTGTTCGAAACCGGAAAGCCTATCTCCCCACCGCCCTATTGGCAACCTTGGTGAGTTTTGCACTGGTAGAAAACCTATTCCATAGGCAGATTGGGGCATATTATGTGGGAGCCATATTAATTGTACTATTGATAACCGAGGTTAAGAAAGAAAACGAAGCAACAAATAGGCCGTAAAAGCTAGGCAAATTGTATTTTTGCCGCGTTTAAAAAATAGATATAAATGAAAATAGCAGTTGTAGGAACAGGATATGTGGGTTTAGTAACTGGAACTTGTTTGGCAGAAACAGGAAATGAAGTGATTTGTGTAGATATCGATGCCGAAAAAGTAGAGAAAATGAGGAGCGGGATCGTTCCCATTTACGAACCCCATCTAGATGTTCTTTTCGATCGAAATATAAAAGCAGGTAGATTGCGTTTTACCACCTCCTTGGACGATGGTCTGGACCATGGCGATATTATTTTTCTTGCATTGCCCACTCCCGAGGACGAAGATGGTTCGGCAGATCTTTCTTATGTATTGAATGTGGCCGACGAAATTGGGAGAAAAATTAAGGATTACAAGGTGATTGTGGATAAAAGCACCGTACCGGTGGGAACTGCCGAAAAGGTAACCGAAACGATTGCGAAAAACGCTTCTTCTGAGTTTGACGTGGTATCCAATCCCGAATTCTTACGCGAAGGTTTTGCAGTGGACGATTTTCTAAAGCCAGAACGTATCGTGGTAGGATCTAGCAGTGAAAGAGCTACCAAACTCATGCAGAAATTATATGCTCCCTTTGTTCGTTCGGGTAATCCGGTAATCGTGATGGATGAGAAATCTGCAGAGCTTACCAAGTATGCCGCAAATTCTTTTCTTGCCACGAAGATCACTTTTATGAACGAAATCGCGAACTACTGCGAAAAGGTAGGTGCAGACGTTGATAAGGTGCGTATTGGAATGGGAACAGATTCCAGAATTGGGAAACGTTTCTTATTTCCGGGCATTGGATATGGAGGCTCTTGTTTCCCAAAAGATGTGAAGGCCCTACAGAAAGCAGGAAAGGATGCTGACTATGATTTCAGGATTTTGGATTCGGTAATCCATGTGAACCAAAAGCAAAAGACAGCACTTATTCCGAAGATCAAAAAACATTTTGGCGATGATCTAAGCGGTAAAAAAATAGCCGTTTGGGGATTGGCATTTAAGCCGGAAACAGATGATATTCGTGAAGCGCCGTCCATCTATATCATGGAGGAACTTTTAGGTGCTGGAGCCGAACTTACCGTTTTCGATCCGGAGGCGATGCCCAATATTAAACGCAAGTTCGGAGAGCGATTAACCTATGGATTCTCGATGTACGACGCCCTTACCGATGCGGATGCCTTGGTGATCTGTACCGAATGGAGCATTTTCCGTACGCCCAATTTCAACAAACTGAAAGATTTATTGAAAGAGCCCACCATTTTCGATGGTAGGAATCTATATAATGTGGATGAGATGCGA
Organism: Flavobacteriaceae bacterium; assembly: GCA_019634365.1. Taxonomy (GTDB): domain Bacteria; phylum Bacteroidota; class Bacteroidia; order Flavobacteriales; family Flavobacteriaceae; genus Aureisphaera. The sequence goes on along the minus strand of JAHQVM010000096.1, from coordinate 5,932 downwards.
AATGAAGGATTTACCTATATGTCGATAGGTCGTAATTAAAAAGATAAGATTTGGAAATCAACCTAGAAAACAAAAGAGTTTTAATTACCGGAGCTGCCGGTTTCTTGGGATCCCATTTGTGTGATAAGTTCATGCGTCATGGATGCGAAGTTATTGCCATGGATAACCTTATTACTGGCGAACTAAAAAACATAGAACACCTTTTCGGATCGGAAAAATTCAGTTTTTACCATCACGATGTTACTAAATTCGTTCATGTCCCTGGGAAAGTGGACTATATTTTACACTTTGCTTCACCAGCGAGCCCTATAGATTACTTAAAAATCCCTATCCAAACCTTAAAAGTAGGTTCATTGGGAACCCACAACCTTCTTGGATTGGCGAAAGAGAAGAACGCCCGCATTCTCATTGCATCCACCTCCGAAGTGTACGGAGATCCATTGGTACACCCGCAAACCGAAGAGTACTACGGTAATGTAAATACCATTGGGCCTAGAGGGGTATACGACGAAGCCAAGCGTTTTCAGGAATCCATTACGATGGCGTACCACCGCTTTCACGGTTTGGAAACGCGCATCGTTCGCATTTTCAACACGTACGGGCCAAGGATGCGACTGAATGATGGTAGGGTGATTCCGGCTTTTATGGGACAGGCCTTACGGGGTGAAGACCTAACAGTGTTTGGTGATGGGAGTCAGACCAGATCCTTTTGTTATGTAGATGATCAAATTGACGGGATTTTCAGGTTGCTATTAAGTGATTATTCGTTGCCGGTGAATATCGGTAACCCCGATGAGATCAGCATACTCGATTTTGCCGAAGAGATCATTAAGCTTACAGGAACCGATCAGAAGATCGTATTCAAAGATCTTCCCAAAGATGATCCCATGCAACGGCAACCCGACATCACCAAGGCCAAAGAAGTTTTGGGCTGGGAGGTGAAGACATCACGATCTGAAGGAATGCGGAAGACCTTTGATTATTTCAAGGGATTAACAGAAGAAGAATTATTCAAAAAAGAACATAAAGACTTTTCGAAGCACAATAGACGCTAATGATATTTAGAACAGGGAGATATTCAGGATTTTTAAGGCCGATTACCTATGGTATCGATCTTATCCTTATCCATGCCTTGGCGTTTTATATGCTCAAGGATGAGTTCCCTTTTCTCAATTACGTAATCTTTGTTTCCCTAGCTTGGATCATCGCGGCATTGCGGACCCACTTCTATGAAATTTATCGGTTCACACATGTAAGTAACCTATTGAACCTTATAGGAAAGCAAACCGTTTATTTCCTGCTGGTAGTTTATACGTTTTTCGGTATTTATAACGATACTGAAGTCAACCCATGGAACATCCTATACTATGTGCTTTTGGTCATGGGGTGTATCTCTGCCGTTAAGTTGGCCATTTTCTTCCTGCTGAAAAAATACCGAAGGCTTTGGGGCGGAAACATTCGAAGGGTGGTGATTATTGGCCTGAATCAGAAGACCGATCAGTTGCGCACATTTTTCGAAAACAGGACCGAATATGGGTATCAGTTACGCAAGACTTTTGATATCAGTGTAACACCCCTAGAGGAATGCTTCGAATACATTACTGAGCATAATATTGACGAGATTTATTCATCCGTGGCTGAGTTGGACAATGATAGCCTCGTGAAGCTTATCGACTATGCCGACAACAACCTTAAAATCCTGAAGTTTTTACCGGATAATAAGGAAATCTATACCAAACGCTTGGATTTCACCTATTACGGGGTACTCCCTATCTTATCTTTAAGAAAGATCCCAATAGACGAGCCGTTCAATAAGTTTGTGAAGCGAAGTTTCGATATCGTCCTTTCCCTCATCATCATTGTTGGGATTCTATCATGGCTCACGCCCATTTTGGCGATAATTATTAAGCTGGAATCCAGAGGCCCGGTCTTTTTCAAACAGAAAAGAAACGGCCTGGATTACAAAGAGTTCTATTGTTATAAATTCCGATCCATGCGACCCAACCCGGAAGCCCATTTGCACCAAATCCGTAAAGGGGATCCAAGGGTAACGCGCGTGGGGAAGATCATCCGAAAAACAAGTATCGACGAATTACCTCAATTCATAAATGTGCTAAAAGGGGAAATGTCGGTAGTAGGACCGCGCCCTCATATGGTAAGCCACACCCATATGTATGCCGAGCGTATCGATAAATTCATGGTTAGGCATTTTATCAAACCCGGTATTACGGGCTTGGCGCAGGTAAGCGGATATCGAGGAGAAGTGGAAGACGACAATCACATTATCAACCGAGTTAAATACGACATTTTCTACCTTGAGAATTGGTCGCTGTTTTTGGATATAAAAATTGTGGTGCAGACCATATACAATGCCCTACGAGGTGAAGAAAAAGCCTATTAATACCCAACCCCTGGTTTCTATTATTACCCCTTCGTATAATGCGGAGGCTTTTATTACCCAGAACATAGAGAGTGTATTAGCGCAATCCTATGAAAATTGGGAGCACATTATTGTGGACGATGCTTCTTCAGATAAAACGGCAGTGCTGATTCAATCCTATGCAGGAAAAGATGACCGAATTCGCTGGGTGGTGAATCCAGAGAACAGAGGCGCAGCCTATTCCAGAAATCTTGCAACAGAGATGGCCAAAGGCGATTATATTGCTTTTTTGGATAGTGATGATTGGTGGCACCCGCAAAAACTTGAAAGCCAAATTCAGTTCATGAATGAGCATAACCTGGCGGTTTCCTTTACGAGTTACCTGCACATGGATGAAAGTGGAGCACCATTGAATAAAAGGATAAAAGCATTGCCATTGCTTCCTTATAAAAAGCAACATGCCAACAATTACATTGGCAACTTAACAGGAATCTATAAATGTGCCGAAGTGGGAAAAATCATGGCTCCGCCCATTCGAAAACGCCAGGATTGGGCGGTATGGCTCGAAGCAATAAAAAAAGGAGGGCGCCCTGCCATGGGATTGCAGGAAGATTTGGCTTACTACAGGGTGCGAAAGGGTTCGATAAGTTCAAATAAATGGAAGCTGGTAAAACACAACTACCAATTCTATCGCAAGTATTTACAGTACAGCAGTATAAAATCGGCCCTGTGCATGCTTCGTTTCTTTTCGGAATATTTTCTACAGCGTCCCAAACAGATTGAGACCTGGTAGCACTATAATTTTGAAACGAACTGTTTCAGTTTCCCGCGATTACTACGGTCCAGTACAGCCGTCCTTTCAAAAGTGAGGGATAGGCCGGGTTCCAAGTACGAATCCAAGGCCGCTTCAATGGATTTTTTCTCAGAATCGGTTAATGCTTTCTCAGAGGTGTAAACGATATGGAATGCATCTATGGAGGATTGCTCTATAACGAATTCTTTTACGTTGCCATCGTCCTCAATAACACTTTTGGTGACATAGTAAAAAGTGAGTCCAGGCACGGTTTTCCCACTTGGGAGCTTAGCGATGTCATTGGTACGGCCAATGAGCTCTAGTAGTATGGGTTTTTTTGCCGTACTCGAAGGCGATAGTATACCCACATCTCCAATATCGTAGCGAATCATGGGATGCGCTTTATTGTAGAGCGATGTGATCACAATCCGTCCTGCAATTCCTTTTGGAACACTCATTCCATTTTCGTCAAGCACTTCTATCAGTAGGCTTTCGCTGTTTACAACAAATTCATTTTCCTTGTTCGTAAATCCAATTAACCCTAATTCACTGGCCCCATATTCGTTGACAATTGGAATTTGAAATGTTTGTTCCAATAATAATTTATCACTTTCAAAAAGCATTTCGCTGGTAACGAGGCAGCTGGATAAAGAAGGACAGATTTCTTTCAGCACAATACCTTTTTTCTGAAGGAATTTGGCAAACAGAACAATGGAACTGGTGTAACCACTTATGTAGTTGAATTTCTTTTTTCTGAAGGTGCTTAAGATGCCCTCCAATTTATCATCGGAAAGGTCGAAAATGGGAAAACGGTAGCGCTTTCCCAACCAATCTTTTAAGCGTTCTTTTCGATACCCAATGAAGTCCAATGGGATTCCATAAAATCGCGCCTGCAAACTGGTGTTGAGGTCAATATCATACCATTGGTATCGATCCATAAATTCGGCCCATGAGAGGGCATGGGCAAATTTATCCTTGGCGAAGATAAAAGGATGGCCACTGGATCCTGAGGTTTTGTTTACATAGCTGTTTTTCTTAGAAAACCCATGCGAAAGACGTTGGGCGAGTGGTTGTTGCAGATCCGATTTGTGCATGACCGGGATATCTTCCCAATTATTGGGCTTCTCAGCACCCAAAAAGGCGCGGTAGAAAGAATTCTGTTCGAAATGGAAATCTACAATGGCCTGACGGCTTTTTTCGATATAGGAAGCATATTGATCTTCGGGAATGGCCTGAATTTCCAGCAATCTCTTTTTGGCTTCCCGTATGGGAAACCCGTTGAGGCGCAAAGTGGTTTCGAACAAACTCAAGGAAAAAAGATTATGGGTTCAATTTACAAACAATTACTTTTGCAGTCTAAAATTAAACCGTCTATCATGAACATTTTGGTACTAGGCTCTGGGGGAAGAGAACATGCATTTGCGTATAAGATTGTAGAAAGCTCCCGATGTGAGAAATTGTTTGTAGCTCCGGGAAATGCTGGAACCAATGCTATTGCTCATAATGTGGCCATTTCCGTTAACGATTTTCCGGCCATCAAGGATTTTGTCTTGGAGAATGAAGTTGAAATGGTGGTGGTAGGGCCCGAGGACCCTTTGGTTCGCGGTATTTACGATTATTTCAAGCATGATGATGCTCTCAGGAATATAATGGTGATAGGTCCTTCCGAGCAAGGGGCTCGTTTGGAAGGAAGTAAGGAGCGCGCCAAAGAATTTATGAGCACCTACGCTATTCCTACGGCGGCTTACCAAAGTTTTACAGCTCAAACGTTGGAAGAAGGGAAGGCCTTTTTGGAAACATTGAAACCACCCTATGTATTGAAAGCCGATGGGTTGGCTGCAGGGAAAGGAGTTTTGATCTTAAAGGATTTAGATGAAGCGAAAGCTGAATTGGAAAACATGTTGGCCCATTCCAAATTTGGTTCGGCAAGTGAGAAGGTGGTCATCGAAGAATTTTTGGACGGTATCGAATTGAGTGTTTTCGTGCTCACCGATGGAAGCAACTACAAAATACTACCTACTGCAAAAGACTATAAGCGCATAGGAGAAGGCGACACAGGGCTCAATACAGGAGGAATGGGTGCTATATCACCTGTCCCATTTGCAGACGAAGCATTTACGCAGAAAATCGAAGAGCGCATTGTAAAGCCTACGGTTCAGGGACTGGAAAAAGAAAATATAGAGTACAAAGGCTTCATTTTTATAGGCCTTATTAAGGTGAATGACGATCCTTTTGTAATTGAATACAATGTACGTATGGGCGATCCAGAAACCGAAGTAGTCTTGCCACGCCTTAAAACAGATGTAATCGATTTATTGGAAGCAACAGCCAAAGGGAATTTAGATGGTATCACTATGGAAATTGATGAACGCGCTGCCACTACCGTCATGGCTGTTTCTGGAGGATATCCAGAAGCCTACGAAAAGGGAAAGGAGATCAGTGGGATTGAAAGAATTGGTGATTCCATTGTGTTTCATGCAGGCACTGCCATGAAGGACGGAAGTGTTGTAACCAATGGCGGTAGGGTTTTAGCGGTTACTTCGCTGGATGTCGATTTTAGACAAGCCCTAAAAAAGTCCTATGAAAACTTAGAAGAAATTTCTTTTGATAAGATGTATTACCGAAAGGATATCGGATTCGATCTTTAAAAAAATAGCATTAAAAAAGCCCCTTATCAAGGGGCTTTTTTACTATTATGATCGGCTTAAATCCGAGTCTTTTCCTAGAAAGGAGTGTGATATCTGTGATCGATCCTCTTC
>JAHQVM010000095.1 GCA_019634365.1 Flavobacteriaceae bacterium | reverse complement strand
GGTGGTTACAGCGACGGGGCTCACCTCTTACCTTTCCGAACAGAGAAGTTAAGCCCGTTTGCGCCGATGATACTGCATCGCGGGAAAGTAGGTCGCCGCCTTCTTCAAGGGCCCAATCATTCGATTGGGCCCTTTTTTATTTAAATCCTAATCATGCCGTATGTACACGAAGCGAGAAGAATTTTGGAATTCAATAACCCACGGAATTGGTTTTCTAATGGCCATCGTGGGATTAATCATTCTTCTCATTAAAGACAGCCACAGTTCTGCATATAGCACTTTTAGCATAATAATTTACGGCACCTCATTGATGCTTCTATATCTTGCATCAACGCTCTACCATGCCGTTCCAAGGAAAAGCTGGAAACCCAACCTTCGAAAGCTGGATCATATAAGCATCTATTTTTTAATTGCTGGTACTTATACTCCCGTTTCGTTAATTTCATTAATTGATGGTGATGGATGGACTATTTTCTGGACTGTATGGACCATTGCAGGACTAGGAACTTTGATGAAAGTATTTCTAACCGGAAAGTTTGAGCTAATTTCTTTACTTCTTTATCTAGTGATGGGCTGGCTTATAGTATTCGATTTTGCGGATGTAATGGAGGCACATTCGTCCTTGGGGATTACCTTTCTTGCTCTCGGTGGCGCAGCTTACACTTTAGGAATCCTATTCTATGTGGTTGAAAAAATTCCATACAATCATGCCATATGGCATTTATTCGTGTTGGCCGGAAGTATATTTCACTTTTTCTTTATCCTATATGATGTCATCTAGGATTTAATGTAGTCTTCATAATCCCACCAGATTTCTTCCAATTTTTCCATGGTATTTTTTAAAAACAGCATGGTTTTCTGCCAAGTTTCTTTATTATGTATTGAGACACCATCTATTTCTGTATAAATAGTTGCTATTTCCTTTCCACTAGGCAAATAATAGGAGGGTTCGAACCGAATGTCTGGAATGGATTCCTTAAGAATAGAACGTAAAGAAGAGAATTTTTCGAATAGTTCATTCCTTTTCTCCAGATCCAATTGTTCAAAATCTATGGAGACCCGTGCATATTTTCGTTCAAAATGAAACTTGAAAGATAAATCCTTAACTTTTGTATTGTAGAGCAACCATTTGCGCGGAAATGATTTACCAAATGAAATCCAGAATTCTTGACGCAGTTTTTTGGACTCTTCTTTGCTGAACATTACACGAAATATGCAATTACGGTACCCAATATGATTGAAAGTAACTTGGCCAAATTAAATTTGTGGTCTTTGCTACTTTCAAATAGAATAGTTGTGGAAACATGAAGAAATATTCCAATGGCAATAGCATTAACAGAAACGGTATATTTTTTCAACATTTCGATTTCTGATGAAAACCAACTTCCCAATGGAGTCATACAGGCAAATAAGAACAGAAAAATAAGAATTTTTGCTGAAGAAAACTTGGCCTTATGAAAGAACAATGTAAGTATGATGACAATTGGTATTTTGTGAATTATTACCCCAATAAGCATACTGTCGTTGTCTGAAACAGGGAAACCTTCAACCAAGGCATGTATGGCCATACTTATAAATAACAGCCATGGAAAGGAAGGGTTGGTTTCGTTTATATGAACATGACCGTGTTCGGCTCCCTTCGAAAAGAAATCCAATACAATTTGCAATAGGATTCCACCCATAATGAAGAGACCAATATGTTCGTTCTCACTTTCAAATACTTCTGGTAACATTTCAAATAAAGTCACAGAAAGTAAAAAAGCCCCACTAAACGCCAATATGAGGGGCATTTGCTCAATTCCTTTTTTCTGGAAGAAAACGGCGACAATGTAACCGAATACAACTGCGAGAAAGAGTAATAAATAGGACATTAGCTAAAAATAAGAATTAATCGTTCGGAGGTATTTTCATGAAAAGGGTTCAAGTCATAATCCCCAAAACAATGAAGCAATTGCGCTCCTGCTTTTTCGAAATACGATTGGAAGTCCAAAAGGGATAAGGCGCGGACCTTTTCCGTAAAGTGAAAGAACCGGCCTTCATCTTCAAATCGGATGTGCTTGGTTATGTGTTCGGAATCCATATGTTTTTCTATATGAAATGAGATGCTATTTACCTCTTTCGTTTCTTCAGTGACAAATCGCTGTTTAACATGCGCCACATTCAAGAAGTCGATAACACCATAGCCACCTTTCTTTAATTCGGATTTAATTGCCTTAATCGTTCTAAAATTATCCTTTTCTTCTTCAAAATAACCAAAACTGGTGAAAAGGTTGAAAACTGCATCGAAGGTTTTGGGGTATGGCAAAGCCATGTCATGTTGTTCAAAATGAAGCGTTTCATTTTCGTACTGCTTCGCATATTTAATGTTCTCAGGAGATAAATCAACCCCTGTGACATAATATCCCATTTCATTGAGGTAAACAGAATGCCGTCCCCTTCCACAAGCTAAATCTAAAATCTCTGCATTATTTGGTAGATCCAGGAACGCAGTGAGTTTATCCATGAATGTTTGTGCCTCATCGCGATCCCTATCCTTATATAGGATATGATAGTAAGGGGTGTCGAACCATGACGAATACCAATGACGTTTGGTCTCTTTTTGCATTCCTTTTCTATTGAGGTGCTAAAATAGGTTATTTTTGCAGCAAAGAATAAGAAGCTTTATGGGAAAAAACTTTAAAATGTTGGCCAAAACCCTTTATGGATTGGAAGATTTGTTGGTTGAAGAACTTAGGAAACTGGGTGCTTCACGCGTTGAGAAAGGGGTTAGAAGCGTGTCTTTCGAAGGGGATACTGGCTTCATGTATAAAGCCAATCTTTGTTGTAGAACCGCCATAAAGATTTTGAAACCCATTACGGCATTCAATGTTTTTACAGAAGATGATCTTTATAAGAAAGTGTATGCCATCCCTTGGGAAAACTATATGGAGGCCGAAGGAAGCTTGGCTGTTGATGCTACCGTTTATTCCAAACAATTTACTCATTCCAAATACATTGCTTTGAAAACGAAGGATGCCATCGTAGATCGTTTCAGGGAAATGGAAGGTGATCGTCCGGATGTGGATCTGGATCATCCCACCCTTAGAATTAATGTGCATATCGACCGGAACATTTGTACCGTATCCTTAGATAGTTCCGGGCAATCCTTGCATAAGCGTGGATACAAAGTAGAAAATACCTTTGCGCCCATTAATGAAGTCCTCGCAGCTGGAATGATCATGCTATCTGGATGGAATGGACAATGCGACTTTCTGGATCCAATGTGTGGGAGTGGAACCATACTCACGGAAGCTGCAATGATTGCATGCAATATCCCGCCAAATCTGAATAGGGATGAATTTGGTTTCGAAACCTGGCCCGATTTTGATGTGGATCTTTATGAGCTCATTGAAGATGCTGCCCTCAAAAAAATCAAGGATTTTCATTTCAAGGTGTATGGTTACGACAAGGATGCCTACTCCGTTAAGAAGGCCAGGAGTAATGTTAAGAGTGCCAATTTGAGTGATTTTATTGAAATCGAAACCCAAGATTTCTTCGAAACTCAAAAACGATCGGAGCGTTATATGTATTTGTTATTCAATCCGCCCTATGACGAACGACTTTCCCTAGATGACGTATCCCAATTCTATGGGGATATTGGAAATACCTTGAAGCGAGGTTATCCAGGTGCTCAAGCATGGATGATAACCTCGAACATGGAAGCCCTAAAACATGTGGGTTTGCGTCCTTCGCGCAAGATAAAGTTGTACAATGGTAAGCTTGAAAGCAAATTGGTTAAATACGATCTTTATGAAGGAAGTAAAAAAGCTAAGAAAAATACTACTTCTTGAGGATAGGGATAAGATACGATATGCCGTAACCATAACCCACACCAAATTTACTGGAGTCATAAGTTCGATTGAATCCAGGTATGATCAAATTATCAAAATTATCGGGTTTGGTTTCGCTTATCCTTCGTTTTAACTGAAGGTGAACAGATAAGTATAGGTTATTGATGATCTCCGTTTTCACCCCAAAAAGGAATTCGGCCCAACTTGCGGTCAATCCCGTGGTTTCCTGCGATGTATTTACAATTTCCGTTGGAAAAGTGATATCGGTAGTGTAAATACCGTAACTGGTGAGTTCTTGTGAAAAGGTTGAAAATCCATAACGTAAACCTGCATATATGGCATTATCCATTCCCAACCAATTACTGTATGCATTATAATCTGCCCCCAACTTTATATAACTCCCCTTAGCCGTGGCAGTAAGATTCTCTTCGTCCCAATCCCTTGTTTCATTTCCAATTTCGGCTGCGGCATAGAATTTTTTGGAGAAGCGAAGATCCCCCATGACTTCAAAACCTGTATAACCATCTTCGAATGCCGTTCTTGCCAATTTTGAAAGATCGGCACCCACCCGAATTCCATATTTTTCAATACGCTTCGGAATGGAGTCGCTTTCAACGGGATCTGTTTGTGCTATTGAGGTACATACCCCAAGCCACAGACTAATGGAAAATAGTAAGATGTGCTTCGGTTTCATCCTCAACGGTATTATTCTGTATAAAAAATGATTCGATCCAGTTGGTTGTTTCGTCTTCAACATCCACGACCAGATCATTAAAAACGGCTCTAAAGGCACAGGCTCTGTTAACGTATACATCTTCCCGTGTATACGTAAATGTGATTAAATCTGAATCCATATTGGTTTCGTCATCACCGTTGCTTACCAATAGAAATTCGGTAAAGGTAGCTTCTGTATTCAAGGGTACTGAAACAAGTGTGTCAGACGTTCCAATATAGAAAGGGGTGTTATCCTCGTCATTAAGCAATACCCTTAGATTGTCAACAGCTTTGCTCTGGGTATTGTTATTGGCATCTTTAAATTCTATAACGAGAAATGGAGTGGTGAGGGTGCCTTCTTCGCAAATGTCATCTTTGGTACAGGATACTATTCCAACAATGATTAAAACAATCCAAATGAGCTTTTTCTTCATATACTAACCTCTCTTTTCCAAAAGTACAACATTTTCTACGTGATGGGTTTGTGGAAACATGTCCACAGGCTGCACTTTGGTCACTTTGTAGGCATGATCCATTAACGCCAAATCCCTGGCCTGTGTTGCACTGTTACAACTCACATATACAATTTTTTCTGGGTTCAACGCAAGTAATTGGCTAACAACATCTTTATGCATACCATCCCTTGGGGGATCGGTAATAACAACATTGGGATGACCATTTTCCTGTACAAATCGATCGTTGAAAACATTCTTCATATCGCCAACAAAGAAATCTGCATTCTCAATACTATTATTTCGAGCATTCTCTTTTGCCGCTTCAATGGCATCGGGGACAGCTTCTATGCCGACCACTTTTTTCGCGTTTTTCGCCACGAATTGTGCAATGGTACCCGTTCCAGTGTAAAGATCATACACCAATTCTTCTCCAGTGAGCGATGCAAAATCCCGGGTTACTTTGTACAATTCATAAGCCTGCGCGCTGTTGGTTTGATAAAAGGACTTGGCATTAATTTTAAACTGAAGCCCTTCCATTTCTTCAAATATATGGTCCCGACCATGATAACAAACTACTTCCTGATCGTAAATGGTATCATTTCCTTTACCATTGATAACATATTGCAAGGATGTGATTTGTGGAAACTCTTGGAATATCGAATCCAGAAGGGCTTCCCTAAGTTCCCGGTTTTCTTCAAAAAATTGAATTAATACCATAAGTTCACCCGTACTGGATGTTCGAATCATTAGCGTACGGAGGAGACCTTCCTGTTTTCGGGTATTAAAAAATGGGATTTGAAGGTCTTCGGCCTTCCTTTTAACGAAGTTTCTGATAGCATTACTCGGATCCTCTTGCAGATGACATTTGTCGATATCCAAGATTTTATCCCACATGCCCGGAATATGAAACCCTAGAGCGTTTCGGTTTTCAATGGTTTCATTACTTTCAATTTGCTCCCTTGTTAGCCACTTGCTGTCACTAAAGGAAAATTCCATTTTATTCCGGTAGAAATAGGTATCTGCAGAGCCAAGTATGGGCGATACTTCTGAAATTTCGATTCCACCAAGTCTGCGAAGATTGTTTTCCACCTCTTTCTGCTTAAAATAAAGCTGATGCTCGTAACCCATATGCTGCCATTTGCAGCCACCGCAGGTGCCGAAATATTCGCAAATGGGGTCTACACGCTTTTCGGAAAGCTTTTGAAATGCAACAGCACTTCCTTCGTAATACGATTTACGCTTTTTGTGGGTTTGTACCGAAACGATATCCCCAGGAACAGCATTGTTAATGAATACCACACGGCCATCGGGTGCTTTCGCGATCGATTTTCCCTTAGCACCAGCATCGATAACTTCCAATCCTTCTAAAATAATCCGTTTGTTACGTCTCGCCATGGGGGCAAAAATAAGAATAGCCTTAAAGATACCGAACATAAATTGTCCTAAATTATACTTTAAATGAGAAGCGATTTGATAGGATTGAATCCATTTTTTTGGCTAGGAATGAACCTTTTTAAAAATTGTACGTCTAGTAAGTAGCAATTCAAATGAGCACAACCAATAAAATAGTAGATGCCCTATTGGTACTTAAGATCAAAGCGGGGAGTCGAAAAGCCATGGGGCTTTTGGTGAAACGATGGCATAGCAAATTCTGTAGGCATGCTTACAGCTATACCAAGGATATGGATGCCGCTAAAGATGTGGCACAGGATAGTTGGAAACTCGTTCTGAAAAACATTCATAAGCTTCAGGACGAAAAAAGTTTCGGAAGTTGGGGCCTGCGCATTGTAACAAGGGTGTCATTGGATAGGATTAGAAAAGAGAAACGGGATCACAAACATTTAAAATCACACTATGATACACTTAATACAAGTTCTAACAGCCCTTATCCTTTGGATGATGGGAGTAGGTTAAAAAATATGAGGGAAGCCATAACCAAGCTACCGGAAGACCAAAAAACCACGTTGCAACTATTTTATTTGGATGAATTCAGCCTAAAACAAATTGGAGACATTATGAATGTTCCGGTGGGTACTGTTAAGTCCAGACTATTTAAAGCGAGGGAATCATTGAAAAAAATATTAAAAAATAGAAATCATGAAACATAAAATGGAAGAGATAGATCGAATCATAAAAGAAACACTTACAGAAGAAGAAGCAGCATTCTATGATGAATTGGACGAACAGAACGTTTTCGAAATGATGCGTGGACTTTTTGTTACCAAAAATCGATGGTTTATGGTCCTAGTCAATATCGTTCATGTTGTCGCTTTTGGGCTCTGTATTTATTGCATGGTCCGTTTTTTTGAAGCTGAAGTGACCAAAGATGTAATCATGTGGGCATCTGGTGGATTTATATGCTTAATGATGATTGGTATGTTGAAATTATTTATGTGGTTGCAAATGGATAAAAATGCCATTCTTAGGGAGCTAAAACGCTTGGAATTGCAGGTTTCTTCGTTAAATGGAAAAATGTCCAAATAGTCTTTTTTGAAGCAACTTTTATTTATTAATTTGCACCCAAGGATGATTTCTCTCCTGCGCTGAATTTTCGATATATCTACGAAGAAACAAAGGCATTGTAGGAATTGATTTAATTTTTACTCTTAAATTTTTAAGTTATGTCAGTAGCAGAAAAAACCCTTTCTCAACAAGCCATTGATTTAGAAAACAAGTACGGTGCACATAATTACCATCCTCTACCGGTAGTATTGAGTAGAGGAGAAGGTGTTTTCGTTTGGGATGTTGATGGGAAAAAGTATTACGATTTTTTATCGGCCTATTCCGCCGTAAACCAAGGGCATTGCCACCCTAGAATTGTGGGAGCCATGGCCGAACAGGCACAAAAACTAACCTTGACTTCTCGGGCCTTTTACAATGATGTTTTAGGAACGTATGAAAAGTACGCTTCAGAGTACTTTAATTTTGACAAGCTTCTACCCATGAATACGGGCGCGGAGGCGGTAGAAACGGCTCTCAAGATATGTAGACGTTGGGCGTATGAGAAAAAGGGGATTGCCGAGAATGAAGCTCAAATCATTGTGTGTGAGAACAATTTCCACGGAAGAACAACGACGATCATTTCCTTTAGTAATGATCCGGTAGCACGCAAGAACTTTGGACCTTATACCCATGGTTTCATTAAAATTGAATATGATAACCTAGTAGCGTTGGAAAATGCGCTTAAGAGCAATTCAAATATTGCTGGATTCTTGGTAGAACCCATTCAGGGAGAAGCTGGGGTTTATGTTCCGTCCGACGGATACTTAAAGGCTGCCAAAGCCTTATGTGAGCAATACAATGTATTGTTTATTGCGGATGAAGTACAAACAGGAATTGCCAGAACAGGCCGCTTGTTGGCTACCTGTGGTAATTGTTCCTGTGAGCATAAAGACTGTAGCGGAACCCCAGAGGTAAAGCCAGACATCCTAATTTTAGGTAAGGCATTGAGTGGTGGAGCCTATCCGGTATCTGCCGTTTTGGCCAATGATCCTATTATGAATGTTATCACACCAGGATCCCATGGTTCAACATTTGGTGGTAACCCCATTGCTGGTGCAGTTGCGATGGCAGCACTCGATGTAGTGAAGGAGGAGGCATTGGCAGAGAATGCAGATCGACTAGGGGAATTGTTTAGAAGCGAACTTAACAAATACATTGAAAACAGTAGCATTTGTAAATTGGTTCGCGGTAGAGGGCTGCTAAATGCTGTTGTGATTAATGATTCTGAAGAAAGCGATACCGCTTGGAATATCTGTCTTCGTTTGAGGGACAATGGACTTCTTGCAAAACCAACACATGGGAATATTATCCGTTTTGCTCCGCCTTTGGTAATGAACGAATCACAATTATTGGATTGTGTATCGATAATTACGAAAACCCTACAGGAATTCGAATAGTAGTATTGCAAATATGAAATAGAGCGGCCTTAGTGCCGCTTTTTTTATGGCGCCAAAATATTGAAAGGGTAGAAGGGAAGGTTTCTCAAAACCCAGAAAAGGATGACCGTGATTAAAACGATACGTGTAAAATTTGAAGAATAGATTACATTGGGTACCGACTTTTTGTAGAAATGATTGTATCCTTTCACGCCCAAGTTGTAAACAACCAAGCCCAGGGCAGGGATAAACATGAAATTATACGACACTACCGACTTAAAATCGAGATGTAAAAGGCTATGAAGCGCCCGTTGACTCCCACATCCCGGGCAATAAATTCCCGTTGTCGCATGCATAGGGCATTTTGGGAAAAATGACACTTCGGTAGGGTCATAAAAAAAGTATATTAGCAGGAGGCCTCCTGCTAATATACTGGCAATAAGTGATATTGTTTTTTTAGTAACCGGCAATTCCTGTTGCTACTCCAGCTACCATAAGAATTATGTAGATCACCAGTATGGCACCACCGATGATAGCACCCCACTTCGTCCATTTCTTTGCTTCATTAGAGGCTTTAACGGCGGCTTCATAATTACCTGCTTCATACTCTGAATTTACCTTGGTAGCGTTAACGATACCCAATATTCCGAATATTAGACAGCAAAAAAGTGTAACTAAAATAGATTCAACTAAATAGTTTTTAGGTTTTGGTTGATTTTCCATAATTGATTAATTAAGAATAGTTAATGTTTACGATTTAAAGTTAAACTAAATTGATTAAAATGAAAGTTTTGAAGGAATTAAAATGAATGCAGACATGGTTTTTATATAAATAATTATTAGGATCTACATTAAAAGCACTTTGAAAATATATAAATAGTTAAAAAAGAATGGTTTATAGGTATAAAAAAGAGCCGAAACAATAATTGCAACGGCTCTTTATATGTTAATAAGACATGTAGCTTACGCTTACGATCATGTCTAACTATTATTTATTGAATACGTTGATTTTATAATCAACTTTCAAATTGTCCACTGTGGTTAATCGAACTAAGTAAACACCATCTGCAAAATTCCCGGTATGGAAACGAAGAGAACGCTGTGCACCTAAATTTTGCTTGGCAAGAACCAACTTCCCACTCATATCATAAATAGATAGTTCTTTTACATCATATCCTTCAGGATTGCTTACTTGCAATTCGGCAATTGGATTGTTCTGAACGAACGCAACATTTTGTTTAAAGAGCTCTTGTTCCTTGGCCAGTAAATCATCAATTTCAATTACTTCATAAGGATTTTGCTCTTGGTTAGCCGCTCTAAACGTAATGTAGAAACGATTTTCATACAATCCAGGAGCCAAGGTTTTAGTGGCGGTTTCACCATCTGAGATTTGTTCAAAGGTATTGTTGTCACTATCAAACAAATAGGCATCTACATAGGGAACATTGATTTCTTGAGCAGCTTTTACTTCTATGCTCATTTCCTGTTCTAAACTAAAAACGATTGGAATACGAACTCTAGGATTATGGAAAGGAATGGTTTGAATCACTAAATTTTGCTGAACACGCGTATTTTGCCCTTGTCCATTACCATCTCCGGTTCCTGGCCCTTCATACATGTGCATATAAGCTTCGGCTATGGCTCCATCCATGGAG
>JAHQVM010000094.1 GCA_019634365.1 Flavobacteriaceae bacterium | reverse complement strand
GCCATTCATTGGCAACCGCTTTATCATACATAGTGCCTACCTCTGTTGCCAAATCGGGCGTAAAAGGTCCGTTAAGATGTGGCATCAAAGTAGAAAGGTCGATGTCAATTACTTGGTCAAAATATTGTTCTGGATTGGCGTATACTTCAGGGTCTGCAGTAAGGTGTTCCTTAACGGTATTGGCAGCATCGGCTACATCTTCACGATCGGTAGCTCGCAGGTAACGCTCCATGGATTCATCGTATCCAAAAGTAGAGGTGGTTGCTCCAATTTCGGCACCCATATTACAAATGGTCCCTTTTCCTGTACAGGACATAGAAATGGCTCCAGGTCCAAAGTACTCAACAATGGCCCCTGTACCTCCTTTTACTGTAAGGATCTCGGCAACTTTAAGGATCACATCCTTTGGTGCCGTCCATCCGCTTAGTTTTCCAGTAAGTCTAACTCCAATCAATTTTGGGAATTTCAACTCCCAGGCCATTCCTGCCATTACATCTACTGCATCGGCACCACCAACTCCAATGGCTACCATTCCCAATCCACCGGCATTTACCGTATGGGAATCTGTACCAATCATCATTCCTCCAGGAAACGCATAGTTTTCCAATACTACTTGGTGAATAATCCCTGCACCGGGCTCCCAGAATCCGATCCCATATTTATTGGAAACAGAAGCCAGAAAATTGAACACCTCACTACTGGTATCATTGGCTCTTTTAAGATCTTTTTCTGCTCCGTCCTTTGCTTGGATCAAGTGATCGCAATGCACTGTGGTAGGGACCGCTACTTTTTGCTTTCCGGCCTGCATGAATTGCAATAATGCCATTTGGGCCGTAGCATCCTGACAAGCCACTCGATCGGGAGCAAAATCTACGTAATCCTTCCCTCTATTAAAGGCTTGGGTAGGCATTCCGTCCCAAAGGTGATTGTACAATATTTTCTCTGAAAGAGTTAAAGGTCGCCCTACAATTTCACGTGCTTTATTTACACGCTCCGGCATTTGGGCGTAGACCTTTTTAATCATGTCGATATCGAAAGCCATATTCGTTTGTTTTGTTAATTTTTGAAGTAGCGCAAAAGTACAAAAAATCAAAAATATTTAAAAATAATCTAACAAATTAGGCTATTTTATAAATATATTTCAATAAAACAGATTTTAAGATATACAAAATTGACTATTTGTTAATTTTAGATAAGAATAATTATCAACTTCACAATTTATTTTGACCCAACTTCCTTCGGAAATAGTCCCTGTCCCGTATATCCATCATGGGTTTCTCGTAAAAACGATACAATAGATAGGATAAAAAGATTGTAAAAACCACATAGCCGATGGCGAAGAACCATTTCAATAGAAGTGACATTTCCGAAGTATCCACGTAATGATTCAATAGGAACAATATGATGGAATAATGCAGCAAATACATGGAGTATGAAACAATGCTGATAAAGGTGATTAATTTCAATACTGGTTTGGGTGCACGTTTTAATCTGGACAATACCGGTAAAGACATGGCTATACTTATGGAACACAAGGGTAAGTAAAGCACATTGATGAAAAAAGGATGAGTTGCTGGGCTCATATTATAGGCGCCAATGAGCATATGGATGGCAACGAACAATACGATCCCTCCTAGAAACGCCAAGGAGGTAAACTTCTTCCACCCTTCGGGTCGTGTCATGGCTATGTAAGCTGCTAAAACGCCATAGTAAATAGCATCGATGCGATATATTAAAACGGCCTTTAGGTGAATGTTCCAATACTCCAAGGACTTGGGACCTGTTTCATAATTGTACACCCATTTGGTAATTAAAAAGAAAAGAAGAATTCCGATGGTCACAACAAGAAACAGCTTCTTCTTAGCTATCCTCCATTTAGGTAACAGCGCTAAATAAAACAACAACGGCCCAAGAATGTATGCGAATTCTTCGATGGGCAAACTCCAGGATTCGGTGAAAAAGATATCCATCCCGAAGCTCGCATTTTGAAGAAACCCAAAATATAACGGCAACGTATCCGGCAACCTCATCCCAAAGTACATCCAAATTCCTATGTTAATGAGTAGCACCAGATAGTAATTGGGAAGTGTACGGAACCACCGCCGTACCAAGAAGTACTTTAGGTCGGCCAGTTTAAAGTCATCATTTGTGAAAATTTTGAAGAGGATGCGACCAATTAGGAATCCACTGAGGACAAAAAAGATCTCTACACCCATCACACCGCAGAGCCTTAGTAAACTCACTGCAGATCCCTGAGCCTCTGGAAATACCCATAGGGTATGAGAGCATACCACAAACAGAATGGCGACAGCCCTCATGACGTCGAGCCCAAAAATTCGGTTGGAATAGTCGATTTTCACTTTGGTCGTTTCACGAACTGAAACGAAGGTAGTAAAAAGAAGTTAGTAGAGGCTGCTTATGATCTCCTCGATGGTTAGCCCTTCGGCCTCTGCCTTGTAGTTTTTAATGAGACGGTGACGTAGAATGCCAATAGCCACTTTTTGAACATCTTCAATATCTGGAGAAAACTTCCCTTGCAACGCAGCATGCGCTTTGGCTCCCAAAATCAAATTTTGTGATGCCCTTGGCCCTGCTCCCCAGTCAATATAATTTTTCACCGTATCGGAAGCGGCTTGACTTTTAGGCCTTGTTTTGCCTACCAAGGTAACGGCATATTCAATTACATTATCGGCCACTGGAATCTTACGGATCAATTTCTGAAAATTGATGATTTCCTCTGCTGTAAATAGCGAATTCACTTGTGCTACCTCTCCCGTGGTAGTGGTTTTTACCACTTCTACCTCTTCCGAAAAGGTGGGATAGTCCAAATTAATGGCAAACATAAAACGGTCTAATTGAGCTTCGGGCAAGGGATAGGTTCCTTCTTGCTCAATGGGGTTTTGTGTTGCCAACACAAAATAAGGCAGATCCAATTTATAATGGTGCCCGGCCACCGTCACCGCACGTTCTTGCATGGCTTCCAAAAGGGCCGCTTGTGTTTTAGGCGGCGTTCGGTTGATCTCATCTGCCAAAATAATATTTGCGAAAATGGGGCCTTTGATGAATTTGAATTCACGATTGTGATCCAATATCTCTGATCCCAAAATATCGCTGGGCATTAAGTCTGGTGTAAATTGAATTCTTTTGAATTTCAATCCCAAGGCTTGGGCCACCGTATTCACCAATAATGTCTTTGCCAACCCTGGAACTCCGATAAGCAACGCGTGCCCTCCCGAAAAAATTGAGAGTAGTACTTGTTCTACAACCTCATCTTGCCCTACGATCACTTTCTTAATTTCTGAACGTAAAGCATTGTACTTGGAGACCAATTGCTCCACGGCGGCTACATCTGACATAAGTTTGGGTGGCTTAGTTAGTATTCTTTAACCAATTGCTTTGGAAAGCACATTCGGTATAATCATTATTCACATTCACGTAGGTATCCATGATCTTTTTGTTCTGCCACTTTTCGATGACACGGATTTGCTTCTCCTTGAGAGCCAAATCTTTGATCTTTTCATAGTCCCTACTGAAATCGGATGGGTGTTCTTCGTATTTCTTGGTCACGGTAAGAATCTTGAAAGAGCTCTTCCCGGTTCTATCACGATCTGTAAATACCTTGGACACTTCCCCTTCCTTCAAATTATAAACCTGCGCACTTAGGGTGGGATCCATTTTGGTAAGATCGAAACGGGTATCGAAGGTTAAAGGATTCACCAACTGACCTCCGTTATTGCGGGTTTCTTTTTCATCGGAAAACTCTCTGGCTGCTTCAGAGAAGTTCAATTCACCGGCCGAAACCTTAGTTCGAATATCTTCAATTTCCTGTCGAGCAGCATCAATAGAGGCCTGAGACACCTCTGGAAACAATAGGATATGGCGCACATCTACTTCTTGTCCACGGATTTCATCTACCATAAGTATATGATATCCAAATTCAGTTTCGAAAGGTTCGCTCACTTCTCCTTTCAGTAAAGAAAATGCAACATCTTTGAATTCCTTGGCAAATGGATCACTTTTCTTAATCCCCTTGATAAGACCTCCTTTGGAAGACGATCCAGGATCCTTAGAATACAATACGGCACGTGTGGAAAAGCTCATACCATTTTCTACAACATCACGGCGGTAAACATTCAATTTATCGATTACATCTTGCCTGGCCTCTTCAGTTATTTCCGGCTCAATTACAATCTGCGCTACTTCTACCTCAGCACTAAAAATAGGACGTTCGTCTTCTGGAATGGAGAAAAAGAACTGACGCACCTCTTCTGGCGTTACCTCCACATCTTCAACCACTTTTCGCTGCATTTCCGCAGCAAGCATTAGGGTTTTGTTGGTAGCGAATAACTCCTTGCGCAATTCGTCAATGCTTTCTTTTTTATAAAAAGCAGCTACCTTTTCCTCATCACCTCCAAATTCACCAATGATATAGTTTAATTGTTGCTCAATTCGCTGAGTAATCTCAATATCACTTACAAACAAACTATCCTGCTTGGCATGGTGGGCATAGAGTTTATCTTCCATTAATTTTCCCAGCAATTGGCATCGGGTAACATCTTCTATGGAAATTCCTTGCTCCCTTAATTCTAGGTAACTTTTGTCTATATCGCTATCCAATACTACGTACTCCCCAACCACGGCAGAAACGCCTTCGGCTTTATACCGCTGAAAGGGTTTTACTGAATCTGTTTGCGCCACAACGGGTACTTCATCCTGAATAACATTGGTACTGTCTATGACCACTTGGGCATTCACTCCAATTGTAAGTATGAAAAGCAGTAGTGTAAAGAGACTAGTAATTTGAATAGATCTCGAATTTTTTGTCCTTAATTGCATCTTTTGTAATATCCTTTTCTAAATTCTTTATGAGTTCCAATTTCCTTTTATTGAGTATGATTTGATCTATGGTTGGCACAACAAAGGAAAGGGGTGCTATATCGTTGCGATAGCGCACATCCTCTATTTTCACCAAATATACTCCTATTGAGTCTTGCAACTGTGTAAAATTTGATTTTTTTAACACTTGGCTTTCCGAATCAATTACGATGGGCAATTCATTGAATACTGCTTCTTTTTTTACCCAAATGGAATCGTTGAGATTGAAGGCCTTGAACTGAATACTCAATTCATTCAAGGACGCTATATCTTCTTCTTCAAAACGTTCCAGTTTTTCCGCGACATCTTCCAAATCACCGAAGCTTTCGGCTACATGGACATATCGTAGTTTGACCAAATCGTCATTCAATCGAAAGTTATCCTTGTTGGCTTCGTAGTATGCCTCTTTTTCCTGAAAGGAAATCACACTGTCCAACTGTAAGGAAACAATATTGCTTTTATAGGCTTCTGTAAATAAATCGGTTCTGTATTGTTCTATCAATCTGTCATACTCCTGAAGTTCTTCGTCGGATAGATTGATCCTGGCCTGATCCATAAGGAGTTGCTGGGTGGCCCAACGGTTGATATAATTAGAAACCAATAGCGCACTATCTTCTGGTGATGTACTTTCGGAAATGAGGTCCTCAATATCTTCTTCATAGAGATAAGAATCATTAACCCGAGCCATAGGGGTTCTAGGATCCTCCTGCTTAAAGTAATCACAGGCGGTCACCAAAAACATCATAACCAAATAAAAGACAGCCTGTTTCCGCATTTATGAGTCTAGTTCCTTTTTTAATCTCTTCAAGGTCTTGTTATTAACCTCTACTTTATACTTAGCCCGTAAGGAATCCATCCAATTGGTCTCCACTTCGGTTTGATAATCACTAATGATCCTTCCTCTTACTTCTTCGAAACTCTTCGGGCCAGCCGGAAGCGTGCTCTTTACATTTACGATGGTAAAGGAACCGTTCTGTTTATAGGTTTCGGAGATGCCTTCTTTCACGGCAAAACCTTCGGGTAATTTGGTATCGCCCAATTCGAATTTTCCTTGGGTAACCACTACACCAGCTTTCTTGTTCACCATAAGAGCATCCCTAATTTCATTTCCGCTTTTACCCTCGCTTAACAATGCCTTAATTTTGGCTACGTTAGATGCTTCGGGCGTAGAGTAAATTTCGGCATCTACTCTTTCTTTCCATAGATATTTCTCTTGGTTCTTATTGTAATAGGCAACTTGCCCAATAGAATCCCTCTTTGCTTGATCCCAAACATTTCTGGACATCACCTCAAAAATGAGCAAACCATCACGGTATTCATTAATCACCGAAGCATAATCTTCGTTGGTAGCTTCTAAATTGCTTCGGAAAATCTCTTTCAGTTTCTGTGTTTCATACTCATCCAGAAATACATCGATTAAGGTCTCCTTTTTGGTATAAGGTCTTGATAGTTTTTGACGGACTTCTACGTATTTAGCGAACTCATCGAAATATATCTTTTTCCCGTCTATAGAAAATAAGACTTTGTTGTCTTTGTCGGAAACGGGTTCATATTTCCACTTACGCTCCAGTACTTCGTCTCCAATGTGCTGCTCCAAATAGACCAAATTTTCCTCTTCTGTAAAGTTCAATTTGTCCTTTAGGATGTTGTTTACAGCATTCTTGATAAGTTTGGCCCTATCTCCATTTCTTACTTTCACCTCCAATTCGGGCTTCGCCTCTTCGTAGGAAAGATTGGTTCCTTTTTTTACGAGCTTAATGATATGCCAACCAAAAGGCGTCTCTAAGGGCCCAGCAATATCACCTGGGTTTTCAAGAGCATAAGCCGCATTTTCAAAACTAGGTGCTTTTAGATCACCTTTACCAAAGGGTCTCAATTTACCGCCATTAACTGCACTGCCACGGTCGTCGGAATACTGATTGGCCAAGTCCTCAAAAGTCTGTCCTTGTTCTAACAAGGAATAAATATCTTTAATACGCTGCTCAGCTTGCTTTAAGCTGTCATTCCTTGTGGAAAGCATGATGTGGGCAATTTCAATTTTCGGCTCACGCTTTCTTCGGTCGTTAACTTTTATGATATGATATCCGTATTGCGTTCTAACGATTTCAGAAATTTCACCTACCGGTGTGTTGTAGGTCATCGTTTCGAATGGATAAACCATGGCGAATGCAGAGAAGTATCCCAATCGGCCACGGCTTCTTTCCTTACCGGGTTCTTCCGATCTCAAGGCAACCAACTTTTCAAAATTCTCACCGAGCAATGCTTCCGCACGAATTGCTTTTATTTTATTGTAAGCTGCCAAGGTATCCTGTGCAGTAGCATCGAAGTTGCATAAAATAAGAATGTGCGACGCATCTATTTCCTCCCGACTGCGATCATAGGCTTCGCGAAGGAGATCTTCGGTTACTTGATCTTCATAAATATAGGTTCTGGAAAGTTGCTCTTCATATTTCGAGAAATCCTTTTTATAGGTTTCCCTTTGATCCAATTTTTGATCGAAGGCTTCCATTACCTTCAATTTATAATCCACAAATAGATCAAGATAGCCATCTACGGTCTTTTGATTTTCATCCTGAACAAGTTCAAGGTTTTTGGTATATACTCTTTTGAACTCCTTGGCACTTATCGCTTTGCCATCAATGGTCATAAGCACATCTTTCTTCTTTTGTGCTGTAATTGAAGAAGTCGAAATCGCGATTGCCGCTATTAGTAAAAGTAGTTTTTTCATCTGAAGCGAATTTTTTTATTGAAGCCACGCAAAAATATAAAAAAGCTAGGGTTGTACAAGTACGTTAACAGAACGTTATTAAACCCATTCATGGTATTCTTTTCATAATAATTTTTGTGTACCTTGTATTTTCTAATCAATACTATTTTTGAGTTATGAAATATACCACCGAAATCATCATAGACCTTCCTAGGGAAGAAGTGATTAAAAAGCTGGATAACCCCGATAATATGAAGCATTGGCAGCGCGGTTTGGTAAATTACAAACTCCTTGACGGTACTCCCGGCAAAGAAGGTGCCAAAATGGAACTGGAGTATAAAATGGGCAAAAGACAAATGGTACTTACGGAAACCATCACCAAGAACAACTTTCCTATGGAATTTCATGCAAATTATGACACCAAAGGCGTTCATAACATACAGCAGAACTTTTTTCATGACACGGCCGACGGTAAGACACGTTGGGTAAGCGAAAGCGAATTTCAGTTTGCTGGTTTCGGAATGAAACTCATGGGCTTTTTGATGCCTGGTGCATTTAAGAAACAATCCCTGAAATACCTCAACGATTTTAAGAACTTCGCCGAAAACGGTACTTCGGTGGCGGAGGATGCCTAATGGAACGCGTTAAACTTATCTGGGAATTCAGAGGCCCCAATGCCCTACCCATAGCCAACCACCATGTTATTCATCTCAAGGAATTCGTAGAAAACGAGCAGCTACAAAACACCCTTTGTGATACCGAGAAAATGTCAGATATGTTTGTAAAGGCCTACTTGGTTATAGAGCGACAACATATGGACGATCTGCGAAACCGTCTCAAACCGCATAGAGGGCAGGTTTATAAGGAAGATTGAAAAACCTAAGTTAACATCTTGATAAAAGATTTCTAAAACCGCTTTTTTTATAGTATCATTGCGGCGAATTTAAACAACTATGCCTTATGAAGTTAGTGAGAATTATTTTTATGCTGCTTTGTGTTACGGGATTCGCCCAAACCAAAGTTGGAACCATAGATGTAGACTTTGCCTTGAGTCAAATGCCCGAAATTGCTACCGTACAGAAGCAGGTAGAAGAGTATGGAAGTGGATTGGAAGCCGATCTTAAAAAGAAGATGGATGCCTACCAAGCGGAAGTAAAATCTTACACCGAAAATGAAGCCACGATGACCATCAACCAACGAAAGGTGCGTCAGGATTCCATTATTGCCATGGAACAGGATATTACCAAATTCCAGCAAAACGGAAATCAATTAATCGTACTAAAACGTGAGGAATTCATGCAACCATTGTACACCAAGTTGGGTGCAGCATTGGAAAAAATTGCACAGGCCGAAGGATATACGCAGGTTTTGTTAAGAAATAACGATGTGGTTTATGTAGACAACAGATACGATCTTACGATTGCTGTGTTAAAGGAAATGGGAATTGAAGTAAAGGAAGAGGAATAACCACTCGACTCAATCATAAAAAAAGCGCCTCGAATGAGGCGCTTTTTTTATGGCTTGTTTTTCTATCTTGAATAATTAGGTGCTTCTTTGGTGATAGTTACATCATGCGGATGACTTTCATGGATCCCCGATGCGGTGATTTTAACAAATCGGCCCGTCTCCTTTAGGGTTGCAATATCCTTGCTTCCACAATATCCCATACCAGCTCTTAAACCACCAATAAACTGGGTCATACTTTCATGCAGTTCCCCTTTGTAAGGAACGCGACCCACAATGCCTTCGGGCACCAATTTCTTGATATCGTCTTCCACATCCTGAAAGTAACGATCTTTGGATCCTTGTTTCATCGCTTCTACCGATCCCATACCTCGGTAACTCTTAAATTTTCTCCCTTCATAAATAATGGTCTCGCCAGGCGATTCCTTCGTCCCTGCCAATAATGAGCCCAACATCACGCTATCCGCTCCTGCGGCAACAGCCTTGGGAATATCCCCAGTGTAACGGATACCACCATCTGCAATGACAGGAACTCCACTTCCTTTAATAGCTGCAGCAACTTCAAGTACTGCTGAGAACTGCGGAAAACCAACCCCAGCAACTACACGGGTAGTACAAATAGAACCCGGTCCAATCCCAACCTTTACCGCATCGGCCCCGGCTTCTACCAAATACTTGGCAGCCTCTCCTGTAGCTATATTACCCACGACTACATCCAAATCTGGGAATTTGTTCTTTACTTCTTTCAATACACTTACCACACCTTTGGTATGTCCATGAGCCGTATCAATGATCACGGCATCCACTTGTGCCTTGACCAAAGCTGCAGCACGTTCTACAGCATCACCTGTTACCCCTAAAGCAGCAGCCACACGAAGTCTTCCGTAGGCATCTTTATTAGCAATGGGTTTTAGGGTGAGTTTTGTAATATCCCGAAAAGTAATCAACCCTAGGAGCGTCCCGTCCTCTTCTACTACCGGCAATTTTTCAATTTTGTTTTCCTGAAGAATGGTTTCCGCATCTTTTAGGGAGGTTCCTTTTCCAGTGGTGACTAGATTTTCTGAAGTCATCACTTCACTCAGCTCCCTTTCGTAGTTCTTTTCGAAACGCAAATCACGATTGGTGACGATTCCGATTAATTTCTTTTCACCATTCACAATGGGGATACCACCAATTTTGTATTCGCGCATGGTGTTTTGCGCGTCACCCACAGTAGCGTCTTTTGTTAAGGTAACCGGATCCAGTATCATTCCGCTCTCTGCACGTTTTACCTTACGCACCTCCATCGCCTGTTGTTCGATGGTCATGTTTTTATGAAGTACTCCAATTCCGCCTTCTCTTGCAATGGCGATGGCCATGGCACTTTCGGTAACGGTATCCATCGCCGCAGAAACGATAGGAACATTCAAGGAAATGTTACGCGTAAACTGAGTTTTTATCGATACTTCTCTCGGTAAAACTTCGGAATAGGCAGGCACTAATAGTACATCGTCGTAAGTTAGACCTTCTCCTAGGATTTTGTTTTCGTGTGCAGTCATTGCAATTAAATTTAATTCCGAAGTGCCGGAAGTGGTTACTATTTAATTGCGTGCAAATATACAACTAAATCATGACACTTTTACTTTCTGTTTTTCAGATGGGAAAAAATCGGCTAATTCTAGGTTTGTATGCTTCCCTAAACTCGATTCAAATAACTGATTAAGCAAAAAGTAGCAACTTCAACACACTCCTTATTTTTAGACAATCTAAATACATATACCTCTAAAACAGTTATTTAAATTGTTTCTATACAGGAATGGAATTATTTTTAGGTTATAAAATTATTATGAAATAAAAATTAAAGCTATGGCCATACGACTTGCACACAACTGTATCAACTGTGATCAATTAATGGAAGGCAATGTTTGTGCTAAACACAAAGTGATGGTGAACAATCATTATACCTGTGATAGTTTCGAAATGAAAGCAGAATTGAAAGACGAACGCAATTGTGTTACTTGTTCGCGTTTCGAAAATACCGATTGTGCCAATCCAGATAAGGCAGCTCCTGGAATGCTCTGTGCTTCGTGGGCGCCACCAGCGCAAGCTTAATCCTACACTGAAGCCCCAAAACAGTCTTCGGCATTATGATGCTTAACATAAGTACGGCTGTTTCTTCAGTCATAGGAATTCGCCAAGATTAGCGATTGGGAAACTAGCATTTCATTTTTCTATGATCTCATAATAATTAAGAATCACCCAAATATGTTTTGCTATGGAAGGATCGCTACCTTTGATATGAAATTAAATAGCTAATCATGCATACTTCTATAGAAAACCTTCTCAACGATCAGATAAAATACGAAGCACAAGCCTCCATGCAATACTTAGCCATGGCCTCATGGGCAGATTCCAAGGGGTTTAGCGGGGTGGCGAATTTCTTTTACAGCCAGTCCGAAGAAGAACGACTGCACATGACCAAATTGGTAAAATTCGTAAATGAACGTGGCGGTAATGTAATCATCCCTGCGCTGGATTTGCCATCGGACACCTTCGCTTCATTGCCCTCCTTATTTGAAAAGTTCTTGAGCAGTGAGATTTTCGTTACGGAACAGATCAATAAGATCATTTTCGAGTGCTTGGACAAGAAAGATTATAATGTCCATAATTTCATGCAATGGTATGTTACCGAACAGTTGGAAGAGGAAGCCACAGCTAGAACATTACTGGACAAACTGAATATCATTGGTGACGATAAATCCGGCTATTACCTTTTCGATAGGGACATTGAAACCTTTGCTGCGGCAGAAGGAAACGCTTAGGTTTTGGGAGGAATTTCGAAACAGATTGGATTATTTCCTCTGAAATAATTGATACAATACCAATCCTGCACTGGAAATAAAAACCAAGGTCATTAGAGTTCCTGAAATCATGACAATCCACTTCATCCAAAGCCATCCTTTCCATAGCAAATAGATTCCCCCAAAGGTGAGAATTATGGAAATGAAAGGTTCGATCATGAGAAATGCTTTCCATTTTTTAGGGGCTGAGGTAAGAGCGACAAGACCGCCCATGAGAAAGAAAATAAAGGAAATGGAAAGGATATGGGTATGTAAAATAGTGAGCATCTCCCGTTCCCCTTTTTTAAATTTCATAACCGTTACTTCCTCTATATCCTCGTTTCCGAGATAATTCTCTTCGATTCCTGAGGGATTATCACTCTCGGTCTGCCTAACAAATTGGAGCCCCGTGAAATAACCAATACTTAGGACAATAACGAATGCAGCAATAAATTGCTTCACATATTTGGGCAAGGTATGGATCTTCCCATGAAGTTCCATTTAGAGGACTTTTAATTCCTGAAGGGTTCCCAAACTCTTCAACAAATCATTCATTGCCTTTGTCATGGA
The DNA here is from genome assembly GCA_019634365.1 of Flavobacteriaceae bacterium. Classification (GTDB taxonomy): domain Bacteria; phylum Bacteroidota; class Bacteroidia; order Flavobacteriales; family Flavobacteriaceae; genus Aureisphaera. Next base: position 51,148 of record JAHQVM010000094.1, on the reverse strand, counting down.
CTGGACCGATATGGTAGCACCGCTAATGGGTATGATATCTTTTTCATACTTCAGTTTTGAATGGCCCGGGGGTTTACCGTTAAACTGTTTTAACCAACGTTTACTCCCTATTTCCCCACCATATTCTTCACGGTAAATAAGTACTTTACTTTTGGTAATGATGAAATCCTTATCGAATAGCACGAGGTAGTCATAAGTTGCGGTTTTACTCGGTGCATTCCCTATATAACCGTAACCCAGAAAGCCATCCGCTCCATTTATGACGAAAAAATTATCCTCGCCAAAATCAGATGGTGTATTTCTATTTGCATCTTCCGGTATGAGAATAGGCGTTTTAGTAAACTCTTTTGTTTCATAGAATTTGGCAATCACCTTATCGGCTTTTTTGCTGACCTTTTCAGAAACTGTAAAAGCAGTAGACAACATCGACAAAATGGCAAGAAAAACGATTTTATTCATGGGATTGCAAAGGTATTATTTAAACATTTCAGAAAAAAAGATTTACGCCAAAACCTCCCATGCAAACAGGAGGCTTTGAGGCTATCAACACTTCAAAATATAAAACAAACAATTCTTGTTTTGCATACTATTAGAACCAAACCCCGATACCGAAGTTCAGTCGATCTTTCACATCACCACCGTCCACTTTATTATCACGAAACTGGTAATCACCCTTCACTACTACACCTGGGGCAATATGGTAGCTCAATCCTGTAGTGATATCCGTTCGGTTATAGGCATCATTCCTAACCAAATCCCCTTCGGTACTGGCATGGGTATCGTAATTTTCGTATCGGGCAAAGGCGAACAATTTTTGTTCGGCTCCCAAGGGAAGTAGATTATATCCCACTTCTCCGTAATACCCCATAAGCGCACTTCCCAAATCCCTTCCTGTCAACGCATTGTATTTATCTGTATCGCTCAAGGATGAATACACAAACTGTCCTCTAGCTGTAAATTTTTGATAAGCATATCGAGCATCCAGACCTACCATCGCAATCCCAATATTCGCTCCATCCTGCTCTTCTACATCATCGGCAGCCTGTGTTTGACCAAAATATCCCGAAAGACCCAATCGCAAACCAGGAAGACCGTAATATTCTACCTTGGTAGAAAAAGTAGGACTGTCTACCGTCGATTTAATCGCTTTTTGACGCCCACCACGCAATCCGCTACTACCGGCCAAGAATCCTGTTACCCCATCTTCGCCATCACTTGCTGTGGATTTAAATCCATTAAAAATATAAGCCTGATAGGTTACAGAAGCATCTGGAAAACGTCCCGTTACACCAACACCAAGCTCTCTCCAGGTGGTGGGTACAATAACATTATCTACAGCTGGTCTTTCCACTCCATTAAAAGTGGTAGGTTCGTGGTATTCGTTAATAATACCCATAGGCACCAGCATCAATCCCCCACGTAAACTTACATTATCACCAACAGCGTAATTAACAAAGGCTTGTTCTACGAAAACCTCCTCTACATGCTCTAGTTCAATTTCCGTTACAAATTGTGTTTTTTCATTGAACTTATAACCAAAAAGCAACACCAACCGCTGAACATCAAGTTCACCATTATCACCTTCCGGTTGGTTGTAGGTTAGTTCTCCGTAGGCTCCCACCGTAACAGCTTTTCCGTAATTACCGGACAAAATACGTTGGGCGGCATTCAATTGTTTTTGGGGATCAAAGGTTATGGAGTCCTGAACGGTCTGAGAAAACGCTACTCCACAGAGGATAAGGGCAAAAAAGGTGATTGGGTTTTTCATTAATTATTATTTAGACTGAATATAAATAGTTTGTTATTTCAGCCGCAAAATTAATCGTGCAAACCCAATTACACAAGTTTATTTAGATTAAATTTAAATAAAGTTTCTGTTAAGAATTTAAACCCCTGGTGTGTAGTTAGTTTGAAGACACTTTAAGGGCTTCCTGATAGTTTAGGCGAGCCAATTCCACCCACAAAAACAATGCTTTTTTATCCTCTTCGGAAAGACTCCCATGCATCCAGGTATAGGAATCCAAAGGCATATGTTCTTCTTCAACTTCCTCAATTATCTCTTCCAATTTATGATCCTTTTTCTTTACCGAATAGCTTTCCCAATCCGAAAAGTTTAGCTCACCTTTACCATGCCTAACATGATCATCCAGCCAAAAGGAAATCGGTGCAACTTCGGCATACCAAGGATATTGTGTCTGGTTGCTATGGCAGTCATAACAATTAGACTTTAATATCCCTACTACTTCGGGTGATGGTTTGGTTTCGTTCTCAAAAGCCGTTAAGCTTTCATAACCGCTATTATTTTTTTCGGGTCTAAAAAATTGAATAACAATGAGCGCCAAAAGGGCAATGCGCAAGATCCATGTAATGATTCGTTTCATGTTACTTTTGATTTTTTAATAATTGAATAACTGCTTTTCGTATATCGAAGGCCGCTTCTGTTTCCTTGGGTTCATACACTTTAATGACTCCTTCATTTTCTGGGGTAAGGAATGGAATATCATATCCTTTCAATAAAAAATCGCTAAAGGCAATAGTATAAACCTCATCATCTTCAATGAGTTCGTCTCCCAACAACCATGCTCCAACGCGATTTTGATTGAAACCATAACGTTGCAGGTAGGCTCCTGTTCCACCTTTGGATTTACCATATACCAAAACTTCTCTCAACAATTTACCGGTAAGGTCCACTTTCAGCACTTGGCCCCCAAAGGGAAGCACTCGAAATATGTCTAAACTGGTTATATCGCCTCCCATCATATCGTCCACTCGTATGGAACCACCATTAACCAAAGCACCTATGGTAGGTTCATCGAAACTCATTGCCATACCTTGGGCTATAAATCCGCCCAAATTGGTCTGCACTCCCCTACTCGCACTATCGGTTCCATCCAGAGGTGGATCGGCTCTATAAATGACCTCATTAGGATTCGCGACCACTTCTTTTACCTTTTCATCCAGTATGGCATTCCATGTATCGACCACCTGTTGCACCGATGGATGTGAAGCTATGGTTTCATCGATGGGAAATAACTTCGAATCTATTTCCAAGGAACCATCCTTCGCATTGTATTGAAAAGTATGAATGTAAACCGTTTTAGCATTGGCATCGGCCTTAGCCACTTTGGCATGATTGGTTGGCACCAACATATTATGATGCTCATGTCCTCCCATAATCAATGAAATCCCCGGAAATCTATTTGCTAGGGCTACATCTTCTTCAATCTCCAAATGGGTAAGTCCTACGATCACATCACTTTGTTGAAATTTTAGTTTACTCATGGCACTTTCGGCCTCTAACATAGGATCTGCGTAGTAGACATAATCTTGTGGATTGGAATCTATGGTCACCCCAAAAATACCCACATCGATCGCTGTCCCATCAGCATCGGAAATTGATAATGTATAGGTTTCAGGTACGGGAATCGAATCACCTCCCCTAACGAAATGGAAAGATCTTGGTCCATCTTCCAATTGCTGAAACACATTGGCGCTCATCCAATAGAAATTGGACTCATCCAATCTCTTTTGTAAATCTTCCTCTTTTAGGTCGAACTCATGGTTACCAAAGGTGGCCAACTCAAAATTCATGGCGTTCATTACCTCGATCATCTGCTTACCAGCAATGCGTTCCCCGTTCAGTTTCAAGGTGCCCAAGAGGGAAGGGTTTAGAAAGTCACCTGCCATAAATAGATAGGTGTTCGGTTCGATTCTTTTAATGGAATCCACGACATGCGCCACCCGTGCCATTCCACCATATTTACCGCCACTTAGCGGCGCAATTTCATAGACATCGTTCACCTGTACGAATTTGAAAGTAATGGTACCATCATCCACAGGTTTCTGAGATACTTTTTCGGTTGTTTTACAGGAAAAAACAAGAAGGAGCGACAATAACCAAATGTAGTGGGCTGATCTCATGTTAATGGAATTTACTGAATATTTTAGTGGCCTCATTATGGGCACTTTCAAACGACATCGTATTTATATTAGTATCGACTTTAGCAGCCGTAAAATAGCTCAACATTTTTTCGGTAGGCATATTCCCTGTTAATTCATCTTTTGCCATGGGGCAGCCACCAAATCCTTGAATCGCACCATCAAATCGTCTGCAGCCACTTTTAAAAGCTGCATCAATCTTTTCGTGCCAACTGGTCGGTGTGGTATGTAAATGTGCACCGAATTCAATTTCCGGATATTTGGGAATTAAATTGGAATAAAGATAATCGATTACCTCGGGAGTGGATGTCCCAACGGTATCACTTAGTGATAAAATCTTTACGCCCATATGAGATAATCGTTCTGCCCAGTCGCCAACAATATCCACATTCCAGGGATCTCCATAGGGATTTCCAAATCCCATGGACAAATAGGTCACCACTTCTTTTCCATGAGCCTGTGCCAATTCGAGAATTTCCTTGAGAACATCTATGGATTGCGCAATCGTTTTATGGGTATTACGCATCTGGAAATTCTCCGAAATGGAAAAGGGATATCCCAAATACTGAATCTCAGGATGGACCACTGCGTCCTGTGCCCCCCTTACGTTGGCTACAATTGCCAACAGTTTACTTTCCGTCTGACTTAAATCCAATGCAGCCAAAACCTCTTTGGTATCCACCATCTGAGGAATGGCTTTGGGAGATACAAAACTTCCAAAATCCAAAGTGTCGAAACCACAGCGCAACAAGGACTGTATGTACTGCACTTTTGCTTCGGTGGGAATCCAATCCTTGATTCCCTGCATAGCGTCCCTAGGACACTCTATAATTTTTACTTTTTGCATCGTATCAAATATACAATATCCCTTGAAGCCGAGGGGATCCGAAATTCAAGAAAATTAAGGGAGCAATATATAGACTGCAATTCCAACAAAGACGACAATCTGAAGCCATTTTAGGACGATTCCCACTTGGTTATTTTTCATTAAATAAGATGAAATGGCACCAGCCAAAAGGGCAACCGCACTGAAAGCTAAAAAGGAGGTGAGCATAAATACAGCACCCAAGATGAAAAATTGTGAAACCGTATTGCCGTCCGGATCCCATAAAAACCCAGGAAAGAACGCCAGAAAAAATATCATCACTTTGGGGTTGAGTAGGTTCATGACCACTCCCGTTTTAAACAATTGCCAATGGCTCTTTTTGGGGATCGCATCGGTTTCAAATGAAACCGCCGAAGGGCTTTTAAAAACCTTGTAGGCTAGGTAAAATAGATACAGTGCACCAGCTACTTTAATGCCGTAAAAAATCGTATCGGATTTGGTGATTACCGCCGATACACCAAATGCCAACAGGCAAGTATGCACAATACAACCGCTAATGAGCCCTGCCGTTGTGGCGATACCACTTTTGGTTCCGTGAACCAAAGATTGTGTAAGTACGTATATATTATCGGGACCCGGTGAAATGGCCAAAGCCAGGGTGGCAAAAACGAATAAATAGAGGGCTTCAAACATTTTTTAAAAATATGCGTTTTTATTGTAAGTCAAAGAGCTTAGAAACGACTTAATTAGTCTAAACCACAATTATGAAAAATAAATTACTCTTAACCACCTTGGCAGTCCTTGTTTCATTTTTGTCCTTCGGACAATCTGAAGCAACCTACACTGTGCGATTTGATAGCAATTGGTCACAGGCAACACATCCCCATTCCAGCGGTAGTCTTCCTGGAAGTGCTCACTGGTCCAGACTGGTGGGTGCCACCCATAATGAGGAAGTTACATTTTGGGAAATGGGCGGATTGGCAACAGAAGGTGTAGAGGATGTAGCCGAATTGGGAAATAACATCGCTTTTTTCAATGAAGTAGATGAAGCCATTTCCAATGGACATTCCAATCAATCCATCAACGGCCCTAACCTATCCACGGCACTCGGCCAAATGGTAATTAATAATCTGGTTACTACTGAAGAGTTTCATTATGTAACCCTGCTTTCCATGATTGCTCCAAGTCCTGACTGGATGATAGGGGTAAACAGTGTGGATTTATTAGATATCAATGGTAATTGGAAGGATGAAATTGTTATCGATCTATATCCTATAGATGCTGGTACCGATAGTGGTACAGATTATTCTTCTGGTAATATGAATACCAATCCTCAAGAACCTATTTCCAGTTTGCAAGGGATTACTCCCTTCTCATCGGAGACCATAGGGACACTAACGATCACATTAGAATCGGTTTTGGGAACCAACGATCTTATAAAAAATGAGATGAAACTTTATCCCAATCCCGCTCAAGACCGCTTTGCTGTATCCCATTCAAGTGCATTGCGCAGTGTTCATGTGTACAATGTTCTAGGAGCAGAAGTAATGAAAAAGGAAAATATAAATAGCAATACCGTTGAAGTAAACATCAGTGATTTACCGAGCGGTGCCTATTTGGTAAAAACGGTTAACGATTCGAATCAAGAATCGGTATCAAGACTTATCAAGTTGTAAAATGCCTTTATTGATGGCCTTAATCAGAGTAGGGCCTTCATAAATGAAGCCGGTGTAGAGTTGAATTAAGCTTGCTCCGGCTTCAATCTTTTCCAGTGCGTCCTCGACCGAATGGATCCCCCCTACACCAATAATGGGAAAAGATCGATTGCTTTTTTCGGATAAGAAGCGAATTACTTCGGTAGCTCTTTTGGTCAAAGGTTTACCACTAAGGCCTCCCAATTCCTTTTTATTTTCGGAAGTAAGTCCTTCTCTCGATATAGTGGTATTCGTTGCAATAACACCATCTATTTTAGTATCCCTAACAATGTCTATAATATCCAATAGTTGATCATCCGTTAGATCGGGTGCAATCTTAAGGAGAATGGGTTTGCGTTTGGATTTGGAGGCATTCTTTTGCTGAAGGGTATTTAGAAGGTCGGTGAGGGGTTTCTTATCCTGAAGTTCCCGAAGATTGGGAGTATTGGGTGAACTCACGTTCACAACGAAGTAGTCCACATGATCGAATAGGGCTTCGAAACAGATTACATAATCGTTTACCGCTTCCTCATTCGGAGTTACCTTGTTCTTACCGATATTCCCACCAATGAGTACGTTTTTGTTCTTTTTGAGGCGTTCCACGGCTTCCGTTACCCCGCCATTATTGAATCCCATTCTATTAATGATGGCGCTATCGCTTTTCAATCGGAACAAACGCTTCTTAGGGTTTCCAGCTTGGGGCTTCGGGGTAACAGTTCCGATTTCAATAAAACCAAAACCAAAATTAGAGAGCTCCTTATATAATTTGGCATCTTTGTCGAACCCGGCAGCCAAGCCCACAGGATTGGGAAAGGTAAGACCGAACAACTCCCGTTTCAACGCTGAATCATTCACTTTGTAAATTCTGCGAAACATCCCCCCCATACCTAAACGATGACAAAAACGAACTAAGGAAAACGTGAAATGGTGTACTTTTTCGGGATCGAAACAGAACAATAAGGGACGCAAAAGAACTTTATACATAGTTGTTGAAAATGTGCTGCAAAAATAGTACTAAAACTGCAGAACTTTTAAGGGCGATTCCTTTATTTTGTAGAACAAAATTCGAAACCATGATTGACAAGCAAAGACTTATCGATAGATTTATTGGCTATGTAACCGTAGATACGGAAAGTGATCCGAACAGTAACACAACACCCAGTAGTGCAAAACAGTGGGATTTGGCCAAGGCGTTGGCCGAAGAGTTGAAAGCTATTGGAATGGAAGATGTTTCCATTGATGAGAATGCTTATATCATGGCCACACTTCCCAGTAATGTGGATAAAGAGGTGCCCGTTATTGGATTTATTTCTCATTTCGATACTACTCCCGATTTTACCGGCGCCCATGTAAAGCCCCAGATTATTGAAAATTATGAGGGTGGTGATATCCCTTTAAAAGGAACTGATTTAAAATTGTCACCATCCGAGTTTGAAGATCTACTCCTTTACAAGGGTAAAACATTGATCACGACCGATGGAACCACCTTATTGGGTGCCGATGACAAAGCAGGAATCGCTGAGATTGTATCTGCCATGGAATACCTCATTCAACACCCCGAATTAAAACACGGAAAGATACGGGTTGGATTTACCCCAGATGAAGAGATTGGTCGGGGAGCGCATAAGTTCGATGTAGAAAAATTCGGTGCGGACTGGGCCTACACCATGGATGGTAGCCAGGTAGGTGAATTGGAATATGAAAACTTTAATGCTGCGGGAGCGGTGGTGAAGATCAAAGGTAAAATTGTTCACCCTGGATACGCTAAGGGTAAAATGGTGAATAGTATGTATATCGCCACAGATTTTATTAATGCCTTACCTCGTAACGAAACTCCTGAGCAAACCGAAGATCGGGAAGGTTTTTATCATTTGTACAGTGTGAATGGTGAAGTAGACAGTACCGAATTACAGTATATTATTCGCGATCATGACCGCGAAAAGTTCGAAGCGCGCAAGGCAGAAATGCTAGAAATTGCAGAGAAACTTAACCAGAAACATCCTGGTGATCGTGTTTCTGTAGAAATAAAAGACCAATACTTCAACATGCGGGAAAAAGTAGAACCCGTAATGCACATTGTCGATCTTGCAGAAGAAGCCATGAAACAAGCCGGAATTACTCCTATCATAAAACCCATTCGCGGTGGAACCGATGGATCTCAACTCAGCTTTATGGGACTTCCCTGCCCCAATATATTTGCCGGAGGCCATAATTTTCATGGCCGTTACGAATACGTTCCTGTAGAAAGTATGCAAAAGGCCATCGAGGTTATTGTTAACATAGCCGTAAACTTGGCTAAGAAATAATGGAATGGTTGTTGTGCCTAAGCATCCCATTACAATTAAAAAACCACTATATATGAAAAAGAACATCATAACCTTACTGCTCCTTGGTGCAGTGACATTTACATTTGCCCAAGACACCGACAATGACGATACTTCGACCTTAGATCCCAAACATGAATTCCGCCTGGATGCCCTTGAGGGGCTTATTGTTCCTGCTGTTGACGTAAGCTACGAATACATTATTAGTAAATTCTCGGGTGCCGGGGTTTCTGCTTTTATAGGTTTAAGTGATAATGATAGTGATGATTACCAAGAATGGGCCATTACCCCCTACTATCGCCAGTATTTTTTCAACAAACAAGATTATGGTGCTAAAGGCTTCTTCGCCGAAGGACTTTTGCAATTAGGAGGTGGTACTGATACTGAATACATTTTTGAACAAGAAAGGAATGTTGAAGAAGATTGGACCAAACTGGGAATTGGATTTGCCGTAGGACAGAAATGGGTGAGTCGCAATGGTTTCGTTGTCGAATTATCTGTGGGTGGAGGTCGCTACTTCGGCGGTGAAGATAATGGCCCTGAAGCTTTCTTTAGAGGCGGTGCCTCGGTGGGATATCGATTTTAATTAGGAATTACGATAATAAAAAAACCCTCAGTAATGCTGAGGGTTTTTTATGCTTTATACTATATCTAATTACTTAGTGGAAGCAGAATTCAGTTTGGTGGATTTCTCAACTGAAATGGCTGTCTTATCGAATTTCATTCTACCAGCACCTGTTTCAATGATACAGGTTCCGTCATCATTCAATTCCAGCACTTTTCCATGGAGACCACTCCCCATAACAACTTTCATCCCTTTTTTCAACTCGCTAAAAAACTTTTTTTCCTGCTTCATTCTTTTTCTTTGGGGTAATACCATAAAGAAAATAATGAAAACGGTAAATAGGAGTAATGGGCCTAATAAGGATTGATCCATCTAAATAATCTTAGTTTCTTTAAATTACTGAGTCTGGATTGGAGATCCTTGAGCAGCACCTTCTTTAGGATTTACAAAGGCTTTGATCTTAATGGTCTCTTTCCCTTTTTCAGTGTTTGCAGTAATAGTTACTGTTTTACTTACCTGGTTTTTACCACTTCCATTAAACTTTACCAACATCTCTCCTTCTGCACCCGGTGCGATAGGAGTTTTTGGATATTCTGGAACGGTACATCCACAGCTACTCTTAGCATCAACAATCACTAAGTCTGCTTCACCAGTATTGGTAAACTTGAACAAATGCTCCTGAGGAGTTCCTTGATCGATAGTACCAAAATCGAATTCTGTTTCAGAAAAAGTCATTACTGGAAACTTTCCTGCCTCTGCATCACGCTCTGCAGCCGCCGCTACATTCTCTTCACTTACTTTATCGGCAGCTTTGTCTTTACAAGACGTAAAAGCAACCATCGCAATTGCTGCTAGTAATAAAATTGATTTTTTCATTATTTTTTATTTAAGTTATAGGAACCGCTAAAGTAACCATTTTTTTATTTCTAGCGAAGACCCCGCCCTATTTTATTCAATTTGTCATTCTTAGTAAGTTCTTTCACCAACTTGTCCAATATCCCATTGATAAAGAGGCTACTTTTCGGGGTGGAATATTCTTTGGATATCTCCAAGTATTCATTGATGGTTACCTTTACGGGAATACTAGGAAAATAAAGGAATTCGGCGATCCCCATCTTCAAAATGATCATATCGATTTCGGCTATTCGTTCCTTGTCCCAATTAGGGGTTTTTCCGTCGATCCATTCCGATAATTTATCATCATTTAGAATCACTTTTTGCAACAACAACGAACTGAACTCCCGATCTTCCTCATTCTTGTAAAGCTGTTCCGAAAACACCGATTTCGATTTCTTTTCGGCTATCTTATCCAGCATTTTGGCAATGGATGTATTCACCAAAGGAAAATCGTCCAACCAGGTTAAACGGTGGTCCTCCAAATACTCGTAAAGCTTGTCGTTAGGTGCTATCACCTCTTTGTAGAGCTTGCTAACCAGTAATTTATCCGTGTTAAAATCCGCATTCTCCTCTTTTAAATAATCCAAATACCAGGATTGCTCTTTGAGTTCATTGAACAAAATGGCGACATATTCATCGTCGTTTTTCCAATTATCCAGTTTGCGATTTTTCAAGTATTCAGACAGGCCTTCATGTTTTTGAATCAATTGAATTACCTTGTTTTCAACGAATGCCAAGCTTGGGTTCTTCTCTTCGGAAGTAGCTAGGTGTTTTTTACGGGACTTTTCAAGGTAGGCATCGGCATGGTCCCTAATGGCGACCATGAGCTGAAGGAGCAGCGCATTGAGGTCCTGCATCTGAGAGATACTGTAGGCCAGGAATTTTTTCTGTTTATCGAGATCTTGATCTTCCGATTGGTAAAACGCATATAACGATTGTAAAACTTTTACTCTTATATGTCTTCTGGTCAGCATCATTAAAAAGAACTTAGCTAGGAGTTAAAAAATAAGCGCATCCCCTTCTGGAAATGCGCCGTAAAGATATGCATTCTGTATAAAATTAACGCTCTTTTTTTCGAGCATCGATTCTGGATTGTGCAATATGGAAAGCCGCTTCATGGGTAGTAATCCCATTTGTCTCCGCATTGGACAATATTTCCAAAGTTGTATTGTAGATATTTTCTGTCTTGCGCATGATTTCCTGCTTCCCGTAATTTTCCAACTCAGCATACACATTTATGATACCACCAGCATTGATTAAAAAGTCCGGAGCATATACAATGCCTCTCTCACGAAGTTGGGTTCCATGAGTTTGCTCATCTGCCAATTGGTTATTGGCAGCCCCTGCAATAACTTTAGCCTTTAGCTGGTTAATGGTACTATCGTTTACCGTAGCTCCCAAAGCACATGGTGCGTAAATATCCATGTCTTCTTCATAAATGTTGTCTCCTTCATAAATGGTTACATGGTATTTGTCACGAACTTCTTCCAGACGATTTCTATGTATATCGCTAATAAATACTTTGGCGCCTTCATTGCTCAAATGCTCAACCAATGCTTCCCCTACATTTCCAATTCCTTGAACATAGACCACTTTATCCTCCAAATTATCATTTCCAAATTTATATTTGGCAGCGGCTTTCATTCCCATAAACACACCATATGCAGTAATAGGGGAAGGATTTCCGGCACCTCCTTTTTCTTCAGAAATACCAGTAACATAAGGAGTAACGGTTCTTACCAAATCCATATCGCTGGTCGCCATCCCAACATCTTCTGCGGTAATGTATCTTCCACCTAAAGAATGTACAAACTCACCAAATCGAAGCATCAATTCTGGCGTCTTTTGGGTTTTGGAATCTCCTATGATAACAGCCTTTCCGCCACCAAGGTTTAAACCTGTGATAGCGCTTTTAAAAGTCATTCCACGGGATAGTCGAAGTACATCATTTAAAGCATCCCATTCTGAGTTGTACTGCCACATACGGGTACCTCCCAAGGCAGGTCCCAAAACGGTATTGTGAATTCCTATTATTGCTTTTAAACCTGTATCTTTGTCATTGCAAAAAACGATTTGCTCATGGTTATCGAAGGATAACTGTCCAAAAACAGGATCTAATTTTTGAAGTTCTTTTGCTTTAACTACCTCAGTCACCATACATTAAGTTTTTGTTAATCCCATAAAATAGGAGTGCAAAATTAGAGGATTATTGAAGATTTCGCAAAAAAATATCTTAAATTTAAGAATTTGTTAATAAGTTTTGATGTATCTATTTATAAGTAGTTGATCCCTCATGAAGGAACTTCGTTTTCTCAATCAATTTTTTCTCAAATACAAATGGCGTCTGCTTTTGGGGCTTATTATTACCGCCATTGCTACTATATTTCGCATTGTGGTTCCGGCCAAAATCGGGGACTCCATGGATGCCGTTCGTATGAAGTTCAATGGTGAAATTACCCAGGATGTGCTCAACGGTATGCTTTTGGAAAATATCCTCATTATAATCGGTGCGGCATTGTTGTCGGGATTCTTCACCTTCTTAATGCGACAGACCATTATCGTTGTATCCCGTTATATTGAATTCGACCTTAAAAACGTAGTATTCGAGCAATATCAGAAACTATCCCTCAATTTTTACAAAAACAATAGAACCGGGGACCTTATGAGCCGAATAAGTGAAGATGTTGGGAAAGTTAGGATGTATGCTGGCCCTGCCCTCATGTATAGTACCACTACCGTAACACTTTTTATTGTTGCCATTAGTTATATGGTCTATACGGCACCCCTACTTACACTCTATGCCATTGCACCATTGCCTATTCTTTCGGTGAGCATTTATAGATTGAGCATTGCCATTCACAAGCGCAGTACGGTAGTGCAGCAATACTTGGCAAAACTTACAACATTTACCCAAGAAAGCTTTAGTGGTATTTCGGTGATTAAGGCCTACGGCATTGAAGGAAGAACTCAAATCGATTTTGAGGAATTGGCCAATGGAAGCAAGCAAAAGAACATTGACCTTACCAAGGTACAAGCGCTATTTTTTCCATTAATGATTCTACTTATTGGTGCCAGCAACCTTATTGTAGTGTACGTTGGTGGGAATCAATTTATTGAAGGAAAAATAGAATTTGGTACCATCGTGGAATTCCTCATTTATGTAAACATGCTTACATGGCCTGTTGCCATTGTAGGTTGGGTCTCTTCTATGGTACAACAAGCGGAGGCTTCACAAAAAAGGATCAATGAATTTTTAAAGGTATCCCCAGATATAATTAACACAGCCTCCCAGCGTACCGAAATTAAAGGTAAGATTGTATTCGACAACGTCAGTTTTACCTACCCGGATACAGGCATTCAGGCACTTAAGGGGGTTTCTTTTTCTGTTGTGCCTGGGGAAACCCTGGCCATTATAGGAAATACGGGATCGGGCAAGTCTACCATTTTGGAACTTATCGCACGACTCTATGATATTGAAGATGGATTCTACACCCTGGATGGCCATGTAGCCAAGGATGTTCACCTCGACGATTTACGCAGTAGTATGGGTTATGTTCCACAGGATGCATTTCTGTTTAGCGATACCATTCGCAATAATATAAAATTTGGTTACAATGAAGCTACCGACGATATGATTATCGAAGCTGCCAAAAATGCAGCGGTACATGGAAACATTGTCGACTTCGCAAAAGGTTATGAAACCATTTTGGGAGAGCGCGGTATCACCTTGAGCGGTGGCCAGAAACAGCGGGTTTCCATTGCTCGTGCTATTATAAAAGATCCAAAAATATTATTGCTGGATGATTGTCTGAGCGCGGTAGATACCGAAACAGAAGAAGAAATCCTTCAAAACCTCCAAAAGCTTTCCAAGAACAGTACTACTCTAATTGTTAGCCACCGGGTATCTTCGGCTAAAAATGCTGACCAGATTATTGTCTTGGAAGAAGGAAGGGTGATTCAACAAGGATCCCATGCTGAGCTAATAAACATCGACGGTTACTACAAAGAGCTGTACAACAAACAACTTCAGGAGAAAGAAATGTAGTCTTTCCTTTTGCCGATTAGGTTTTTTTTTAGATTTTTGGCTCTACGTTTACAAAAAATTAACCTTTTAGAGACAGTCAAATGATGGAGAAAGAAGAAATATATTCCAAAGTAATGCGAGCCGGTAGGCGTACTTATTTTTTTGATGTACGCGAAACCAAAGCCGGTGACTATTACTTAACCATAACCGAGAGTAAGAAGTTTACCAACGATGACGGTTCTTTTCATTACAAAAAACACAAGATTTATTTGTATAAAGAGGACTTTGCAGACTTCAGGGACAACCTTCATGAAATGATCCAATATATCATTGATGCCAAGGGAGAAGAAGTAATTAGCGAACGTCATCAGAGCGATTACAAAAGAGAAGATCAGAATGGTGAGGCCGTGGTAGCAGAAGAAACCGCTACCGAAACCTCCAGCTTTACCGATATTGACTTCGACGATATTTAATGGTAAAAGACTCTTAAAATATGAAAGCCGCTTCATTTATTTGAAGCGGTTTTTTTATATTTAAAACTTACAAAACCTAATATGAAGAAAGCAGCCAATCTATTCCTATTCCTCACTACAACAATTTTATTTGCCCAAGACTACCAGGTCGATCTGGACTATTACCTCCCCACCGATGTTTCCTATAATTCGAACATTCCTACGCCTAAATCGGTCATGGGTCATGAAGTGGGTGAATGGCATGTTACCCACGATAAATTATCACATTATATGACGAGTCTGGCGGCTGCCAGCGATAGGATAAATATTGAAAATAGGGGAAACACCTTCGAAGGTCGCCCCCTTTGGTTACTCACTATTTCTTCTCCTTCCAATTTATCCAATCTAGAGAGTATTCAACAAGATCATGTAAACCTTACCGAAGCCAACTCCCAGGGCTTGAATACGGCCACCATGCCAGCTGTGGTATACCAAGGCTTTTCGATACATGGTAATGAATCCAGCGGATCCAATGCAGCGCTGGCCCTTGCCTATTATCTGGCGGCTGCCGAAGGACCAAAAATCGACGAGCTTTTAAAGAATACGATCATTTTACTTGATCCATCTTTGAATCCCGATGGTTTGCAAAGGTTTGCCTATTGGGCCAACATTCATAAAAGTAAAAATATCAATCCCGATCCTAACGATCGTGAATATGACGAGGTTTGGCCCGGCGGAAGAACTAATCACTACTGGTTCGATATGAACCGCGATTGGCTTCCTGTTCAATTGCCGGAAAGTAGGGCGCGAATCGAAAGTTTCCATAAATGGTATCCGAATATTTTGACAGATCACCACGAAATGGGAACCAATGCCACTTTTTTCTTCCAGCCGGGAATACCTTCCCGAACCCATCCGTTAACACCACAACGGAATCAAGATCTAACAGGATTGATTGCTAATTTCCATGCCAAAGCATTTAATAAACTGGGTAGTTTTTACTACACCAAAGAGAGTTTCGACGATTTCTACTACGGTAAGGGATCTACCTTTCCGGATATTAACGGTGCCGTCGGAATCCTATTCGAACAGGCCTCCTCTCGTGGACATGCCCAGGAAAGTGACAATGGCATACTTACATTTCCGTTTACGATCAGAAATCAGTTCACAGCGGCGCTTTCCACTTTGGAAGCCGCAGTAAATATGCGGGAGGACTTACTCAATTACCAAAGAACATTTTACACCAATGCCCGTAAGGAAGCTGCCAAAGGAGGAGCCTTGGTATTTGGAGATGAAAAAGATGCAGCAAAAACCTATCATTTGGCAGAAATCCTTCATCGCCATAAGATAAAATTTCATGAGCTGGAAAGTGACTATTCTTCCAACGGTAAAACCTATAAAAAGGGATACGCTTATATCGTTCCAAAGAACCAAAAGCAGCACCGACTTATCAATGCCATGTTCGAAAAAAGAACCAAGTTTAGGGACAGTCTATTTTACGATGTAAGTGCCTGGACTTTTCCATTGGCATTTAATTTAGACTATGGAGAAGTTTCCATTTCCCGAGCGGGTGCAGAGGTCACGAATTTTACTAAACCTAAAGCTCCGGCGGTCGCCACTTCTCAATACGCCTACCTAATGGAATGGCATGAATATTACAGTCCGAAAGCCCTGAATATGATTTTAGGGAAAAAATTACGCGCTAAGGTGGGAATGAAACAATTTTCTCTTAACGGAAGGGATTACGACTACGGGACTATTCTTGTTCCGGTTCAGAATCAAGTATTGAATGCCTCGGAAATGAGCCAATTCTTGAATGAAGTGGCACAAGAAACCGGTGTAACCATTAGATCTGTGAATACAGGTTTAACAGAAGGTATCGATCTTGGGAGTAATCAGTTTAGGGCATTGGAGCAACCTAAAGTTGCCATTCTTGTGGGGGAAGGTATTAATCCGTACGATGCTGGGGAAATCTGGCATTTGTTCGATACCCGTTATGATATGCCCATTACCAAGTTGGATACGCGAAATTTTGGAGGAACGGATTTAAGCCGTTACACAGACATTATCCTTCCGCATAGCTGGGGAAGCGCTTTGGATAAGGACGATGCAGAGCAGCTCAAAACATGGGTAGAAAAGGGCGGAACACTTATAGGATATAAAAATGCCGGTAGATGGTTTAATAGCAATGAATTGCTCAAGATGAAGTTCAAAAGCACCCAAGATACTGCCAAAAGTATATCCTTCGAAAACCGTGGAAACTATTTTGGTGCCAAATTCATTGGTGGCGCCATTTTCGAAACGAAACTGGATCGATCCCATCCTATCGCTTTTGGATATAAGAACGATCGCCTTCCTGTATTCCGTAATAGTACGATTTTTATGGAAGCGGACAGCCAAAGTTATAACAACCCCATTCAGTATACTGCATCTCCCTTGTTAAGTGGTTACATTTCTGAAGGTAACCTGAAGGATTTAGGAAGTACTTCAGCCTTTAAAACAGGACGCAAAGGAAGCGGTAAGGTGATTTATTTTACAGATAATACCAATTTCAGGGCATTTTGGTATGGTACCAACAAATTGTTGATGAACGCCATCTTTTTTGGAGACGAGATGTAGTATTTAATAAGTTACTTATTGGCTTTCCTATTCAAGGATAGATGCTACAGGTTGCATCATATCTAAAAGTACCTTGAAACAAAACCTGCTTTTTGTCATATTTTGGGTTTCCCAATACCCCTATCTTTTTCCCATTGTAACCATGCTTCAACACTATGGGAGAACAAAAAGTAAAGAAAGGACTCTACGACAAAGGCCGTGCAGCATTCATTAAGCATCTTATCAACGATATCGATGCCTTGGAAAGAATGCTCGAATTGGGGTTGATCGAAGATGATATCATCCGAATAGGATCCGAGCAGGAGTTCTGTTTGGTAACAGATCATTGGCGACCTTCCAATAAGGCGGAAGAAATACTGGCTACCATCGATGATCCACACTTCACTACCGAACTTGCACTATTCAACCTGGAAATAAACCTAGATCCGCTTAAACTTGAAGGTAGCTGCTTCCGAAAAGTAGAAAATCAATTGAATGAATTACTTGCAAAAGCGATTCAAGCTGCTCATCAACACAATGTCAAGGTATTACTTACTGGTATTTTACCTACGATTAGCAAGAAGGAACTCGAATTCCATTATATGACTCCCCATCAACGCTATTGGGCACTCAATGATATGCTCAAGGAACTCCGTGGAGGTGATTTTAAGCTTCATATCAAGGGAGTTGATGATCTTACCCTATATCATGACTCTGTATTATTTGAGGCCTGCAATACAAGTTTTCAAATGCACCTTCAGGTACCGCCCCATGATTTCATTTCAAGTTTTAATTGGGCACAGGCCATCTCGGGAGCGGTATTGGGCATTAGCACGAATTCCCCTTTGTTATTGGGTAGGGAATTATGGCATGAAACCCGTATTGCCTTGTTTCAACAAAGCATAGATACCAGACATTCTTCCTATGCGCTTAAAGACCAGCAGGCCCGCGTTTCCTTTGGAACCGATTGGGAAACCGGTTCAATTGCAGAGATTTTCAAGAATGATATTGCCCAATACGAAGTGATTCTATCCCGTGATATCGAATCGGATTCTCTGGCAGTTCTGGAAGAGGGTCATATCCCAAAACTTCATGCGCTCAATATACACAACGGAACGATTTACAAATGGAACCGCCCCTGTTATGGTGTGGGCGGTGGCAAGCCCCATATTAGGATTGAAAATAGATATATCCCCTCTGGGCCAACGACCCAGGATGAAATGGCAACATTTGCCTTTTGGGTGGGTTTAATGATGGGGCGCCCGAAGCGATTCGATAATTTACCAGCGGTTATGGACTTTAGGGAGGCTAAAGCCAATTTTTTAAAAGCTGCTAGAACTGGAAAACATTCGGTATTGAATTGGTTAGGAAACCCAATTTCCGTAAAAGACCTTATCCTCAATGAGCTTTTACCCATTGCCCACAAAGGACTGGAGAAAATGGGCATCGACCCTGGGGATATTCAGAGGTATCTAGGCATTATTGAGAAACGGGCCCATGGAATAACAGGTTCACAATGGATGGTAACCCAGTACCGTAACCTGAATCGTCATATGCATAAAGACGATGCCCTCCGTATGTTGACAAAGACATTATATCAATTTCAAGAAAGTGGGAAGCCTTTGAATGATTGGCCCAGTGCCCCAGAAAGCAGCACATTGAAACAATCGGCTCAATGGGTAGGACATATTATGTCCACACAATTATTTTCTGTACAGCAAAACGATTTGGCAGATCTAGCCGCACGCATCATGTTATGGAAGAACATTCATCATGTCCCCGTAAAGAATAGTACCAATGAAATATGCGGTATACTTACTTGGTCCCACATGCAAAAACATAGGACAACACAGTCCCCAAATTCCCTATTAACCGTTGGTGATATCATGGAAGAAAATGTGGTTACTGTAGCACCAGAAACCCCTATTTCGGAGGCCATATCTATTATGAAACAAAACGGATACGGATGTCTTCCGGTGACGCGAGATAAAGAACTGGTGGGAATTATCACAGTTAAAGACGTAATGATTTATGACCATGGTACAGCTGTACAGTAAGAACCTGCAACAATCCATTAACATACAACGCATCATAGGTAAAATAAAGGGGCGGCATCCAGGGCCAACATTGGTGTTCCTAGGCGGCGTGCATGGTAATGAACCCGCAGGCGTCATCGCCCTATATCAACTTATCGACGAACTTAGATCGCAAGAAATCGAGGTATATGGGAGCATTTATGCGGTGGCAGGAAATCTTTCGGCCTTACGCAATGGCAAGCGCTTCGAAGAGGAAGATCTCAATCGAATGTGGTCTTTTGATCAGGTAAAGTCTTTTCTTAATAGTGAAAATCGGCCAATTAATAGTGACCGGCAAGAACAAATCGATCTTTACAAATGTTTTGAAACCATATTACAATCGGAACCTGGCCCCTATTACTTCTTCGACCTGCACACAACTTCCAGTGAAACGCTTCCCTTTATAACGGTAAATGACAACCTCCTTAATCGAACCTATACTTCCCAATATCCTGTGCCCATTATTTTGGGTATAGAAGAATACCTTGAGGGCCCAATCTTAAGTTATGTGAACGAATTGGGGTATGTTGCATTCGGGTTCGAAGGTGGACAGCACGAGGACAGAGCCTCCGTTGTCAATCATCTTGCCTTTGCTTATCTCAGTTTGGTATTTACGCGATCCATTTCAAAAGATGCGATCAATTACCATCATTATCTCGAAGTTTTATCTAAAACTTCTCCGATGGGAGCCTCATTCTATGAAATTTTTGATCATTTTGGCATTCATCCAGACCGGGAATTCAAAATGCAACCCGGATTTGTAAACTTCCAAAAACTAAAGAAAGGGCAACAACTCGCAACGTATGCTGGTGAAACGATTTATGCATCCAATAACGGGAATATATTTATGCCGCTTTATCAAAATCAAGGAACTGACGGTTTTTTTATCATACGACCCATTCCCAAAATTTTTCTTAGGATTTCTGCCATGCTTCGCAAAGTTGGCTTTGACAAATACCTCACTTTACTACCCGGTGTAAAATGGAAATCGGAACGAAAGGATGCACTAATGGTCAACCAAAAGCTTGCTCGATTCTTTACCAAGGACTTTTTTCATTTATTGGGCTACCGAAGTAAAAAGTTGGACAAAAACCACTTTATCATGAAGAATCGGGAAGTTGCTTCCAGAAGAAGCGATTATGAAAATACTGCCTGGTATAAGAAATAACGCGGGCCTCACATTAAATTTCCTTCAAAAGGCTATCTTTGCGCCCTTTAATTGGGCGCTATGTTACAAAAGACTATCAAAAACTTCACTCAGAACCCGAAGAACGACATCTTATCCGGGCTTACCGTTGCATTGGCACTTGTTCCAGAAGCTGTTGCCTTTGCCTTTGTCGCAGGTGTTGATCCCCTAGTTGGGCTATATGGTGCCTTTATGATGGGAATCATTACCGCACTTTTTGGGGGGCGTCCAGGAATGATTAGTGGAGCTACAGGTGCGATGGCAGTGGTGATGGTACATTTGATACAAAAAGGGAATGAAGTAGGCTTGGCACTCTCCACGCCCATAGAAAACCTTGGACTACAATGGCTTTTTATAACCCTTCTTTTCGTAGGGGGAATACAGATCATAGCCGGTATATTGCGCTTGGGGAAATTCGTGAGACTCATTCCACACCCGGTTATGATGGGATTTGTAAATGGATTGGCTATTGTCATTTTTCTATCTCAATTAGGACTCTTTAAAGAAAATATTAATGGGGAAATGCAGTGGATGCAAGGTTCTTCCCTATGGCTCATGTTAGGCTTGGTCGGGCTCACCATGGGAATCATGTTTGGTTTGCCTAAACTCACCAAAAAAATACCTGCTGCGCTCACGGCAATCATAGTTGTGGCCGCAATTGTTATTTTTGGAAAAATAGACGTAAGTACGGTAGGTTCTTTTATCCGTGATGGTGGTGGTGACGGTCTTCAAGGTAGTTTGCCCACATTCCAAGATCAATTATTTACATTATTCTACACGCTGAAAGGGCATTTCATTCCAACAATATTGCCTACTGCCTTTATTCTTGCTGCCATTGGTCTTATCGAATCTTTGATGACCCTAAACCTTATTGATGAAATGACCGAAACTCGCGGAAGTGGAAACCGCGAATGTGTGGCTCAAGGTGGTGCCAATATCATAAACGGTCTCTTTGGCGGCATGGGAGGATGTGCCATGATAGGCCAGTCTATCATTAATGTAAACTCCGGTGGAAGGGGTCGCCTCTCTGGAACGGTAGCTGCTGTGGCGCTATTGTGCTTTGTACTTTTTGGTGCGCCCTTGATCGAGCAAATTCCAATTGCAGCATTGGTAGGGGTTATGTTCATGGTAGTGATAGGAACCTTCGCTTGGAGTAGCTTCAGAATCCTGCACAAGATTCCTTTAAGTGATGCTTTTGTGCTTATCGCTGTTTCAGCTATAACGGTTTGGAAAGACCTGGCTGTAGCAGTCATTGCAGGAGTCATTATGAGTGCTCTGACTTTCGCATGGAAAAATGCTACGAGAATTCGGGCTCGTAAACGGATGAAAGACGATGGAACCAAAGTATACGAAATTTGGGGCCCTTTGTTTTTTGGATCCACGCAAACCTTCAATAGTAAATTCGATGTAAAAAATGATCCGGCCCAAGTTGAAATTGATTTTATAGAATCCAAGGTGAGTGATCACTCTGGAGTGGAAGCCCTCAGGAACATAACCAACAAATACATCGCAGCCGGGAAAAAAGTAACACTTACCCATTTAAGTCCCGACTGTAAACTTCTTTTATTGAAATGGAATCCTGAATTCGACACCATTATTCAGGATAATGTAGATGACCCGCGCTACTATGTGGTCACGGATGTGATGGACAGCGAAGTATAAAAAAAGGCCTTTCATTTCTGAAAGGCCTTTCCAAATTATATGGAAACAAGATTATTTAACCATTAATTTCTGTGCTTTGCGATCGTTTACTTTCACAAAATACACCCCAGTGTTAAGGGCAGAAATATCCAGACGGTGATCCTGTACTGAACTCATTTCTATATCCATCACTAATTTTCCTAGCATAGAATATACTTTGACATTTTCGATCGGATCGTCATCACTTGCAATAGTAACAACTCCCTGCGCGGGATTTGGAAATATAGAAATAGGACTACTCACTAGATCTTCAACCCCTGCAACATCTCCAAAACCAAAAACATATACACCACTTCCATCGTTGATATAGATGTTTCCAGTTTCGGTTGAAGGATACACCCCGAAAGCTCCAGCAAACCCTTCACCAGAAGCAGAACTCGTGTCATATTCATCGGCAAGTGTTAAAACTGAAGGGTCGGAAATATCGAATACCCTAAATCCGGCCGTATAATAGGATGTGTAAGCATAATTGTCGATCACGTATAGGTTATGGGGGGTGGCTGGTGCATCCGCCACTTCACTAACACGTTGGGGATTTCCTGGATCAGAAATATCCCAAACCGAGATATCGGCTTGTGGATGGTTTCCAAGTTCATCGCATATGTACACATAATTGCCATCTGTAGAAATATCCCCTTGGTGATGATAGGTAATAGTTGGATCGCTAATGGCAGTGATAAGACTAGGACTTGCCGGATCTGTAACGTCATATATGAATGTTCCCGCAAAACCATGACAGTCGATCATAATATTTCCCCTAACGGTTACATCATGTCCTTCGCTACCCACCTGAGTTAAGAATGTAGGACTGGTAGGGTTTGGATTTAAATCATAAATACGAACTCCTGGTGAGGAGTTATACATATACCCTCTATCATCAATATGAAAATTATGGGAAGAAGGAAATGTACCAACCTGTAAAGGGTTTGCTGGATCCGAAATGTCTACAATGGCGGCATCTCCTCCTCCTCCAGTAGCACAATAGACATAGTTTTGCCAAACCTTCACATCAAAACCAGGAACACCCGTTAAGTGAGCTACTTCAGTAGGGTTCGTTGGGTCAGTTACATCTACCACAGACATTCCATTTCCACCCACTATCGCATATACATTCCCCGTAGCATCATCGATATATTCCCATACATCGGTACCTGAGTTACCAGAGGTCAAAGAACCCTTCAATTCGATCTGTCCAAAACAGAGCAAGGGTGCTAATAAAAAAAGTAAAGTAATCTTTTTCATTTGTTAGTTTTTAATTGTTTGAAGTCTAATTACATCAAATATAACCAATTAAGGTAGTGATCTAAGTTAATTTAGAAAAATATGAGATTAATAAATAACTGATTATCTTAAAAATGTAACCAATATTCATCATTTGCGACCTATTTGGTACCTTCGTATGCAACCTTAATTTAATTTGAATAACTATGGCAAGAACTGAATCCAAAATGCTTCCCTTAGGCACTCAAGCACCTAATTTCGACCTCCTTGATTCGGTGAGTGGCGATCGGTTCGCGTTTCAGGATATCGCAGGAAAAAAGGGAACTGTTGTAATGTTTATTTGTAATCATTGCCCATTCGTTATCCATGTAAATGAAGAGATCGTGCGAGTGGCAAACGACTATCGTGTCACTGGTTTTGGATTTGTCGCCATAAGCAGTAACGATGTGGAAAAATACCCTCAGGATGCTCCTGATAAAATGTGGGAGGTAGCACGTACCAACAACTATCCTTTTCCCTATTTATATGATGAAACCCAAGATATAGCGAAATCCTATGATGCAGCCTGCACTCCGGATTTTTTCCTATTCGATGCCAATCACAAACTGGTATATCGAGGACAATTGGATAACTCCAGGCCTGGAAACAGTATTCCTGTAAATGGACGGGATCTCAGGGAAGCCTTGGACAATATTCTTAACAATAGTCCACAACGTAAAGACCAAAAACCAAGTATTGGTTGCAACATTAAATGGAAAGGGTAATTTACCCTAACGCATTTTTAATATGTGTATAATGATGCATGCTGTGCCATGAATACATAAGCGCCAGGGTTCTTAGATCCATGGTAGCTCCAGTTTCGGGATGCACAAAAGTTCGTTTCCACTGATCTTCGGAAAGCATTCTGAGCAAGTGAACCAATTTGTGATGGATAATCTCCAAATGCTCGATGGACCATGCAATGGGAGCCGTGGCGTAATCCCCCAGCTCGGCCCAAGCTGTTTCATCATAGGCCTTGATCGTTGGATTATCCTCTGTAAGGGCCCATTTAAAACGGATGTAACTATTATGGTGGCTATCTGCCAAATGATGCACGACCTGTCGCACCGTCCATCCACCTTCGCGATAAGGAGTATCCAATTCCTGTTTGGTAATCCCTTGCAACAATTCCTTCAGGTTTTCAGGAAAGATTTCAAGAAGGGTAATCGCTTCATTCAGTAAAGCATCCGAAACGGTTTCTGGAGCTGCAAAACGCCCAATGGGGTATCTTAATTTTTCTAGGTTCATCTTGTGTTATTGGTTTTCGTAAAAATAAAAAACGCCCTCTCAACGAGGGCGCTTTTCTCTATATTGATATAAACAGTTTATGAACTATTTTACATTCATCAATTCTACATCGAATACCAAAGTAGCATTGGGAGGTATTACTCCTCCGGCTCCCCTACTGCCATATCCCAAATGCGACGGTATAACAAAGCGGGCTTTGTCTCCTACCTGTAGTAACTGAATACCTTCGTCCCAACCAGGGATTACATTTCCCATTCCAACGGGGAATTCTATAGGATTACCTCGCTTGTAAGAATTGTCGAATTCACCACCATCTGCGAACATACCTTTGTAATGTACCGCCACAGTTTTTCCTTTTTCTGCTTTAGTACCATCTCCTTTCTGAATGATCTGATAACGCAATCCGCTTTCAGTTTGCTCAAAACCTTCCGATAAGGAAGTAAGTAATTCTTCTTGGGCTCTTTTGGCAGCGGCTTCCCGCTCGGCTTTAGCCCCATTGAATTGACGGAACGTCTCAACAGCATTCCAGTTTTGGGCTTCTTCTCCAATGCGTAAGATTTCCACCTTCTGCATGGTATCACCCTGGGCCACGCTATCAACAACCTCCTGCCCTTCAACCACATGGCCAAAAACCGAATGTTTGTTGTCCAACCAGTCGGTAGGAACATGCGTAATAAAAAACTGACTTCCATTAGTACCAGGGCCAGCATTGGCCATAGAAAGGACACCAGGACGATCGTGCTTCAATTCTGGGTGAAACTCGTCATCAAAATTGTAACCGGGTCCCCCTGCTCCTGTTCCGTTAGGGTCTCCTCCTTGTACCATGAAATCTGGAATCACCCTGTGGAATTTCAACCCGTCGTAATAAGGTGTGCCTTGAGGTTTAGATCCATTCTCTAAATTCCCTTCGGCAAGTCCTACGAAGTTACCCACGGTTCCCGGAGTTTTATCATGTGTTAATTTAACAAGAATCTCACCTTTCTCGGTGGTGATCTTAGCGTAAATTCCGTCTTGCATTTTTTTTCATTTTAGTGAGCGGCAAAGGTACGGTTTTACCAGTTAGCCGAAAATGAAAAATAAAGTTAAATTGCATACTATCTTTTACTTATATCGAATGTTAGGAATTGTACTCATTTACTTTATCGGAAGAACTTTTTACCGACTTGCCGAACAGCATGGAAGAAGTCCTTGGGGCTTTGCAATATTAGGTGTTCTTTCCTATTACGCAGGAACTTTTATTTTGGGGTTGGCACTTGGAATTGCACTGGAATTTTGGGGTAGTTATTCCATAGATACGATGAGTGACATTCAATTAGCCTTAATAGCCCTACCGGCAGGACTATTGGCAAGTGCGGCTTTGTATTTCATTCTTAAAAGAATCTGGAAAAAGAATGAAAAAGTGGATGAGAATCTTATCGATGAGATAGGTAAATCCTAGTTACTTCAATTCACCTGAAACAGATACTGCCGACCCATACCTTAATCAAGGTATCTTGACAGAGCTTCCTTGTAGAATGCATTCATGTCTCCTTCACATAAACCATTTATAGGAAGTGCAATGCCTTTCCAACCTTGGGTATATACTTTTCCATTTGTCATGGCTTCGAATGATATTGTATCCACAAATTCATGCCCGTGATACCCACTTACATAAAGATAAAAATCATCGATCATTGTATCCGGCATGGCCATCCCCAACCCTATTCCAAGGGTATCATTAACCATGGCAAATGTTCCAGAATCGAAATGGTGCGGCCATACGCGCACATCGGCAGAAAGGCATTTCAATTCAAGTATCCCCAATAGCACTCTATTTACTTTCGTTCGAATTTGAGTGAGTTCCTCCAAACGATTGGCGCCTTCTATGCTAAACGTGAAATCATCTGTAATTTCTGCGTAGGGTAATTCGTAATGCAAAGAATACTGATAGGGCTGAGTTATTCCTTCATTCTTACTAATCGATTCGATCCATTCTACAACTTCTTTATGACTGGTTCCGTTCAATGAAATTTTGTGCGATACCTGACCCATTTTACTCCAACCCAAGGAAAAAGTTCCATAATCGAGTACCAGTTTATCCTCTTCCTTCGATAATGCATGCGTTTCCAACCCCGGCAAGGAAGTATTCCAGCCTAAGTTGGTGTGACTATCATCGTCTTTCTTATCCAAAAAACTAATGGCGGCAGTAGCCAAATATTGGGCTGCCCGGTGCATCATTTGCTCCATACTATTGAGTGATTATACCAGCATATTTAATTCCGGTAAGTTGGTACATATCACGATTGAAGGTTGAAAGATCTCCTTTATTGAACTTTGAAATATCGTCATATCCACAGGCGCGGGCAATCACCCGTATAAGGTCATTCGTAGCGCTAAAATAATTGTACAGCTGCTTGGCCGAAGATTCCACAATAAGTCGACTGCGGAGCGATTCTTTTTGGGTGGCAATACCTACAGGACAATTGTTGGTTCCACAGGCCCGCATCCCGAGGCAACCAATGGCTTGTAATGCCGAATTTGAGACGGCAATGGCGTCGGCTCCCAACATGAGTGCCTTGGCAAAATCTTCTGCAATTCGTAGACCACCGGTAATTATCAAGGTAATATCCGATGCGCCCACCTCATCTAAATATTTTCTGGCTCTTGCCAATGCCGGAATCGTAGGTACGTTTATGTTGTCCCTAAGAATGGTTGGGGCCGAACCGGTTCCTCCTCCCCTTCCGTCCAGAATGATGTAATCCACTCCAACGTCGAGGGCAAACTGGATATCTTCTTCAATATGACTGGCGGCGATCTTAAAACCGACAGGAATCCCACCTGTTCGTTCCCTAACCTCATCAGCAAATCTTCTAAAATCTTCGACACCGTGAAAATCTGGGAATGCAGCTGGTGAAATCGCACTTTCGCCTTCATTCAATCCCCGTACTTCAGCTATTTCCTTACTAACCTTATTCCCTGGCAAATGTCCTCCCGTACCCGTTTTAGCTCCTTGTCCTCCCTTAAAATGAAACGACTGAACCCCTTCCAGTTTATCCCAAGAAAATCCAAACTGTGCTGAGGCCAATTCGTAGAAGTACCTTTTGTTATTGGCCTGCTCCTGTGGTAGCATTCCACCTTCTCCCGAACATATCCCAGTTCCAGCCATTTCGGCACCTTTGGAAAGGGCTATTTTGGCTTCACGGGACAAGGCTCCAAAACTCATGTCACTCACAAATAGTGGGATATCCAATTCTAATGGTTTCTTTGCATTGGGACCAATAACCACGTTGGTGGCCACATCTTCATGGTCCAGCAAAGGCCTTCGGGACAATTGGGCAGGCAAAAATTGAATGTCATTCCATTTTGGTAGGGTATTCCTATCTACACCCATAGAAGCTGAAAAACCGTGATGCCCAATCTTGGAGAGACCATTCTTAGCTAATTCTTTAATATATCCTGTGTAAGGTTCGGTATCTTCTGGGTGCGTGTCTGCATAAGCACCCAAGTATTCATCCCGCTGAAAGGGCTGTGGATGTTCGGTTTCGAAAGCCATTACATCGTTTTTATCCACCATAAGGGAATCCCCATCTACATATTCCTGAAACTTATGGAGCGCTTCTTCATTATTGTATTCGCTCACACCCGTATCGTAACGATAATCCCAATAATGAACCCCACATATTAGATTGGCCCCATCGATATATCCGTCTGCCAATAAAGCGCCTCGGTGCAGACATCGGCCATAGAGCACCGAAATTTCCTCACCGTATTTTATAATGACCAAATCGGTATTATCCACAAGTGCATGTGTAGGCTCCTTTTCTTTAAGCTGGGAAAGTTTTGCAATTTCAACAAGATCTTTAGACATAAAATTGGTGGTTTAGTGCATTCTTAAAACTCATAACTTAGACGTATAAGTTAGCCAATATTTACGGATTATACCTCCTATGAATGCATGCCAAAGGGAAAATCGAAACACGATAATGGCAGGATGAAAAATCTTGTAGGGAATTATATTTCTGAAAGACCGAACTCATTCAGAACGATCTCCCATTCAGCGGTTTCCATTATCTCTAGGATTTTAAGGGAAATCATCCTTTCTAAATCGGCATTGTTCTGTGAAAAAGCAAAAGCGTAAAACTGCACATCGAATTTGATGGGCAACAGCTCCACTTTTTTGAATTCAGGGTCACTGTGAATCCGATATTTTAAAATAGGTTCATCGTAGATAAAGGCCTTTATCTCTCCTTTTTTTAATGCTCTTAACCCCGGAACCAATCCGTCATAGGTATTTACGTCTTTGAAGAAATTCTCCATCAGGAAATCATAGGCGCCAGAATTGCCAATGGTTCCAACCTGAGCATTCTTGAACTCATGAAAACCATCGGGGTTGTTGCTCAATTCGTTTACGGTTAGGCTGGAAGCGATGCTTGCCGTTAATCCTGAGATGAAAAGCAAACCTCCAAACATCAATAGCAATGCGGTCGCCTTGCCCCTTCTCGATTTTGGAGCTTTATCTCCATAACCCACTGTGGTTAAGGTCACTGCAGACCACCAGATTCCGTCCCATATCCCTTTAGGGCCATGCCGAAAGTGGTCTGGGTTTTTATTCCGTTCGAATAACCAGGCCAGAATACCAAACATTAAAATGATAAATATCAATAGAAAAAGACCCCTAAGAAAATTGACATTAAAAAAGGCGCTTACAAAATCCAGAAACTTGCGCAATGAGGTTTTTTTCGCCACAGCAATGGTAGAATTACTGGCAAAAAAGGAATGTGTAAACTCCATGGACCTGCTCCGTTCACTCGTAATGGTTAAGGGATTGATACAGACATCTACCTCTCCCTTTTCTAGAGCTAAGAGCATTTCAGAAAAGTTCATGGGAACAATCTCATAGGATAAATTCAAGTCCTCTGCCACTTGTTCCCAAAGCCAGATATTGACTCCTTCTAAACGATCCTGTTGTTGAATAATAAAAGGTGGCGCCTGGGTAAAGGCCACTTTTAGGGTATCTGGAACGGTTTGCGAAAACGATATTTGGCCAACTGCCAATAAAATGAGAAAGTAGATATATTTCATGCAGTGCCCAGGTTAGTTGGCTACTTGACTAATAAACTTGATTCTGTACAACCGGAGTTCTTCGTCATCATAGTCGCCATCGAACTCTTCCAGAGCCTCCTCGATCTTATCCGTCTCGGCTTCCAAAAAATAATCATGTATTTCTTCTTGCTGATCTTCATCCAAGACTTCATCGATCCAATAGTCGATATTCAACTTTGTACCGCTATACACAATGGCTTCCATTTCTTTGATGAAATCCGGCATTTCGAGGCCTTTCGCATCGGCAATATCACTCAAAGGTAATTTGCGGTCCACACTTTGTATAATATATAGCTTCAAGGCACTATTGGTTCCCGTAGATTTCACAACAAAGTCATCGGGACGGGTAATATCATTCTCTTCAACATAACTCTTGATAAGCGATACAAAGGAAGTCCCATATTTTTTGGCTTTCCCTTCACCAACCCCATGAACATTAGAAAGTTCCTCCAAACTTATTGGGTATTTCAAGGACATATCTTCCAATGAGGGATCTTGAAAAATTACGAAGGGAGGAAGGCTTAGCTTATCGGCAACTTTTTTTCGTTCTGCCTTCAATAATCCGAAAAGGTTTTGGTCGGCTGCATTGCCATTGCCTTTTTGGTTCACAATAATAGTGTCATCGTTGGCTTCTTTAAAACTATGATCTTCGGTCATCATAAACGAAACCGGTGCGTTCAAGAAACTTAATCCTTGGTCGGTAAGCTTAATTACGCCATAGGTCTCTATGTCTTTACGAAGTAAGCCGGCCACGAGCAACTGCCGCAACAAGGCCATCCAATATTCGGGTTCGTGTTTGCCCCCTATTCCGAAGAAAGATTGGGTATCGGTCCTATGCGATTTTATCAGGGCATTGACATTGCCCACAAGGACATTCACCACTTCTTTCGATTTGTATTGTTGGTTGGTGTCCTTTATTACTTGCAACAAGGTTATCGCTTCGTCTTTGGCTTCGTGCTTTTTCTTGGGGTGACGCATGTTATCGTCCATGTCGCCCCCTTCGCCCTTGGCGTTATCGAATTCTTCCCCAAAATAATGGAGGATAAATTTTCTACGGGAAATGGAAGTTTCGGCAAAAGCCACTACTTCCTGTAGCAAAGCATGCCCAATTTCCTGTTCGGCAACGGGTTTTCCGCTCATGAACTTTTCCAACTTCTCAATATCCTTATAGCTGTAAAATGCCAAACAATGTCCTTCTCCGCCATCCCTTCCTGCGCGTCCTGTTTCTTGGTAATAGCTCTCGATACTCTTTGGAATATCATTGTGAACTACAAATCGCACATCGGGTTTATCGATTCCCATACCAAAGGCAATAGTTGCTACTACCACATCGGCATCTTCCATCAAGAACATATCCTGATGCTTTACACGTGTTTTGGCATCCAGCCCAGCATGATAAGGTACTGCATTGATTCCATTTACCTGAAGCGTTTGCGCTAACTCCTCTACCCGCTTTCTACTAAGGCAATATATGATCCCACTCTTTCCTTCATTCTGCTTCACAAAGCGAATGATATCACTATCAACATTTTTGGTCTTGGGTCGAATTTCATAATACAAATTGGGCCTGTTAAAAGATGCCTTAAACGTATTGGCATCTTGAATACCCAAGTTTTTCAGAATATCTTCTTGCACTTTAGGCGTTGCGGTGGCCGTAAGCCCAATGATGGGAATATTGTCCCCAATGCGTTGAATGATCTTTCTCAAATTGCGGTATTCGGGCCTAAAGTCGTGTCCCCACTCACTAATACAGTGTGCCTCGTCTATGGCTACGAAAGAAACCACAACCGAATTCAGGAATTCAATATTTTCTTCTTTGGTTAGGGATTCTGGTGCGACGTACAGCAATTTAGTGATGCCGGAAACAATGTCACTTTTTACTTTTTTTACTTCTGTTTTATTGAGGGAGGAATTAAGTACATGCGCAATGCCTTCTTCTGAAGATAGAGAGCGTAGGGCATCTACTTGGTTCTTCATCAGTGCAATTAATGGGGATACAACAATCGCTGTACCCTCCTTCATTAAAGCTGGCAATTGATAACATAGGGACTTCCCTCCGCCCGTGGGCATTATAACGAAGGTATTCTTATTGGCAAGGATACTTCTTATAACATCTTCCTGAAGGCCTTTAAATTGCGTAAACCCAAAGTACTTTTTGAGAGATGCGTATAAGTCTAATTCGTTCACGCTGTACTCGTTTATTTCAATCATGAGGGGACAAAATTAAAATTGTGTGAACTGGGGAACAATTGTAATTTTGCAACCTATTTGGTTAAGTTGTATCTAATTGTTGTGTTTGGGGGCAAGCAGGTTTTCTGCTTTGCGTAACTAAATATAATAAAAAAGTTATACAGCTACAAAATAATGAAAAGGCTATATTTTGAATTATAAAGATAAAATTATCTCTGTCGCAAAGAAGACCATCGAAACCGAGGGAAATGCAATTTTAAATCTTTCCAATCTCGTTTCATCAGAATTCGCAGAGGCAACACAGTATATATTCCAATCAAAGGGACGGGTCATCGTAACCGGTATAGGTAAAAGTGCGAACATAGCTACTAAAATCGTAGCTACGCTCAATTCGACTGGAACCCCCTCTATCTTCATGCATGCTGCAGATGCCATTCATGGGGATTTGGGTATTATACAGGAAAACGATACGGTCATCTGTATTTCCAAAAGTGGAAACACCCCCGAAATTAAGGTCTTGGTTCCTCTTATTAAAGGAAGCGGCAACAAACTCATAGGGATTACATCGCACAAAGAATCATTCTTAGGACAACAAAGCGATTACGTCCTCCATGCCTATGTAGAAAAGGAAGCTTGTCCCAATAATTTGGCGCCTACTACCAGTACTACTGCCCAATTGGTCATGGGAGATGCCTTGGCCATGTCGTTATTGGAACTTAGGGGATTCTCCAGTAGGGATTTTGCGAAATTCCACCCAGGTGGCTCCTTGGGTAAAAAATTATACCTTCGAGTAAGTGATCTCACTTCATTGAATGAGAAACCACAAGTTTCGCTGGACACCAACATCAAAGGTGTTATTGTAGAGATTTCTGAGAAGTTATTGGGTGTCACTGCAGTGGTTGAAAATGACCAAGTGGTAGGGATCATCACCGATGGTGATTTACGTAGAATGTTAGCCAAGGTTGATAATATAGCAGGTCTAACCGCCAAGGATATCATGAGTAAAAATCCGAAAAAGGTAGATAACGACGCTATGGCAATCGAAGCCATGGAACTTATGGACAAACATGGCATTACGCAGATCCTAGCAGAAAAAGATGGTAAGTACACAGGCGTGGTGCATATTCATAACTTAAGTAAGGAAGGTATTATTTAATGACAGCAAATCAAGGGAATTCAGAAAAGGAAATGTCGTTTCTCGACCACTTAGAGGAACTCAGGTGGCATTTAATTCGTTCTACCTTGGCAGTGGTGCTGTTCGCGACATTGGCTTTTGTCTTTAAAAATCTGATTTTCGAAGGGATTATTTTTTGGCCCAAAGATGCTGCATTTCCTACCTACCAAATGCTGTGCAAATCGGCACAAATGCTAGGCCTAGACAGTTTCTGTTTTAGCGAATTGCCCTTTGCAGTGCAAAGTAGAACCATGGCTGGACAGTTCTCTGCTCATATCTGGACCTCTATTACCGCTGGCTTTATCGTGGCATTCCCCTATGTACTGTATGAATTCTGGAAATTCGTAAGTCCAGGATTGCATGCCAATGAACGCAAGTCTGCCCGAGGATTCATTTTCATCGCTTCACTGCTTTTTTTCATTGGTGTTCTTTTCGGGTACTTTATTGTTACACCATTATCCATCAACTTTCTCGGTAACTACCAGGTAGCCGAACAAGTATTGAATGAGTTTGACCTTAGTAGTTATATTGGCTTGGTACGGGCTTGTGCCCTGTCCAGTGGG
Organism: Flavobacteriaceae bacterium; assembly: GCA_019634365.1. Lineage (GTDB taxonomy): Bacteria > Bacteroidota > Bacteroidia > Flavobacteriales > Flavobacteriaceae > Aureisphaera. Next base: position 17,350 of record JAHQVM010000094.1, on the reverse strand, counting down.
CTTATATTCGAGTTGCCTATCATCATTTTCATACTTACCAAAATAGGACTGGTAACTCCAGAATTCTTACGAAAGTATCGAAAGTTTGCCTTGGTCATCGTGTTGATTGTCTCCGCTGTAATTACACCTCCGGATATTGCAAGTCAGGTAATTGTTGCTATTCCTGTAGTGATTCTATATGAAATCAGTATCTATATATCGAAAGCTGTCGTAAAAAGGCAGAATAAGAAATTTGCCGCCTCTAAATCCTAATCGTATGGGAAATATTGTTGAAGAATTTAACGCCTACCGTTCTAAAATGAACGAAAAATTGCTTGAGGATAATAACAAAATCCTTAAGCGAATATTCAATTTGGATACCAATGCCTTTACTGAAGGCACCTTGCCCAAGAAAACAAAAGAATTATTGGGATTGGGTAATTCTTTGGTTTTACGTTGTGATGACTGTGTTCGCTACCATTTGGAAGAGTGCCATAAATTGGGGCTGTCAAAAGAAGAAGTTGTAGAAGGAATGAGTATTTCATTACTGATTGGCGGTACCATTGTGATCCCACACTTACGAAGGGCTTACGAATATTGGGAAGCCCTGGAAAATCAAGTTTAGCGAATTCTTAAGAAAAGTATCCCTCAATTGTTGTAGTATTGCCGTAACATGAAATTAAGAGCCGATAATCTTATAAAATCCTACAAAGGCCGAAAGGTGGTCAAAGGAATTTCGGTGGAAGTGAACCGAGGTGAAATTGTAGGACTACTGGGCCCCAATGGTGCTGGCAAGACCACTTCTTTTTATATGATTGTTGGGTTAATTAAACCCAATGGCGGTCGAATATTCCTCGACAATACAGAAATTACCTCCTTCCCCATGTACAAGCGTGCACAGAATGGAATAGGATATCTGGCACAGGAAGCTTCGGTTTTTCGAAAACTGAGTATCGAAGACAATATTTTAAGTGTACTTCAATTAACAGATCTTTCCAAAAAGGAACAGCACGATAAAATGGAATCCCTCATCGAGGAATTCGGTTTGGGGCATATCCGAAAAAACCGTGGAGATCTCTTAAGTGGTGGGGAACGGCGTAGGACTGAAATCGCCCGTGCGTTGGCCACCGATCCTAACTTTATTTTATTGGATTAGCATTTTTCTGGGTTAGATCCAGTAGAAGTAGAAGATATTCATCGGATTGTAGCACAACTGAAGAACAAAAACATCGGTATCCTAATTACCGATCACAATGTACAGGAAACATTGGCTATTACCGATAGAACCTATCTTATGTTCGAAGGAAGTATCCTAAAACACGGAGAACCCGAGGAACTAGCGAATGATGAAATGGTGCGTAAGGTATACCTGGGACAGAATTTCGAACTTCGCAAGAAGAAGTTGGAGTTTTAGAGTTCCTATACTGAAATCAATCTTTCCATATCAAAGACATCAAGAGATACACTAGGATGACGATTGGAATGGCCAAAAATTGAAACACGAGTAACAAAATCAGGGAGATGAGAAGGAAAATGTAGCGCTTGGCATTCGATTTAAAATCCCAACTCTTGAATTTCAGTCCAAAAAGTCGCAATTCCATATTCAAAAGGATACAACTCAAAATGGTCAATCCTATCAACAGCCATTCGTTTCCAAGTAGCTCTTGAATTGTCGTCGTACCCTGATAGTGCAGTATAAGAGGTAAGCTTAGAATTAACAGGGTATTGGCGGGAGTAGGCAAACCGATAAATCCGGTCGTTTGTCTTGTATCTACATTAAACTTTGCCAAGCGATAGGCAGACGCTACGGTGATTAGTAATCCAATTAGAGGCATAAAGGAAACTTTTATCACATTCCACTCCATGGAATCAGTAATTTCGGAAGCAGCCCTAATCGCTTTGCTATTTGTTGCCTTTTCAATTAGTTTTACCATAACAAGCCCCGGTACCAGACCACTGGTCACCATATCGGCCAAAGAATCCAATTGTAATCCCACGTCGCTTTGCGCCTTTAACAGTCGCGCTGCCAGACCATCGAAGAAATCGAAAAAGATTCCTATAAAGGCAAAAATGGTGGCACTAATCAAATCTCCCGATAAGGCGAACATAACGGCCACACAACCCGATAATAAATTTAAGGAAGTAATGGCATTGGGAATTTGCTTGAGCATAAAGTTTTCTGGTTGATTTTTGTAAAAATAACAAAGTATTTCCGTCTACATATTCATAGACACAATATGTATTCGAAAATATAGTTTAGTATTGTGGAAAATAGTGAGATATTTGTTGAAAATTAATTGCTTGAAAAAGACAACTCTTATCATCTTTTTGCTGGTAACCACTGGGCTGTTGGCTCAAACTACGCGGAAGTACTCCAATGAATTTATGAACATTGGTGTGGATGCTGCGTCTTTTGGGATGGCCAATGCCGTTGTGGCCTCTACGGGCGATGTAAACTCGGGCTACTGGAATCCGGCCGGACTGCTTAAACTTGAAGACAAACAATTGTCGCTCATGCATGCCGCCTATTTTGCCAATATTGCCAATTACGATTATGCTGCATTTGCAATGCCTTTGGATGACAAAAGTGCTGTGGGATTGTCCATTATCCGATTTGGGGTAGACGATATCCTGAATACCACCCAGCTTATAGATGACCAAGGGAATATCGATTTTAATCGAATCAGTCTTTTTTCTACTGCCGATTATGGGGTTACTTTTTCCTATGCGCGGCATTTGCCACTAGATGGTCTTAAATTGGGTGTAAATGCGAAGGTGATTCGTAGGATTATTGGTGATTTTGCTTCTTCTTGGGGATTTGGTCTTGATGCCGCGATACAGTTTGAAACCAAAAACGATTTGATGTTCGGGCTTATGGTTCGTGATATTACGACTACCTTTAATGCTTGGACTATAGATGAAGATGAATTTGCCACGATTCAAGGAGCCGTCGAAGGTCAGAATCAGGAACTGCCCGAAACTACCGAGATTACCATTCCGAAGGTTCAATTTGGAGTAGCCAAGCAATTCGATCTGCATTCGGATTTCTCCCTGATGGCCGAAGCGGACCTCAACTTCAGATTTGCAGAAACCAATGACCTCATATCTACTTCTTTCACCAGTATTACCCCTTCGCTAGGGATAGAAGCTGGTTATGTAGATCTTGTCTACGTGCGTGCTGGCGTTGGAAATTTCCAAAACATTACCCAATTGGACGGTAGTGATTCCGTAGGGTTTCAACCCAATATCGGAGTAGGTTTCGAATACAAAGGAATTAAGGTAGATTACGCTCTTACTGATATTGGAGATCAGAGTGCTGCGCTTTATTCTAATGTCTTCTCCGTGACACTGGATTGGTCCTTGTTCCGCTAGGATTTATTTTGCATTCAAAAGTTGTATGTGTTGGTTTTAATTCTGAAATTTAACAACACCAATTCCCTAACTAAGTGAAGCGACTTTTACCTTTTATCTTATTGGCGTCATTATTTTGGCCTTCCCAAGTTAAATGTCAACTCCCCGAACTTACCAAAAATTCTGAAATAAGTATTGTTACCATAGGTCCTGGCAAGAACCTTTACGACAAGTTTGGGCATACTGCCATTCGTGTAAAAGATAGTCTGTTCGATATCGCCTTTAACTACGGCGTGTACGATTTTAGCACCCCCAATTTCTATTCGAAATTTGCCCAGGGCAAACTACTCTATATTCTCGATGTTCGCCGTTTCGATCGGTTTCTTAAATCCTATAAGCGGCAGAACCGTTGGGTCAAGGAACAAGTACTGAATCTTTCAGAAGCCGAAAAACTGTCATTTTATGCCTTTCTAGAGAATAACGCCAAAGTGGAAAATCGTTCGTATTTATATGATTTTCTATACGATAATTGCGCTACGCGCCCAAGAGATGTATTGAGCAACATTCTTGGGAAGAATCTGAAATTTGACAATTCCCACTTGGAAGAAACACGAACGTTTCGCGAACTCATTCAACAAAACGTACATTACAACACTTGGGGCAGTTTGGGGATGGATGTCGCCATAGGTGCAGTTACAGACCGGGAAGCAACTCCATGGGAGCATCAATTTTTGCCGGATTATGTAGCTAGTGCAGCCGAAAATGCGACTATTAATAGAAATGGTGCCCCAGTACCCTTGGTGAAGGAAAACCGAGTACTTTTCGAGAACACGCCCGTCAAGGAAAAAGGCAATTTCTTTACAAGTCCTTTATTCGTATTCGGGCTTATCAGCTTCATCATTCTATGGGTAACTTTTCGTGATTACCGCAAAGCCAAGCGCAGCCGCTTGTTAGACGCTCTCATCTTTGCCATCACAGGGCTTATTGGAGTGGTTCTTTTATTACTGTGGTTTGCGACAGATCATTCTGCTACGGCCAGTAATTATAATCTACTTTGGGCATTTGCACCCTCTTTGATCCTGTGTTTCGCGATTGGCAAAAAACAACCCAAAAAATGGTTATATCGCTATATGGTGTTGCTCATACTTATGCTCCTGTTATTGGTTTTGCACTCCATAACGGGTGTTCAACGATTTGCGATTGGGTTTATGCCCCTATTTATTGCTTTAGGTGTTCGTTATCTCTATGTAGCCTCCTATCTGAAGAAACCGATAGAATAAGGCTATTGTCCCCTGAAGAAAATAATCGTACTCAACGTTTTTATGACAATACTGATATCTAAAAACAAGCTTCGTTTTTTGATATAATACAAATCGTACTGCAGCTTTTCCAGAGCATCGGCTTCGGAAGAGCCATAATCGGCATTCACCTGTGCCCATCCTGTCACCCCTGGTTTAACGATATGCCGAATCTCGTAGAAAGGTATTTTCTCTGAAAGCTCCTTTACAAATACAGGACGTTCTGGTCGGGGACCGATTACACTCATATCACCTTTTATCACATTGATAAATTGGGGGATTTCATCAAACCTGGATTTGCGGAGGAATTTCCCAAATTTGGTGACCCGAGTATCCTTCTTTTGTGCAAACTGAGCTCCGTGTTTTTCCGCATCGGTGACCATGCTTCGCAATTTGTAGATTCTGAAATGCTTTCCATTTCGCCCTACCCTCGTTTGCGTATAAAACATGGGGCCCCTATTCCCGAATAGGTTTCCAAAGATGATTATGGGGCTTATTAAGAGTCCGAAGGTTAATCCCACTAGCGAAAAAAGCAGGTCTAAAATACGGTGGAAAAAGAGGTATAATTTATTCTGATTACTTCGGCTAAAAGGGAAGTATCTGTAAAAATCCTTCTCCACATGTTGCACAGGTACGCGATGTGTAATTTCTTCATATACCTGGGTATATTCCCGAATAGGCACGCCATTTTCGAGCAAATCGATGAGCTGGTTGTATAATGAAAGTTTAATCCCCTTTTCCTGTGGCGCAGCAACAACAATTTCCGAGATTTGATGTTCCGCTACGGTGGTAGAAACATTGGCAAGACTAAACTCCTTTAACTCCAAAATGTCTTCCCGTTCATATTCTGAATTATCGGAATTAATAAAACCAAGAACCCTGTAATTGGGATCGTTTTTCTGAAGCGTGGAAATCACATCGTTTACCATGGAACCTCCCGTCACCAAAAGAACACGCTTAAAGAATCGCGGAGCAGATATGAGCACGATATAGGCATATCTCCAAACAAACAGGGAAAGATTAACGGAAATATAGAAATAAACAATCTGTAAACGATTTTCCGGTAGCTCCGGGGTGAAGAACGGAGTCAACAAATAAAACAGTACCGTAACCGATGAAGTAAGGATGATATTCTGAATAACAATTTCGAACTTACTCGCCTTCTGAAGATTGTATAATTCGAATATGGAAGCAAATATCGTGAGGTACAGCGCCAGCACTATAGACCATACCCAATGCTGTGAATTAATGAGGAAATAATCGAAATCGAACAAAATCCCAACCAAGTACAAAGCCCCTAAAACGCAGGCGATGTCAAAGATGCGTAGCAATACTTTACGCTCTGAAATATCAAAGTGAATACTTGACTTCTGGGACATGGGGGTATAGTCTGGTGGTTAAAAGTAGCTATTTATTTACTCCTTTAAAAGTCCTCCCCAATCAAGTTTTACAATTTCCCAATCATAACCCTCAACCTTTTGTCTCGCATTATGGGTTAATTCTTGTACTGAAACGGGATCGTTGAGTAAAGACCGAATTGCCGTTGCCATACCATCAACATCATTGGGAGGCACTAATATTCCGTTATTCCCATGGTCAATGAGATATGGAATCCCACCTACATTTGTGGATACTATAGGTAAACCCAAGGCCATGGCTTCAATAACGCTTACGGGCATGTTATCGAAATTTGTAGTGTTAATAAAAAGATCATACCCCTTAGAAAGCTCACGCCACTCATGTTTGCTTAACTTTCCCGTAAAATGAACCGGGAGCTTATGCAAATCAACATATTGCTTACACTTCGCCAAACTGCCGTCTTTATCTGGACCGACCATGCAAAGTTCAATATCGGGGAGTTCTTCCATGAGTCGTTCCACCACTTTAAGTGCCAACATGGGATGGTATATCTCAGCAAATGATCGCACCCATAACAACTTGGGTCGGAGCTGACTCCGCTTCAAAAAGGGATAATCGGATATTGCTATGGTATTCGGAATATAGGTGAGCTTGTCGTATCCTTCCTTCTCAAATTCGTGTTTCAAATATTGGGAAGGCGCCACATTGGTCAAGGCACCATTAAATAACTTATACGATTGGGATTTACTATGTTGAAGGCGGTGAGGTAAATTTCCCCCATGCAAAATAGGAATGTAGGGTATTTTGAACAGCCTGCATAAATTACCTATGGCCACCGCATAATAAAAATTCTGTGTACTATAGGTGTCGATAAGAACATGGGAAATACTGCTTCGGTGTTTCACAACCGTAAGCATCATGTCCAATAAGCGTATGAACTTATTCTTTTTTGAAGAGGTTGTCACTACCGTATAGCCAAGCTGTCTTAACTGTTGGGATAAGGTCTCTATCGTGGTGACATTGGTGTTCTCACCTCGTAAGTGGTTGCCTACGTATAGTATTTTTCTTCTTTTCACTAATAATGGTTAAAAGTGCAAGGCCGTATATGAATGCAGGGGCCACTAGGCGCATGGACGAATGATTTATGGTAAGAAACCAAAATATCACAAACGAATATAGGAAAAGATTGGATCTATCCTTAAATCGCCTTAGTAAGGGTTTAAATAATAAAATGATCAAGGCCATTAAACCAAACATGCCGTGTTCGGATAATATGCGGCTCACCTCATTGTGGGTAGCCGATTCCCTTCCTGTCGTTTCCAATCGGTATTCCTTAATCTTACCCACACCAATTCCGGTAAGGGGATAGGTATAAAATGCCTCCAATTCTGCATTCAATAAATCTATTCTTCCCGTTGTGACATCCTGCTTTTCCCTTCCAGCAGCATCTTGATTTGCATATCGCTTGTCGATAAGCCCACCGGTAGATATGGAGGAATACCCCCATGCCAATAAAAGCGCCACCACAATGATTCCAATTTTTGGAACCAATACCATTCGTGTGTTTCCCCGGGCATACCAATAGTATACAGCCAAAAAAGCCAATGCGCATAAGGCTGCTGTAAGCACTCCTCCCCTAGAAAATGTGACAATAGCCCTATAACTAACAAGTGCCAAAAGCCCTATATCCACTATATTCAATAGTAAACTTCGAAACTGCAACAATCGAGTAAACAGTATGAACATTCCAAACCCTAGAATCGTAGCCACCTGATTGGGTCCAAAACCACCGGACGTCTCGAAATTGGATTGTGTCCCAGTTACGACATCCTTTACAGACGGTGTATAGAGATAAAGAAATACGGTAGTGGTGACTACAGGGAAAAGTACCGCCAACAAAACATGCTGTAATCGTTCACGGGATATCCTTCGGTTGTAACAATAGAGCGCCGAAATACCTACACAAATGGGCCCGGTAAGGTTTCCGGCTAGTGCTTTCACCATGCTGGTTTCATAATCCAAATTCATGGCAGAAAACAGGATTCCGGGTACTAAAAAAGTAAGATAGATAACATAGGGCCATGAGCTTCTTTTAAAGCCCCTGTAGAACATTCCAATAGTTAAAAATCCAATGACCGAGTATTTGGCAAATTCATATGAAATAGCGCCTCCCGTCATACGGGCGAACACCTCAATACCTGTCATATAGGCCGCAGCTATCAGAACCTCATCATTTCTATTGTTGGTTGAGAAGATCCTAATCAGGAAGTAAAGTACAATGGCAACCAATAGGAATTTTGCCATAAAGCCAAAAAGGTACACCAGAAATGCAAAAAGGGCATGTAGCACCAATAGCTGTATGTATGTAACTTTTTTAATTCCTTTAACTGCCATATCCTAGTATAGTTCCAATAATTGGGGTATTACGGCCTTTTCGCTGTATGTTTCCAAGACATGCTTTCGATAGCGTTTTCCTTCTTTTTTCCGTATATCTTCGTCCGAAATATACGCAATAAGTGCATTCGCAAGAGCATCAGGGTTGTTAGGAGGTACTACTTTACCATGTTCTTTGACCACCGCTGCACACTGCCCTACATTGGTAATTGCCACGGCCAAGCCAGCCGCCCCGTATTCCAGTAACGCCATTGGAAGGCCTTCATTGTCTGAGGATAACACCCCAATGGCACAAGAACTCAATATTTGTGATACATCATCCCGCTGTCCCAATCGCAACACCGAGGCATCCATTCCATGCTCAAGGCAAAATTCGGTTAGCTCCTTGGAGTAAGCATCATTAAAATCCTTTCCAATCAATAAAAGTTGCCATTCCGGAAACGCTGTATGAACCTGCTGAAAGGCCTTCAATAAATTCATATGATTCTTAGGCTCCTTAAGGTTAGCGACACAAACAATTTCATTCTTTCGTTCCTTATGGGCTTCCAAAAACCGCTCGGAAGGAACAAAATTGGGTACATACACTACTTTTTTAGCTTTTAAAGTATCCATGCACCACTGTTTTAGATCGGTATTTACTGTAACAATACCATCGAAATTTCTTGAGCAGTAGTACAAAGGCTTATTCTGCTCCCGACTTGTGGTAGCGCGATGGCCATAATGGGCATGCCAAATCAATCGAATCTTTGGATGAAGCAATTTCACTTGGGTAGCCATAAAAAATGAAGTCCCATGTGCATGTATCACTCCAATTTTATTGCGTTTCACATAGGAACGCAAACGCATCACCGCTCCTGGGTCTAAGGTTCGTTTTCTATGTAAGAATAGATAACCCACGGTTTCCGAAATATCATTTTTAAGGATCCCTTCTTTTCGCGTCGCACATAAATAAGACTTCTCAATATATTGAGCCAACCCATTGGCCAAACTAACGGCCATGCGCTCTGCCCCACCGGCATCTAAGGAATCTATGAGTTGAAGCACCCTCATGTGAGAAATGTCTTTATTTCTTCTTCAAAACGGTCTAACGTATATTGATGTGACCAAGACTGTCCCTCTTGGGCCATCTTTATCATTCGTGCACTATCCGCAAGAAGTCCGCTTATCTGCTTCATATTACTTTCATGGTCACTTTCCAACAGAATTCCGCGGTCTCCAAAGCCCAACATCCAAGGCACACATGAAATTTGGGTCGCTATGGGAATACACCCCCAAAACATGGCCTCGGCAAGGACCTTGGGCCATCCTTCAGATCGTGAAGGCAATACCAAAAAATGTGCATTTTTATAAGCTTCTTCGATAACCACCGCGGTCTGATTCCCATGAAAGGTAATCGAATTTTCCAATTTTTTTCTTGCCACAGTTTCTTTCAAAGCCTCTTTTTCTACCCCATCTCCGTAAAAATCCAAGTGGCATTCCACGCCTTTTTTAAGTAAACCCTCTATCATCCGTACTACATATTTCGGTTGCTTTCCGGGCGACAGGGTTCCTACAAACATAAATCGGAAGGGTGATTGAAAGGCTCTATTGGTAATTTTTTCAATCTTGCTATTGCGATACGTCGCCGTAAAGAAAGGAACAATATTTCGGGTTTGATTGGGCCATTCGCCGTACACCAAAACCTTCATATTGCGAGTAAAAAAGGTATTGGACAACCATCTCTTCTGAAGTCTATAGCTAAAAGGCTGTGGAGCGTTGGGATCCCAATTTCCTGCGTATTTGGCAGTCTTCGCTTTTCTGGGGAAAAACATTTGTACAAAACACGCCATTAATCCCAATGTCCCAGGGCATCGCAGGTGAATATGATCGGCACCTCGCATTACCCTAAACAATTGGAACAAAATCACTGGTAGACTCAACAAGGTTCTGAGGCTCATACCCAATGAAGTAAACGCCATCATAGGCGTATGGAAAACTCTTACATCTTTATGCTCATAGGGTAAATGAATATCATCTGTCGTCCCATTCACTACGGGCGCTGCGATTTCCAAATGGCTTGCATACTGTGCCCAAAGATTCATCTCACGCACATACGGACCATACCCCGCAAAGGTATTCTCCTTTGGGTAATGCGGAACGTGTGTGATGATGGCCAATTTCATGAATTCATTCAATTAAAAAACAATGTATCGCAATAGTGGGTTGAATGCATTATTTCTAATCGCTCTTGAGAGCCTATTATTTTTTTCTGAATATTCCTCCGGAATACACAACCAATTCTTATTCGACTTTACTTCAAAATTAGGAGCATTAACCGGTCTAAGCCCCAATCTTTCAATATAAAAACAATCATACCCCATTTGCTCCAAATGATGATGAAAGTCTGCAACAGTAGTCTGAGCTCTTTCTTTCAGGAAGCGCTGGTTTACCTCAAGAATTAAGAAGGGTTTATGTTTTTGAATCACCTGAGTTGCACCCGCCAGAACATGAGGCTCATACCCTTCCACATCTGCAATAATTGCGGCAACACTCTGCGTATTGGATAAGGTCTCGTCCAATGTCAACACCTGAAAACGGGTAGCTTCATCATTACCTTGATCAAGAATATGTCCCGAACCTGAGCTGTTTTTTGAGGGAACCTTAAAGTAGGCTTCCCCTTTTTCATTCGAAACCAAGGTATTGTATAGTTTCAAATTATCCAGTTGGTTGTATTCCTTAATTCTTCGAAGGCTTTCGAAATTACTGGGTAAGGGTTCGAAAGCATGCACGGTTGTATCGGTATCCAAATCGGCCAGGCCAATGGTTTCTGTGCCTATATTGGCGCCTACTTCCACCAAATCGCCCGTTTTCATTTTATTTATTTTCTTGGCGAGCACTACATTTCTCCAATCGAAGTATCCGTGAATCAAAAATTTGAATGCATGAAAATCGCTTGTATTGCCGAGAAAATAGCTTCCTGTAAATGCTCGCCTTCTGAATTCCACAGCTAGTTTTTCCCCTTTAGCGACTGGCATCAACCGATCCCGAACGGACTGAGCCACGATAGGTGGAAAAAAGCTGCAGATAAAACGCACCCAACTCAAGCTGTTCATAGGTTTCGATTAATTTTTTGGATGAGGTATGTGGCAAAAGTATGAACCACTGCTTGAATTTCGAAATGTTTCAAAAATCGTTGGTATGCTCTTTCTCCCATTTCTTCGGTAGCATTTTCAGTATTCAAAAAAGTTAACATGGCATCGAAAAGGACATTGGCATCACCTGGAGTTACCAAAATACCATCTTTGCCATCACGGATAATTTCGGCGATGCCTCCCGTATTGGAGCCTATTACCGGTGTTTTTACCGAAAAGGCCTCAATAACCACAAACCCGAAGCCTTCCGACAAGGAAGGAACTACGGCGAAACGAGCCTTGGAAAAAAGTTCCAACACTTCCTCCTTAGGTCGCGACCCATAAAACACAGTATTTGATTCCAGGCCCAAATCCTTCGCTATCTGGGAATACTTTTCAACTTCTTCGGCACCTCCGCCCATAAGGTGAAGTTGTACCGCAGGTTCCTTTATAATCAATTGCGTCATGGCATTCAACAATACATCAACACCTTTCTTTTCAGATAATCTACCCACATAAGCAATCGTGAAATCTTCCCTTACGTTGGTCACTTTCGGATCTGGAACTCCATTGGGCAATACCTCTATTTTATTTTCGGGAACATGGAATGTATGTACCAAATCCTGTTTGGTTGCTTTGGAATTGGCTATGATTTCTGTCGCCCAAGAAAAAACTCTTCGCTTTCGCCATTTCTTAAAATTGGAGGTTTTAAAATGACTTGAAATAGTTCTATGCGTCATCAGCCGATGTGGTACTCGGTTTAAATATCCACAAAGGGCAAATAAATTGTTTGCCCCAAATACGGGAAGCATAAGCACCGGACGGTATGCTCTAATTTTTGTATAAAGAAAGCGAAAGTCCCTGAAACGAGTAGGTCTTGGAGACGGCCAGTAAACCACTTCTATGGAATCTGAAGGAAAAGAAAACGGTTTTCTTTTGTCTGAAAATATGACTACATGATAATCCTCCGATAACCTTTTCGCCAAGAGCGAGAACAAATTTGAAACAGCAGAATCCCCAATGGAAAATGCCAAAAAAACGGTTTGCTTCGTTTCCCTTTTCATCCCTGCAAAAGGCTTTTGTAAAAACTTACATTCTGGCGTAAGATCTTATTGGGATCATATTTTTCGGCAACCGTTTTTCGACCTTTGATTCCTAATTCGTTTGCTTTTTTGGGATGTTCGATACACCATATCATTTTTTCTGCAATATCACTCGGCTTATACACGTCGCACAATAGGCCATTGGTTCCATGCTCTATGGTTTCTGGCCCGGGTCCGTATTGGGAAAAGATTACCGGTTTGGCCAAAGCCATAGCCTCTAGAGAAACCAACCCTTGGGTTTCCATATGGGAGGGGAACACGCAGAATGCTGCCTTAGCATATTTTTCATCCAATTCCTTTCTGGGTATGGCTCCCATAAAATGGATGTTTTCGAAGTGCGATGCAGGAAAAGAATTACGGATTTCTGCTTCAAAGGTCGTTCCATCGGGATAAAACCATTCTCTACCAAAAAGGTCGAGATGCTTCTCCGGATAGTGTTCCTTTACTATCTGAAACGCTTCCACTAATTCTTTTACTCCCTTCTTCTCGCAAATGGTACCAGCAAAAAGTATTCGATCGGGATCGGTACTTGCGTTGATCCCTTCGGAAGGAATTCCAACCGGAAGATTAATAATGGAAACTGGCTTATTCCCATAAGACAAATAGTTCTGTGTATGTTGCTTTACGTATTGGGATATGGCGATAAATCCGTCTGCCTTTTTAAAAGACATCTTCTCCAATTTTCCTTTCCGCCAATGAATAGGTCGCCTTTCGGCCTCAGCAAAAAAATGGTGTCCTCCGTGAAGGCGAATCACTTTCTTGGCTGGGTGTTTCTTAGTGATCAATGCCAGTCCCCCTTCGGCCGATTCTATAATGGAAATAGGGTTTTCCTTTTGAATGATCTTCAGTTTCCTATTGATTTGCCGTGCATTAAAAACAAAATTCGGGAGCTTACTCGTGTTCTTTGGCAATCTAAAAATCCGAATGCCCTCGTCCTCCAAATATACTTCCTCCTTATCCTTTCCCTGCCCAAGTACTGTAACGCTATGGCCGTCTTTCACCAATGCCCTTCCCAAGGTTTGGATAAAAGTACCTACACCTCCCGAAGTCCACAAAGGATATTCGCCCGATAAGAAAAGGATATGCATTACAGAAGTGCTTTTTTCACGTTTTCGGAGGCACTGTCATTATGATTCACGACAATCCCAAACCATTCTTCGATACGAGTCTTTGGATGATCTAGTGCCTCTTGAATAATGCCCGCAATCTCCGATCTTTCATTCCACCAATATACCGCTTTTTTATGGGGCATACTTCTAAAGTGTTGATAGTTGTATATGGTATCCACCGACCAATTTGGGTCGGAAACATGATCGTAATTTATATAGATACAGGGTTTTTGAAACATCCCAAAATCGAAGGCCATCGTAGAACCGACGTTAATGACTATATCTCCATAATAGGCTAAACTCACTAGAAGTTTTACATCGTCATACTGCGGATAAATAGCGGTCCAAATGGCACTATTGAAATTCCATAGTGGTGGCATGTCTACAATGAGGTCTGGATATTCCTTCAGCACCCAATCGTATCGCCCGGAAACATCTACCGGACAGCGGCGGAATACAATCTGATAGTTTCCTTCCATTCCAGCCTTGGTTATTCCTTCCGCTAAATCACGTAGGTAATAGGGATCGTAGGGAGATGTTTTAACGTCATCCCCAGAAAAGCAAACGATCTTTTTTGAAGGGTCCAGTCCATAACGACCGTAAAATTCCTCCTTGGGTATAATGTTGGTTGGATCATTATAAAATTCGAACTGAGGAGTTCCCGTTACCAACAACTGTTCTTCTGGCAACTCTGGATAAAATCGCTGGGTTTCCTCCTTCATATAATCGGACCAAAGAAGGTACGAATCTGCCCGTAAGGCCAAACGTGCCTTTGGAATGTTATCCCATGAATAGATCACGGTTACCGTTTTAACCCCCATATCCCTGGCGGCCTTGAACACAGTAGGTGCCTTCAGGGCTCTTTGATGGGTACAGAAGACCGTATCGGGCTGAATATCATTCAGCAATTTTCTAATGCTCGCATAGAAATCATTCTTGGTAAGGGCCTTTTCATATTTTGTTTCCAATTTCTGAAGACTCCGCTCCCCTCGAACAAATTTGGCTCTAAGATTCACTAATGAGAAAAACAGTTTCAGCTTCCAACCTTTGTGGTTCTTCTTCCTGAAAGCAAAAATGGTAGGGTTCTTTTCCCGTTTCGCATTTTCCCGTATCCGTACAGCGTGAATAAGTTCCCGCAAGAATTTTTCCCTAATACTTTCGGAGTACGAAGGGATTTCATAGGTATTGCGAATGGCTATATTGGTGGAAATCTGGGAAAGTGTGTCCTCATCAAAATTGTGAAATAGGCTTATTTCTGCATCCGTATTTTTAAAAACACTGGAGTACAGGTAGTTCTTAATTCCCGTTCCGTCAGGGGTGAATACGAGTATTTGCTTGGGGGTCTTCATTATAACTTCCCGATTAAACCGTACATGCCATAGCAACTCAACAAGATCATAAATGCATAATTGGCCAACACTAGAGTTTTAGGGATTCGTTGTGCTTCTGAAAGTGTGTAAAAATAAAAAATGGAAACTATAAAAACAGGAGCCAACCATCGTAATTCAACAAAAGATACGATAATGAGCGAAAATATGCTTACCATGATCAATACCGACCATGGAACAAAATTGCCAATAGAAAACTTCCTTATCCTATACAATCCTATAACTGCCAAAACGAGCATGGTGGGCAAAATAAGCCCCAATTGACGTACACCATAAGTGACACTGAAAACGAAATCCTTAACGAACTCCTTAATAGTGAGTCCTGGATCCAATAATATCCCTCCAGAAATGGTTTTAGGCAAGGAGTTTTCACCATGTTCCTTCAGGTATTTATCTGTTTGTTTCCAACTGGGATGATTGTTATTGGGCAGTTTTCCTTCATTTACCCAAAGCTGTGCCAGATATTGACGCTGCGCCCAAGTTGATTGTACCTCCGTGGGTGGTAACTTTTGATCGTATGAAAGTCCTTTTTGAGCTTTAAATGACGGTGTATTAAGGCCTAGCCCCATGAGAAGTAGCAAAAATGGGAAAAGAAGTGTGCGTATATTTCCCTTCTTGTATTTCCACAAAAACACTACTGATAAAAGCACTACTGGAATAAAGACAAACACGAGTTTGCGCGTGAGAAAAGCCAGAACAATACCCATTCCCCACCATGCCAATGAAGTTCTATTTTCAATAGAAAGAACTTTGTAGGTTTCTACCATAAAAATGACCAAAGAAACCACAAATAGTGTATCGTTAATTCCCGCCATGAAATAGCCCACGGTACTGAAGAAGAAGAGGATCAAAAAGTAGAAATTCCACTTTCGGATATGGATTCTTCGATAGAAATAATACAGCAGACCACCGAACAAGAGCAGATTAACCAATCTCAGAGCTAGGTATGGCTCCATGAAACTGGTAAGGGGATAAGAAAGCAACATATACGGAATCGAAATCCCTTTTTCTATAGCTGCCCACCAGCCTTCGGATGCGATATACTCCAAATCGGAAATAAAAAGACGCTCATCACCTCCGCCTCCGGGTTTTCGAAGAAAATAGTATCCGGATAATAACGTATAAATCGCTATTGTAATCCTAAATACATAGTGTATCGCTTTAGTCAACATAAGCTAAAAGGGCTGAAATAACGGGTTCGGGGTCCAACTCATAAAACAAAGGTAATCGCAAGAGTGTTTCGGTATATCGGTCGCTATGAGGCAAATCCCTACCATCGTGCTTTTCGGAAAAATAAGGGCTTTGGTGTAAACTAAGGTAATGGAAAACCGATAGGATCTCTTTCGATTTTAAATGCGTAATAATGGAAGTTCGCTGATCTACATCCTTGCATAGCAGGTAAAACATATGTCCATTTTGGGTTCCATATTGGGGTATGTAGGGCAATTGAATTCCCAAGTCCTTCGCCCATTGCGAAAGTTCTTCCTTGTATTTTTCACAGAGCTGAATTCGCCTTTTCTGAATTTCGTCCAAATGCTCCAATTGAGCATATAAATAGGCAGCATTCAATTCACTGGGTAAAAAAGAAGAACCCACATCTACCCAACCATACTTATCGATCTCACCCCGAAAAAAAGCGCTTCGATTGGTTCCCTTTTCCCAAATGATTTCCGCCCTATCCACAAATCTTTCATCATTAATCACCAGTAATCCGCCTTCTCCACACTGAATATTCTTGGTTTCATGAAACGAAAAAGCGGCTAAATGTCCAATGCCACCAAGCGGCTTATCCTTATAAAAACTCTGAATCGCTTGGGCCGCGTCTTCCACAACGAAGAGGTCATTCTTTTCGGCCACCTGCATGATGCTATCCATATCACATGCTACTCCAGCGTAGTGCACCACCACAATGGCTTTTGTTTTTGCCGTTAATAAAGACTCGATGAGTGCTGCATCCATTCCAGGATGTTCGGAGCCAGAATCGGCAAAGACTATTTTTGCTCCTCGCAATACAAAGGCATTGGCCGTAGAAACAAATGTATAAGAGGGCATAATTACCTCATCCCCTTCCTGAATGTCCAATAACAAGGCAGCCATTTCCAAAGCATCGGTACAACTTGTGGTCAACAGTACCTTTCGGAAATGGAATCGATCCTCAAAAAAATGTTGGCATTTTTGGGTGTAGTAACCATTCCCAGAAATTTTTCCTTTGGCGACGGCATCCCGAATATAGGCCAATTCGTTTCCCGAGATGTATGG
>JAHQVM010000093.1 GCA_019634365.1 Flavobacteriaceae bacterium | reverse complement strand
GTCAAGGGACGGGTGGAGAAAAACAGCCGTCACGAATTGAGAAATGGCATCCTGTATCTAAAGGGAGGGGATTTAACAGAAGAATTGGAAGCTTATAAAACTGCCAAGGTCTATCCGCTTTCAAATTATTTCGAGGAAGAATTTTTCGAGACCAAAAGTGTGGTGCACCTGCCTATGAAATTTAAAAGATAAAAAAAAGCGCTGTGGAAAACACAGCGCTTTTTCATTGCTATCCTAAAAAGGGATATCTATAATCCGTTGGCGTAACAAAGGTTTCTTTAATCATTCTTGGCGATACCCAACGATACAGGTTCAATTTGCTTCCCGCCTTATCATTGGTTCCACTGGCTCTGGCACCACCGAAAGGTTGTTGTCCAACAACGGCTCCCGTGGGTTTATCGTTCACATAGAAGTTGCCTGCAGCATTTTCCAGAATCTTGATGCCCATTTCCAAAGCATAACGATCTTCACTAAAAACTGCTCCCGTCAAAGCATATTCGCTGGTCTCGTCTACCAAATGAAGGGTTTCTTCCCAAGTATCATCTTCAAAAACATAGATCGTAACTACAGGGCCAAACAATTCTGTACACATGGTGGTGTATTTAGGGTCTGAAGTCTTGATCACTGTCGGCTCAACAAAGTATCCTTTGCTCTTATCGTATCCACCTCCGGCAATAATTTCGGCGTTGTTATCCGATTTTGCCTGGTCTATATAACTCGCCAACTTATCGAAGGATCCTTCGTGGATCACAGCCGTAATGAAATTGCTCATATCCTCTGGCGATCCCATGGTAAAGGATGCCAAGTCTTCTTTCAGGTATTTTTCAACATCGTTCCAAATACTTTTGGAAACGTAGCAGCGACTGGCGGCACTACATTTTTGTCCTTGGAATTCGAAAGCACCCCTTGCAATAGCTGTAGCTACTTGTTTTGAGTTCGAGGTTTTATGGGCAACAATGAAGTCTTTTCCACCAGTTTCCCCTACAATTCTTGGGTAGGTTTTATAGTGGTGAATGTTGGTTCCAATCTTTTGCCATATATCTTTAAAAACATGGGTGGATCCCGTAAAATGCAATCCACTAAAATCGGGACTGGCTAAAACAGTATCGGTAATCATCACAGGGTCACCCATCACCATATTAATAACACCAGGAGGTACTCCCGCTTCTTGGAAAACGTCCAAAATCACCTTGGCCGAGTATACTTGGCTATCACTTGGTTTCCACACCACTACATTCCCCATTAATGCCGCACTGGCAGGTAAATTGGCAGAGATCGCGGTAAAGTTGAAAGGAGTTATTGCGTAGATGAACCCTTCTAATGGGCGGTATTCCAATCGGTTCCAGGCTCCCGAAGTAGATTCCGGCTGTTCGTGATATATTTCGGTCATGAACTGCACATTGAATCGCAAGAAGTCGATCAATTCGCAAGCGGCATCAATTTCTGCTTGGTGCACTGTTTTGGACTGTGCCAACATGGTCGCCGCATTGATCTTAGCTCGATAGGGTCCTGCAATCAATTCCGCAGCACGAAGGAAAATCCCTGCACGTTGTTCCCAAGGCATTTGGGACCATTTTTTTCGGGCTTCCAAAGCTGTGGCAATGGCTTGGTCTATATGGGATTTTTCGGCTTTGTGATACGTCCCCAATACATGTTGATGATCATGTGGAGGCGACATGGTAGCAGTATTGCCAGTGGCAATGTGTTCGCCATTAATGTACAAGGGTACATCGATGGTGCTATTGTACATTTCCTTATAGGTTTTCGAAACGGCCTCACGTTCTGGAGAGCCAGGAGCATAGCCTAAAACGGGTTCGTTTACGGCGATTGGAACTTCAAAAAATCCTTTTCCCATGGTGTTGATTTTTGGTTTTTTAATTTTGAGTTGCAAAGGTACAAATTTAGAGGTACTAAAGCGTCATGAAACGAGCTTCTTGGTTCGGGTTTTTATGAAAGTGTTTCAATATGGGATATATGTCTATTTTTGTGAGTAGTCTTTCACATGGAAGACTATAGAGACGTTATGTGCACACTTACTTTTTATCCTACATCTGCTACGGAGTTTATCCTCACATCCAATCGGGATGAGGCTCCCAAAAGAAGTACCATTCCACCACAGATATATGAAGTAGGTGACTCTAAGTTGATTTTCCCGAAGGATGAAGTTGCTGGTGGAACCTGGTTGGGTGTTAGCGATAAAAAACGACTGGTTAGTTTATTGAATGGTGGTTTCGAGCCCCATATTCGTAAAGAACGCTACCGCATGAGCCGTGGAATTATTGTTACCACTTTGCTCACTGCTGAAAATGCTTTGGCTGAAATTGACCATTTCGATTTTTCCGATATAGAACCATTTACAGTGGTAATGGTAGATTGGAGCAATTCCCTGAATATTTATGAATTGGTTTGGGATGGTAGTGAGGCCCACTTTTCAGAAAAAGATTTGAAACCCCAGATCTGGTCTTCTTCATTATTATATCCGCCAAAAGTGAAAAAGAAAAGGGAAACTTGGTTTGCCCAATTATTGAATGGTCATGGTTCGCTGAATGGTGAAACCCTCTTTAATTTCCACAAAACAGCAGGTGAAGGAAATCCTTATAGCGATCTTGTAATGGATAGGGGGTTTGTAAAGACTAAGAGTATTAGTCAGATCGAAAAAAATAACGATCTTGGTACCTTTGTATACGAAGATCTGCAAACAGAACATTTGAAAAGCTTGAAGTTTTGAAGCATACAGGAACCTTGATGGTATTGGCTTATCCAGATACCTTTGTTACTATGAGTGACGAGTGGATATGCAATGTCCTGCCCTTGGTGGGATTGGGAACCCGAGAGTACATAAAAGCGGGACATGCTGCCCTTATGCTTATCGAAAATAAAACGGGACAAGTGCAATACTTCGATTTTGGGAGATATATCACTCCAAAGGGACATGGTCGTGTGCGCGGTGCGAATACAGATGCCGAGCTGCATGTTCCCGTAAAGGCAGAGTTTGGGGAAGAAGGAACGCTGAAAAATAACGAAGAACTCCTGTTATGGTTAGATGCCAATCCACAAAAAACACATGGGGAAGGTAGGTTGCTTGCTTCTGTGTGCTACGGAATCGATTACAACAAAGCACGAGGATATATATTGGCCCTTCAAAGTAGGGGGAGTATCCGTTATGGCGCTTTCAATAAAGATGGGAGTAATTGTTCGCGCTTTGTGACAGAGACCATTTTAGCTTCAACTTCCGATACCCGGGTTCAAAAAGCACTAAAATTTAATAAACGGTTTACTCCCAGTACCGTGGGCAATGTAGAGAAGGCCGCTGCGAACGGATTGGTGTACGAAGTAATCCATGGAAAGGTGCATCCGTTTAAGGGATCGGCGTTTAAAGAAAATTTGATCAATTATTTCGATAAAAAGCGTCCAAATTTGAATGGAAGGAAGATTTCTGATAATCTTCCGCCCACAGTTCAAAAACTTACTGGAACGGGAAGCAATGCTTGGTTCGAATTGGTGAACGATGAAGATCTTCCCAAGTCGCATTTCAGGATAAGGCGGTATAACGATTTGTTAGAAGTGGACTATGATGGCATTTATACGTCACGGTTGTTTGACATTCAAAAGCCTTTTAAGTTTACATACGATTCGCATTGCGGCTTCTGCCATGTAATACAGGAAGAAAGAAAGATACGTCTTGATGGAGTTTCCAGCTACGTGGCTTTTAATTCATCGAGAAAGGTGCGGTCAGCTTAAACAAGGGAATACCCACCTTGATCTTCCGGGTAGAGGTAATCATATTGTAGTGTCCTTGCATAGAGCCAAAAGGCGAAATCAATAAGCATCCGCTTTCGTAGGTGTGTGATTTTCCCGGCAGGATAATAGGCTGCTGACCAATTACTCCTTTGCCTTCCACTACGACACTATGGTTTAAGGCATCTTTTATTAACCAATACCTTGAAATTAACTGAATGGATTCGTTGCTATTGTTTTCGATGGTGATACGATAGGAAAAAGCATACTGCTTCTGCTGCTTGTTGTAAAAAGCCTCTTCAAATTTACTTTCGACGGAAACCTTAATTCCCTGTGTGGTTAATTGTATCATTTAATAGAAAGCTGCCGTTACGGCGAAAAACAATATGGCACTAATCGTGGCGCTTATTCCAAAAACGAAATTTAAGAAAATAAATTTTATGATGGTCAAGAGTCGTTTCTGTTTATAGAAATTTCGAAGTGCCTTATAGAAATAGAAGGGGCCAATCAATAAGAAAAGGAGCCCGGCGAAAATATCTTGTCCAATCAACAAATCGGGTAAGAGGGCAATAAGCATGCAGAGAAATACAAAACTGAAAATATGGAAGATGAAAATCATGTGTTCCATATAGGTGTATTTCTTTTTCGAGTAAATGAGCCAAAAGAAGAGCGCGTAAAAGGGCGTAAAGAAAAAGACGAAAAACGGGGTCTTTTCAAACAAGTAGGTTATAAATTCGGCGGGACGTTCCTTTATTTGTTCAAAGGCTTCATTTTTATTGTATGCCCACCGATTGTAGGCCGTGTTATTGTGTTTTAGGCTGTCTAAAGCAGTGGCTGCATCTTTTATTTCTGTAGCCTCGTAGAAATCGTAATAGAGATTAAAACGCTTGAAGGTTCTATTGAAACGATTCATGGTATCCAATTGAGCTTCGGAAATAAGTTCATAGGTTTTAATGCTATCCTCTTTCTTGGAGAACGGATTTTTTTCTTTGATCAATGAATCCAGCTCCTTTGCATCGACTTGGTTGGCTGCTAGAATGGAATCCAGTGCGATGGCTTCCGTCGGGATTCCTTGCGCCTCCAAAATCGAATCAATCTTAATGCTATCCTTTACGGCGGGTACCAACTTGAAGTTTTCGCCATCCGCTTCCAATTCGAAATTGGGTCCAGAATTACTTTTGTCATTTATAAAACTATTGGTTCCCGTAATGGTAGAAATGATGCTCTGGACCAGAAAATAAATAATGGAGACACTCAGGAAAAAACGGAAGGGGTTGGCATATTTTAAGCGTTGTCCGCCCACATAATTTCGGGTGATTACACCGGGTCGGAACAAAAGATCTTTAAGGGTATATCGAAATCGTGAATCGTAGGTGATGATACTCCCAATAAATTCTCCAAAAAAGTCCTTAAGTGAGAGGCTTTTGGTTGTATTTAATTGCCCGCAGTAGGAGCAATACATATCACTTAGCTCCAGCGGAGTTCCACAATTAAGGCACTTTGGGCCTCTATATTTGGCTGCTTTCCGTCCTTTGCGTTTGGCGGGGAGTTGGTCACTCATAGGGTAAAGTTAAAAAACTTCCCGATAGTGACCGTAATATGGCTTCATCAAAAACCCAAAGAGTTAATTATTATTGATATTCACAGAACTGGCTCTCCCAAACCCAATAATCCTATCAAATCGTTCTCCAGGGCCACGGTAATAGACGAGTACCGAATATTCGTTCTCGGTCTGCCAGAAATTACCTCCTATGGCTCCTTCATCTATAGAGCCGTCACGATCCACCAACACAAAGCGATAGTTGTAAAACCCTTGTTTGAATAGTCGGGTGTTTTGATAAGAATCGGTGGCAGGATTGTATTTCATAAAAGTGCTTTCGTCGATCGCCCAGTTATTGAAATTGCCGTATAGATGAATTTCCTTATCCTTTATATCCTCATAATATTGAAGATTGAAGTGCATACGGATATACTCTGCTTCGATGTCTTGGTTTCTATTTGAATCAATTCCGAAGGTCCGCACGACAAAATTTCCATTGATGTCCGGAAAATAGGTGTAAGGTACATCGGCCCTTGAAAGGCGGGTGTATAAATAGTGATCGAACAGATCGTTCAGTTCTATGCGGCGTATGGTATTGTTGGCACCCCGAACTTCTTTACTGTCAAAGTTGAGGAATTCATTGCCCGCCCAAAAGGCGCTTTCCTGATCGTACCGGTAAATAAGTTCGCTACCAATAGTATACTGAGGCTTAAGATCGGTAATGGCAGTCTTTAAATTGCTGTTTTGAAGCACCATGACCTTTACATTCTGCTTTGGGTTGATTAACAAGTCGCTAGGAGAATTTATTGAAAACTGAACACTCTGCTTGGTGTCTATAAAAGCGATGTCGCGCGACCGTTTTACTTCAACCCCCACGGAAGCACTTTGTTCCATGATCATGAACTTTCGTGTAAAAACAAGCGCTCCATCATAATCGTAGATACTCAATAGGTAATTCCCTGTTTTTTTAAGCCTGCGGGTCTCGCGGTTTGGAATCCTAAGGGTGTAATGCGAATATAGCTGAAGGGAATTCAAGGAGTTTTCATACGTTTCTATGCGCATATCGTCAAAGCCATCCATGTATTCCCCTTTCGAAAGGTCGCTTTCGGACCAGTCGAAATCGTGATGGGTAATCACATAATAGTAATCCTCTTCGGTTCCTTGGATGTCATCGAAAGACAATTGTAGGGTTTCCCCCAAGCGGAGGATGGGTAACTGACTAAACTGTGAGTTCCCCTTAAATTGGATGGTTCGGATGTATTCTGGTTCTATTTTTTCAATGATTTGGGCCGCCATTTGAAACGTAATTCCCAGAAAACCAAAAAACAAGAGTGCTTTTCGTAGCATGTAATACCTGATTTTGCAGATAAAGGTAAACAAATTTTGTGCCTAAAACTTTTTCGAAAACCTTACCGTAACCTGTAATCGAAAATTATCCCCTTTTATTATGAAAACCTCCTTTTAGTTCGTAAATTTGCCGTCGCAAAATCTGAGCAATGTAAGTTTCAGGTTTTTACGAGAACTTTAACATTTATATCCTATGTCCAAAGACATTAAGATTAGAAAAGGTCTTACCATTAATTTGAAAGGCGAAGCGGATAAAACCCTCTCCAAAGCACCACGCTCCCGTACATTCGCCATAAGACCCAAGGATTTCCATCTCGTTACCCCGAAAATGATCGTGAAAGAAGGAGCCAAGGTTCAAGCTGGTGATGCTATTTTTTATAGCAAATCCAATGAGGACATCAAATTTGTCTCTCCCGTAAGTGGAACACTTTCCGAAATCGAAAGAGGAGCAAAACGAGTGATCACCAAAATTACCATTGAAGGCGACCAGGAGGATTCCTACAAGGATTTTGGCATTATCAACCCGGATTCAATGAAGCCGGAAGACATCAAAAACCATCTGTTGGCTTCAGGATGTTGGCCTTTTATCAAGCAACGTCCTTACGATGTAGTGGCCGATCCTGCAAAAACCCCTAAGGCAATTTTTGTGTCTGGATACAGTACAGCACCTTTGGCGGCCGATTTGGATTTCACCCTAAAAGGAAAAGAATCCGAATTGCAAGCAGCCCTATCGACACTGGGCAAGCTTACTGAAGGAGACGTGCACGTTTGTATTGGCAAATCTGGCGCCTCCCCGTTCGACGGCATGAAGGATGTAAAGCTTCACAAGATTAGTGGGCCGCATCCGGCAGGAAACGTAGGAACACAAATTGCCAAGATCGATCCCATTAATAAAGGAGAAGTTGCTTGGACTGTGAACGCACAGGATTTAGTAATCATTGGTGAATTGATTACTACGGGTAAGTTCAATGCAGATCGAGTGATCGCATTGGCAGGGTCCTCTGTTAAGACGCCAAAATACTATACCACCAAAATAGGGGCTGAGGTAGCTACATTTATCTACGATTCTGGCCTTTCCGAAGACAATTCAAGAATTATTAGTGGTGATGTGCTAACGGGAACACAGATTTCACCCAAAGCACATTTGGGGTATTATGATAATACGGTTACTGTGATTCCAGAAGGGGACGATTATGAATTCTTCGGGTGGAACAAACCTATTTTCAATAAAATATCACCTTCCAGAGCATTGACCTTCTCTTGGTTAATGCCTAAGAAGAAATACGACCTTAACACCAATACCAATGGCGAGCACAGAGCCTTTGTAGTGACAGGAAACTACGAGGAAGTATTCCCATTGGATATCTATCCGCTTCAGATTTTGAAGGCGTGTATGGTGAAGGACTTAGATCAGATGGAAGCTTTGGGAATGTATGAAGTGGCACCCGAAGACTTCTCTTTAACCGAATTCATTTGCGTATCCAAACAACCCCATCAGCAGATCATTAGGGAAGGTTTGGACTTAATGTATAAAGAAATAGGATAACGCTATGGGAATGAAACAAAGTTTACATAAGCTGAAGGAAAAGTACAAAGGCAAGAAGATGGCGCCAGCGTTTAACGCACTCCATACCTTCCTGTACTTACCGAATGAAATTACCCATAATGGGACACATGTTAAAGGAGCAGACGATTTAAAGCGTACCATGAACACCGTGATCATGGCGTTGGTTCCTTGTTTGATTTTCGGAATATTCAATGCAGGATACCAACATCACTTGGCAACAGGCGAGTTAGACAAAGTGGCTGGATTCTTATCTCCAGAATTTTGGAGCATGTCCAACTTTAGTGTTGGGGCATGGAAAGTACTTCCTCTTGTAGTCGTATCCTATGTAGTAGGATTGGCTGTTGAATTTCTCTTCGCAGTGATTAAAGGTCACGAAGTTGAGGAAGGATATCTGGTAACGGGAATGTTGGTTCCGTTAATCATGCCGGTAGATCTCCCATTATGGATGTTGGCAGTTGCTGTGATCTTCGGAGTGGTAATCGGAAAAGAAGTATTTGGAGGTACAGGAATGAATATCTTAAATCCTGCTTTGACAATCCGTGCTTTCTTGTTCTTCGCTTACCCTACTTGGATGAGTGGTGATAAGGTTTGGGTACATGGAGCAGTTGATAGAGCCCAGCAAATCTCTGATGGCGC
This sequence comes from Flavobacteriaceae bacterium, assembly GCA_019634365.1. Classification (GTDB taxonomy): domain Bacteria; phylum Bacteroidota; class Bacteroidia; order Flavobacteriales; family Flavobacteriaceae; genus Aureisphaera. The sequence continues at coordinate 8,620 of JAHQVM010000093.1, read as the reverse complement.
AGCGGTAGATAGTATTTCTGGTGAAACCATCTTGGGAAGTTTGGCCCAGAATAAGGCCTTCGATTACGACCTTATGGATATGTTCTACGGATTGATTCCAGGATCGATTGGAGAAACTTCAACGATGCTTATACTTATAGGTGCATTGTTCTTGATCTTCACCAAAATCGGAAGTTGGAGAATTATGGTTTCTGCCGTAGTTGGAGCATTGGCCATGGGATTGATCTTTAACGGGGTAGTGGACCAGGGTTGGATTGGTGAAGGAAGTAAATTCTTCAGTTTAATGAGTACTGAGTTCTGGCATCACCTATTGATAGGAGGCTTGGCCTTTGGTATTGTGTATATGGCGACCGATCCGGTTACGGCCTCACAAACCAATAGGGGTAAATGGATTTACGGATTCTTGATCGGATTCATTTCGGTGACGATACGGGTATTTAACCCGGCTTACCCAGAAGGGGTAATGCTGGCCATTCTATTAATGAATGTATTTGCTCCCACCATCGATCATTATGTGTTGCAAGGCAACATTAAGAGAAGAGCGAAACGTCTTAAAGTTAAAACTGCTTAGATATGGCGATTAACACAGAAAAAAATAGTTATACCATTATATTTTCGGTAGTGATGGTAGTAGTTGTGGGAGCCCTGTTGGCATTTATTGCTCAGGTTTTAAAACCTACTATTACAGAAAATAAAAGGATTGAGAAGCAACAGAACATTTTATACGCCATGGGCGTAAACGAAAATGACGAAAGTTCTGCAAATTTTGTTGCCGAGACCGATGCTGCTAAATTATTTGATCAGTACATCACCGAGCAATTGGTAGTAAGTGGTACCGAAGCTACACCAGATGATAGCGCTTACCTTATCGATGTGAAAAGAGAGCAGGCTAAGGCCAAAGCTGGAGAAGAACGTCGTTTGCCATTGTTTGTGGGTGAAAGGGATGGAAAGAAATATTACATCGCCCCTATCCGCGGTAAAGGTCTTTGGGATGCTGTTTGGGCCTATGTGGCCATGGATGAAAACATGGTAGTACAAGGTGCTTATTTCGATCATAAAGGAGAAACGGCCGGTTTGGGTGCCAATATTAAGGAGCGCTACTTCATGGACGATTTCATAGGGGAGCATTTGTTGGATGCCTCTGGAAATTTTGTGGGAATTGCCATTTCCAAGAGTAATGCAGATCCTTTAAACAAGGACAAAGAAGATAACGAAGTGGATGCCATTGCGGGCGCCACGATTACGGGAGACGGAGTGTCGGCCATGATTAGGAACGACCTGAAATTATACGTGCCTTATTTCAAAAATCTTAAAAAAACGAATTAGACTATGGGACTATTATCAAAAAAGGATAGTAAGCTTATTCTAGATCCCTTAGCGGACAATAACCCGATCACCATTCAGGTACTGGGAATCTGTTCTGCCCTGGCTATTACAGCGCAGTTAAAAGCTTCCATTGTAATGTCTATATCCGTAATTTTTGTAATGGGTGTAGGTAATGTGGTGATTTCTTTAATGCGAAACATCATTCCTTCAAAGATTCGAATTATCGTGCAATTGGTAGTGGTTGCTACCTTGGTGATTATCGTAGATCAGGTACTGAAAGCCTTCTCCTATCAATTGAGTAAAGAACTGGGAGCCTTTATTGGGCTTATTATTACCAACTGTATCATTATGGGACGTTTCGAAGCCTTCGCCCTAGGAAACGGCGTTTGGCGTTCCTTCCTGGACGGTATTGGAAATGCATTGGGATACGGTGTGATTTTGATCATCGTTGGATTTTTCCGTGAATTGCTGGGGTCAGGTACCCTTTTAGGATTCAAGGTTCTGGGAGATCCAATTGCCAAAACCGGAGTGTATAGTACCGGGTACGAGAATAATGGATTCATGTTATTGGCACCTATGGCGTTGATCGTGGTAGGAATCCTTATCTGGGTTCAGCGTAGTAGAAATAAAGCATTAATCGAAGAAAACTAGTAGGTCTAGGACTGAAACAATAGCGATATGGAACATCTTGAGTTATTTTTTAAATCGATTTTCGTGGACAACATGGTATTCGCTACATTCTTGGGAATGTGTTCGTACCTAGCGGTGTCCAAAAAAGTGAGTACAGCCGTTGGATTGGGTGCGGCAGTAATTTTCGTACTTACCGTTACCGTTCCCATTAACTGGTTACTAGACCAATACATATTACAGGAAGGAGCATTAACATGGTTGGGTGCAGAATTTGCCGATTACGACCTGAGTTTCCTTTCATTCATCCTATTTATTGCCACCATTGCGACCATGGTACAGCTGGTGGAGATTGTAGTAGAACGATTCTCTCCAGCACTGTATAACTCATTGGGAATTTTCTTGCCATTGATCGCTGTAAACTGTGCGATTTTAGGAGGATCCCTGTTTATGCAATCCCGTGAAATCGAAAGCTTTGGTTTGGCATTAAATTACGGTTTCAGTTCTGGAATTGGATGGTTCTTGGCTATTTTGGCCATTGCCGCCATTCGCGAAAAGATCCGTTACTCTAACGTTCCTGCACCTTTAAGAGGTTTAGGGATCACATTCATCATTACAGGGCTTATGGCCATAGGGTTCATGAGTTTTGGAGGAATGCTCACCGGAGGTGACGAAGGAGCCAAGAAAGAAGAAACTTCTGCGCAAGTAGAGGAAATAGAAGTTGAAGAAGATACCGAAACTGCTCAAGCAGTAGTTTCAGAAAATAAAGAATAAACTATGATCTTAGCAAGTACATTAGGTGTTGTTGTAGCCACCGTAGCTGCGTTTTTAGTATTGATTCTACTGTTGGTAGCGTTGTTGCTATTTACCAAGCAAAAATTATCGCCTTCTGGGCCGGTAAAGATTACGATCAATGACGAAAAGGTCATAGAGGTTCCTTCTGGAGGTACGCTATTATCTACCTTGGGTAACCAAAAGGTCTTCCTTCCGTCCGCATGTGGTGGAGGTGGAACCTGTATTCAATGTGAATGCCACGTATTGGAAGGTGGAGGAGAGGCTTTGCCCACCGAAACACCTCACTTTACCCGTAAGGAATTGAAGTCGGGAGCACGCCTTGCCTGTCAGGTTAAGGTGAAGCAGGACATGAATATCCACATTCCGGAAGAAGTATTTGGGATCAAGAAATGGGAGGCTACCGTTGTTAGAAATTACAATGTGGCATCTTTCATTAAGGAATTCGTAGTGGAGATTCCAGAGGATATGAACTACAAAGCGGGAGGATATATTCAAATTGAAATTCCACCTTGTGAGATCAAATACGGCGATATGGATATCACCGCTCACCCAGAGGAACATGAAACAGCAGATAAGTTTCAGGCCGAGTGGGACAAGTTTGGTCTTTGGCCATTGGTGATGAAAAATACAGAGACTGTTGAGAGAGCCTATTCCATGGCTTCTTACCCAGCAGAAGGTCGTGAAATCATGTTGAATGTACGTATTGCTACACCGCCATGGGATCGCGCCAAAAACCAGTGGATGCAGGTGAATCCGGGTATCGCATCCTCCTATATTTTTGCCCAGAAACCAGGTGATAAAGTGACCATTTCTGGTCCTTACGGTGAATTCTTTATCAATCATTCAGAAGCAGAAATGCTGTATGTGGGTGGTGGAGCTGGAATGGCACCAATGCGTTCGCATTTATACCACCTATTCAAGACCCTAAAAACTGGAAGAAAGGTGACCTATTGGTACGGAGGGCGTTCAAAGCGTGAATTGTTCTACATTGAGCATTTTAGGGCGTTGGAGCGTGATTTCCCGAACTTCAAGTTCTATATGGCATTGTCTGAACCACTTCCAGAAGATAACTGGCAGGTGAAAGACGGTATAGAAGGGGATGGTGATGGTTTTGTTGGATTTATCCACCAAGTGGTAATCGATAATTACCTAAACCTTCACGATGCTCCAGAAGATATAGAATTGTATTTCTGTGGCCCACCATTGATGAATCAAGCGGTTCAGAAAATGGGAGAAGACTTCGGTATTCCGGATGAGAACATTCGTTTCGACGACTTCGGAGGGTAATAAAATATCCCATAAAGAGATTAATAGTAAGGCCAGTTCAAATGAACTGGCTTTTTTTGTAGCTTATTTTTTACAATTATCTAAGAATAAATGACATATAATAATGGTTGTTACCTATTAGTTTGTTATTTTTATATTGAAAAATTCCCCGTTATCTTAATAAAACTAGCACTATGAAAAAATTAGGACACATTGCTTTGTTTGCGATCGCCATGGTTATGACCTTCGTTTTTACGACAAGACCCAATGCGGACGCTCAAACAAACCTTACACAAAACGAACCTGCAGTGAATGCCGAAATTGCCAAAGAGGAAGCAGAGGCAATGATAAAAGAGCAGGTGATTTCTTTAATAAAGCCTCATCTAGAGCATTCTTTGAAAGCGGCAATTCAATCCACCCATGGAGGTTCGGATGAATTTCATGGTTTTCCGGCCACTTGTTTCGCCCCGGATACCGATCCAAGTATCGTAGAAGATTTTTATAAAAATAGAGCCGAAATAGCCAATAGTCTTGGCTTAACTGAAGGACAGGCTACAAATTTTAACCTTTTAAATCGTTGGGGAACCACCGCTTCAGATGGTGGCGGACTAGGGCAAGGGGATTTTACGACCCTTACTTGGAGTTACGTTCCCGATGGCACTGCTATTGGTAATGGAGGTTGCGGAGTTCCCGATCAAGGAACTTTCTCTAGTGATTTCATTGCCTTTTTTAATGGTATCTATGGAGGTCCGACCACACCGGGTGATTTTACCACAGCACCTTGGCATGCTGTTTTTATCAGTATGTTCGATTCTTGGTCGGCAGTGAGTGGATTAACCTTTGTATACGAACCCAATGATGATGGGGCAACAGTCGTTACAGGAGGTGTGGGAGCCGCTGGTGTTAGAGGTGATTTCCGTATTTCGGGTCACCGAATCGATGGAAACAGTGGCGTTTTGGCTTGTAATTATTTTCCAGATAATGGAGATATGATTATAGATACTGCCGATAACTTTTTCTCGAATAATCCTGGAACAGGAACTACCAATGTATTAACGCATGAGATTGGTCATGGATTGGGTATACTGCACGTATGTCCAATTACACAAACGAAATTGATGGAGCCCTTTGTTACTGTAGCATTTGTTGGGCCACAAGAAGATGATATTTTGGCTACAAACAGAAATTATGGAGATCCAGAAGGAGACAATGGAACCTCAGGAACTGCTACCGATCTTGGTAGTACCCCTAACCCTGTCACCTATACCCGGGATCAAAGGAGTATCGATGATAACTCGGATATTGACTTTTTCTCCTTTACAACAAGTCAGGCAAGTACACTTTCAGGTACCCTGACACCTACTGGGACTACCTATTTAAGTGGAACACAAAATGCTGGAGGAAGCTGTTCGGCGGGTACCTCTTTTAATGCACTTACCGTATCCGACTTAATGTTCGAAATTCTCGACACCGATGGTTCCACAGTACTGGCAACTGGAAATGCAAACGGCGCAGGTGTGGCTGAAACAGTAGCATCAGTTAATTTGTCTTCCGCGGGAACCTATTTTGTAAGGGTAATGCAGCAGGGAGGTGCCGTAGATAATGTACAGATGTACGATTTAAGCATATCCCTAGTGGCAGCTGTTACAACACCGGAGATTTCCTTTGCCACTGGTACTGGTAATGGAGTTGAAGGTACCGATTGTGCCTTTACCGATGTAGATGTGTTACTCAATATTGGTGCAGGACCTTCTGCTAATGCGGATGTAAGCTTTAGTATTGACGGAAGTTCCACAGCAGCCCAGGGAGTGGATTTCGATTTGCAGACCGCAAGCGTAACCTTCCCTGCTAGTAGCTCTGCCTCCCAAACCATGACATTGAGAATCTATCACGATGCCTTTGTAGAAGCTGGTGAAACCATTGTAGTAAATGCCTCCTTAAATGCGAACGGAGGGGACGCTACCTTGAATCCGGTTTTGAACACATTTACATATACCATAACCAATGATGACAATGCTCCGGTTGCCTCGACAACAAGTACTTTATTTGAAGAAGATTTCGAAGATCTTACCGGTTGGATCAATGCCGATGAAGATGGCGATGGAAATGTATGGCTTCCCATCACATTTACGAGTGGCGGATTCACTGGTTTTTCAGGACAATTTATAGGTTCTGAAACCAATCTCGTTATCTTGGGTGGACCTGGATCAGGATCTGCCAATGCCAATAACTATTTTATTAGTCCGGCCATTACCATCCCAGCTAACACCACAAATACAGAATTTAATTTTGCGGTTGGAGGATTTAATACTACTGAGCATTACGCGTTGTATTGGGCTACCGATATTACGCCAGTTTCAGACATCAATTCAAGTATTATACTAGAAGAGCGTGATGCATTTAATGGAGATGGAGAAGAGCGATCTGTAGATCGTACGGATCTAGCTGGGCAGACGGGCCACTTTGTAGTGAGACACTTTAATTCGTCTGCTAATGACGGTATTCTATTGTTTGATTCTTTATCCATAGTGATTACGACATCTGCAGATGTTCAAACTGCAGTGAATACAGCCAATGCCAATGAATTCGACTTCAACGGGACAGGATCAGCTTATGCTTTTGATGATGTTTCAGGATTCATCATGGCCAACCTGGTAAACAATAACACATTCGATTATGGGTGCACCTCTGTCAATGTTGACCGAAGTGGAACTGGTGCACAAGCTTATAACGGAAGTAGTGCTCCTAATTTTGTCACCGATAAAACTTATACCATTGCTCCAGCAAACACTACCGGTTCCGGCAGTACAGATGTTACCTTCTATTTTAGTGAAGCGGAAGTGGCAGGTTGGGAAGCAGCTACAGGCCTAGCCCGAAGTAGTTTGGTGGCAGCTCGGGGAACAGCAACCACTGTTACCGAAACTGCAACCCTTACGATTGGTAGCTTCGGAACCAATGTAACATTTACAGGAAGTTTCACAGGCTTAGATGGTACCTATTATTTTGGTCCTTTGGCGGCTTTTGCCTCTTGTCCTGGAGTTACCAAAACATGGGATGGACTTAACTGGATTCCAGCGGGAGCTCCCGATGCAACCAATGAAGTGATCCTTACGGGTAATTATAACACCGACACCAATGGAGATCTTGATGCCTGTAAACTAACAATAAATACCGGAGTTACACTAACAATCCCAGGAGGTACTTACGCAAGTGTTGCCGGTGATATCGAAGTGGACGGAACCCTAGTGGTAGAGCACCAAGGGAGTGTGGTTCAGACCGATGCCAATCCTGCGGTGATTAACAACGGTACCATCAACGTAAACCTTACCACACCAAACCTGGCCTCTCGGGACTTTATGGTTCTGGGTAGCCCCATGACCGGTGAGACGCGCCAGAGCGTATGGGCCGGTGCCTTTTTGGTACTGGATGCCCTTACCGGCAACTTCGTACCACACCCGGATGTGGAAGCGATGTTCCCTGGTGCGGAGAACTTCGCCGATGACAACAACGACTTCTGGTCGGAAGTGGTCACGGGTGTCATCCCAGCGGGAGAAGGGTTCATTGTTCGCCCACAGGCGGGTTACGGACAGCCCGGGGGGATATTCAACTATACCTATGACGGCGGGACCTTGAATACCGGGGACGTTAATTTTACGGTACTTCAAAACACACCGGGCCCCACGGCCGCCGATAACAAAAACGCAAGCCCGAATGTATTGGCAAACCCATATGCCTCTGCAATTTTTGCGGACGATTTCATAAACGCAAACGCCATGGTGGACGAGGTCTTCTTCTGGGAGCACCTTACGCCGCCGAGCCCATCCCTTCCTGGGGCCGGGAGCATGAACTTCTCCATGGAGGACATCTCGATGTACAACCTGTCCGGGGGTACGGCCGCGGCCAGCGACCCTGGGACATCGACCCAGCCCAACGGTTACATCTCGACCGGTCAAGGGTTCGGGATCAAGGCCACTGCGGCCGGAACTGCCACCTTCACCAATGCGATGAGGAGGACGGGCAACAACAACACCCTCAGGTTCGGAGAGCAGGAAAAGGAGCGTATGTGGCTGAGCATCTCCAACGGGGAGTACGCCATGCAGAAGCAGGCCCTTTTGGCCTTCAACGAAAACGCAACAGAGGGGATGGACCCGGGCTACGACAGCCGAAGGCTGGCAACGGTGGTGTCGCTGTACACCCACCTTCCCAACGGGGAGCAGCAGCTGGGCATCCAGACACGGGAGGCCTTCGAGAGCTCGATCACCGTACCGGTGGGGTATTCCACCCAGATCGAGGCCAATACCACCTACAAGATCTCCATCACGGACATCGAGGGGGCACAGCTCACCGAATCGGATGTATACCTGGTGGACAACATCACGGGACTGTACCACGACCTGAAGGCGGATTCCTATGAGTTCACCAGTGGGGCGGGTACCTTCCACAACCGTTTTACACTGTACTTCACCAATGGGGTGCTAAGTGTAGAAGATACACTTTCAAAAAGTGTGGCCATGTTGCCCAATCCAACGACAGGGGCTTTGACCATCGTATCGCCTCAGGCTGCCATTCAGCAGATCGAAGTGTACGATATCATGGGAAGAAAGGT